>CAMXOH010000173.1 GCA_947245485.1 uncultured Clostridia bacterium | reverse complement strand
ACCGTACCGCAGAGAAGAATTATCCCTTCCATGTTTGAACCATTGACGGGGATTGCCGGGACTGTCGTAAGTGATATTTTCCGTACCGTTATACGACAGCAGTCTGTCTTTATTCCCGCTTTCCGAATAACCGTAAGTAATAGTTTTATCCGGATTTACATTCAATAAGTCATCGGTCTCCGTATATTTATGATCTTCGTATTCGTATATGCGTTTTTCTTTTATATTCCCGCCGTCGTCATAAGTAATTACGGTTACCGTGTCGTCTTTTTCGCAGTTTTCGCGGATAAGTCTATTAAGTCCGTCGTACTCATACGAAGAAAGTAACGTTCCGTAATCGTATATCCCCGTGATATTCCCGCACACGTCGTATTCGTAGATATATCTTGCTTTTACCGTAGAGCCCACCCTGCATTCCATTTGAGAAATGAGCGGCGTTGTGTAACTGTTTGTCGTGCCGTGCTGGGCTTTAGACGTTTTATACGCTATTATATCTTGCAACGCGGACGAAGCATTGAGAGTACGGTTTGTTATCCTTCCGAAATTATCCGTCGTTACCGTATCCGTTTTTCCGTTGGGCAACGTCACCGATTTTATGCTGTCGTCGTAGTTCGATTTATACGCATACTTATACGATTGCGCTTCCATACAGTCTAACGAATATTTCATTCCCGACACTCTGCCGAATCCGTCATGATCGGTTATTTCGAGCTTTAATCTTTCGATGTTGTTTTCGTACTCCGTGCGCTTTAGCAATTCGCCCGTGGATTTGTCGTAATCTAATTCGTATACCGTCGTGCCTATTGTGTATTTGACCGCGCATCGGTCATATGTATTTATTTGTTCTACCGCAACATAATCGTCCGCTTCCGAAAACGCATAGTCCGTCGTAACGTCCGTTGCGTAGCGCACTTTTATTAGCTCGCCGTACTTATTGTAATACGACGCGAAAGCATGCGCGGTCGGGATCGAAGCAACAGAACCGTCGCCGCAGTTCGATCTTCCCGTATACGGCACTCGGATATACGTTCCGTCGTAATACGCGGTTACGGTTTTGCTTGTCGCGCCCGACACTCCGTCTATATCCGTTCCGTTATCCGTATACGCAGTCTTGCTGTAAAGCTTGTCGCCGACAGTTATTTCGGTCATTCTTCCGAATCCGTCGTACTTGAATTTATACTCGCAGCCGAAATGATTTAGCTTGGTGAGATAGCCCAAGTTATACGAGAATTTATTTTCGCACTCGCCCACGTCGTTCCGCGCCGGCGTCGTTACTGATTTTAACAAGCCGTCGATTCCGCTGTATGCGTAATCTATATCTTGCCCGGGGAAATATGTCCCGGGAATGATCTCCCTTATTGGCGGAAAAGTCATGCGCTTCAAATAGCCCGTACCCGTATCTTCGTATTTATACGTGTTACCGTCTTCGTCTGTTTCGCTTAACGGCGCATTATTATTTTTAAGCGCGGTATTGGAATTGGAATATGTATATTCCCGCCGCATGATTTTCGACGTGGACAGATCTTTTATCTCCTCGCTCGTTACGTTACTGCAATTATCGTATGTGTACGTACGCTCAAGATATTGATCTTCTTCCTTGACGACTCGCTCCGGAAATACCTTTGTATTACTCGAAAGACTGATGCCATCGTATGTTATTGTAGTTTCGATTTTGCTTGCCGTGCCGCGTTGCGCAACGGTTTTGCGCGTATTGTTTTTAAGCTTGGTTATATCCGATGTTGTTGTTGTAAACAAACCGTTTTGATAAGACTCGGTTATTGATTTATCCGTGTCATAAACCTTTACGCTTGAGCCTTTGGCGGCTTTTAATACCGTCCAGCTATTGAAATAAATAAAGCTCGGATTATTTTTCGTTACGATCTGCACTTTTACGCTTCCGACGTCGCTTCCTACATAATACGGCAAAAATGCCATTACATTTTTACTGCTGCCGGACGCACCCGAATCGACGCGTACAAAATCCACCTCATCTTCCTTTCCGTCGTTAAAAGTTTTTGTTACTTTTAATGCAAGATAGGGAATAAATCGGCTGTTCGCAATCTCGATATTATTAAAATGCTTACCCGATAAAACAGGCCCGTTTAAACATACGGCAAACACATACCAACCTTTTTGCGCATATCTATCCGATACTACCGTGATTTCGTCGCCGTCGGAAAACATATTCGGCGAAAATGCCGAATGGCTGTGCGGTGGATCATAGTTCGCCGTATTCGCACTGTAAAGCACCTGCGCCGTTTTTTGCATAACAGTACTGCTATAATTATTCTCATCAATTTCAGAACGCAAACTGTTAACTTCCATATTTCCCTTGCCGTCCATAACGGCAAGAGCCAAACCGTCCGAATTAAAATAGTAATATGTTTTTGCTCCCGCGGCATTGCTCACCGAAGTAAGATTATCCATGTTGTCGTAGCCGGCGAATCGACCTTCGGTAATTTGCGAATCGTATTCTATCGTTACGTCCTCGAGAATTTTAGTCGTAGCGGACGTAACCACCCCCGCATTTTCATTCACATTATACGCTATTTC
>CAMXOH010000172.1 GCA_947245485.1 uncultured Clostridia bacterium | reverse complement strand
ATAATTTTTTAAAACCTGCTTACAACCGCTTGACTTTATCTTAGCAGGTTTTTGTGCCCTTTTTACGCTATCTACCACCTTTCGCGTGGACGAGATAAATATAAAATCACGGAGGAAATCATTATGACTATCAGACCACCATAGTACCGTTTTGCGGTATGGCGAGGTACGCAAGTGGCAAGCCACTTGCCGCGCTTGCGCTTGCCTCGTTAGGGGAAATTCTTTCCCCTAAGACCCTTTTGTTTGTCTGTGGACGAACATTACTATTATAAAAATTTTGGAGGTAAAAAACATCGAAAAGAAAGTAAACAGAGCAAGACCGTATGCCTATTCTTTCAGAGTGTCGGAAGAAGAAAAACGATTATTAGACGAGAAAGTAACGGCAAGCGGATTGAACAAAACGGACTACCTTATACGCGCATTGTCGGATAAACCTATCGTCAGTATCACAAGCGGATACGAGATTTTAGCGGAGTTGAAACGGCAAGGAAATAACCTAAATCAAGCCGTGAAGAACAACTACTTCGGGGACATAACCGAGCAGGAATTATTATCGGTTGTGGACGAATGCAAGCGCGTTTATCGTAAGTTATCTACCGCTATCGGAGGTGAATGAGATTGCCGTTATTCAAAGGATTATCGAGCAAGAGTACGCCGAAGAAAGCGATAGACTACATAACCCGCGAGGACAAAGCGGCGTTTGTAAGCGTAAGAAATTTATTCGAGGACGAAGATTATGCCGAGCAGTTTGCAGATACAATGCGACGGTTTAATAAGGGAAAGAAATTCGACGAGCGCAAATATTATCACTTCAAGTTATCGTGCGCTCGGAAAGACAACGTGAGCCCCGAACAAGCGCATTTGTACGCGCAGGAACTTGCGGCTATTCTGTTCCCCGACGACGAGTGTGTTATAGCGACTCACACCGACACAAAGACGGTACACAGTCATATTATCGTGAACGCCGTAAATCCGATTACCGGTAAGAAGTTAAGATTTACGAAAAGCGATTACACGAAAATGAAAGACGAAGCCAACCGTTTGGGTAGTGAGTTCGGGTACACAAAAACGGACTTCCGCAAAAGAGCCGAACACAGCCGAACTTCAAAAGAACGGCACGTCATCTTAAAAGGTGGAAATTCGTGGAAAGAAGAACTGCGAACGGTAATAGAAGCGGCAAAGCAATTTTCGACCACGCAGGAAGAATTTATTGCTTTTTTGAAAGATTGCGGCGTTACGGTAACACGGAGTAAAACGGAATATTCGTATTTACATCCGCACAAGAAGAAAGCTATTCGAGGGCTGAAACTCGGAGAAAATTATTGTAAGGAGAAAGTTGATGAACAAATCACAGGAAACAACAGACGTACAGATACCGTCGCCGTTGGAACGGCTGAGGGAACTGAACAAAGAGAAACGAGCGGACTTAGAGGATTCGCTATTGAAGGAAGCGTTAGCGCAGTCGAGCGTGAATTGCAACGGCTTGATAAGCAAGCAGAATACGCTCATCGCGGACTTGACTTCGAACGTGAAGAGCTTAAAGAGCGAGAACGATTACAACGTGAGCAGGCTGAAAGAGAGCGTGTCGAGCGCAGTCGTCGAGATGAAGAACTTGCAAGACGAAACGAGGAAATTAAACAAAACGATAGCGACGGAAACAAGCGACGCAATAAAAAGAACAACAACTACTTTGGAAAATGAGTTGCGTAGAACTATTACCGTACAATCGCAGGAAGTTTTTACGGAAGTCAGGAAAGAACTTGACGAGAGCAAGAAACTTTTAGATTCCACGCGCGAAGAACTACGGTTACAGCGCGGCTTCCGCAAGTTCTTGTTTTGGGCAACGCCTATACTCTTACTCGTTCAGACGGTTGCGCTCATAGTATCACTATTATAAGGAGGAAAATACCAACAGTTAATGTCAAGACGGAAAAAGAACACCACGGGGATACCCGATTTCGAGATCGATTCCCTTGCGAGAGCATTATTGCCCGCCATACAAGCCTACTTTGAAACCGAAGAAGGACAAAAAGAGTTTGCGGCGTGGCAAGCCGAAAGGCAACAAAAACAACTGAATAAAAAATTGAATAACGAAAAAGAATCCCATTAGATTATATAGGGATAACCGTTGAAAAAGACGGAATAAGAAAACCGCCACAGTAGCGGTATATAAATGAAAGTTAGATGCATTAATACAATGTAGAAAGGTTACGCCGAATATTATAAATCTAAACAACGGCAACCGCCGATAGAGCATATACTCTATTGGCGGTTTTTTGTTGCGAAAATAATTCTAATATGCTATAATAAATTAAATTTTTTTGAGGTATACTTATGCAAGAGCATCATCAAAAAACTATCGACAATTTTATTAACAAAGTTAAAACTGACGATAAGTATTTGGCTGTCATTTTATGTGGCTCTATCGCCCAAGGGATAGAAAAAAAAGAATCGGACATTGATGTTTATTTAGTTGTCACTGATTCCGAATATGAAAAGGCTGTTGCTAATTCCGCAACAGCGTATTTCAATTTTGAAGTTTCTACATATGAGGGAGGCTATATTGACGGTAAAATAATTAACTATGATTTTCTTGTCAAGGCTCAAAAG
>CAMXOH010000171.1 GCA_947245485.1 uncultured Clostridia bacterium | reverse complement strand
TCTCCGTTTGTTTCGAATTTTAACGTAAAAATTATATATTAAATAAAAATATTTGTCTATTGTTTGTTAATCGGGACATCAAATAATTAGGAGACACCGACAAAAACTTTTACGTTTAGATATAATGATTTTAACTTTAAGAAAAACGGGATCTCGCATCAGTATGCCGCCGATCGTTTTTAACGCATAGAGCGTCATAAGACAAACGATCGATTATATGCGTGATTCGATGTAATAAAATACCAAAAATCCTGTTAAACTTGGTCTGTTGCTTTATCGAAAACAAATCGCCGCTTTAAAAATATCGGCGATTAAAAATGCTATTCGTTTTTATAACAGAACTGATTATTAAAATATAAATTCAATTTTTCAATCCAAGCAGCACTCCTACGGGAACGTCGAAAAATTCGGCTATATCGACTAAAGCGTCCAAGTCTGGTTCGCGCTGTCCGCTTTCCCAAAAACTTATCGTTTGATTACAGTAGCCCAATTTACCGCCAAGTTCACGCTACGTCAAACCGTACTCCAAACGAATTCCGCCGGACACACATTGCGACTGCGGATTTATATTTCTTCCGCTTGCCGTTATTGCGCCGGTCGCATAACAGTTTACGATATCTATATTTTTCGACATAGCAGCTATACCGCCCGTCAAACAGTGAATTGCGGTCAAGTTTATATCGACGGCGGCGGACGATTGCGATACGGACACTTTATCGTAGCATACGGAGTATCCTATAAGTCCGTCAGCGGAACTTCTGTATAAATTAACGCCGTTGTCCATCAACCGAAAATATGCGGAACTGTTTTTTATACTGCCGACCGAGGATATTTCGCCGACAAGTCCGCCGACAGTCAGTCCTGACACTTCCGAAGTTTCCAACCGTTTATTTATACGGAATGAGGCATCGCCGATAATATGAGGTATCCTAAACGAAAAAAATAAAATCCGCCTTAGTTTTAAAGCGGATTTTTATTTAAACGTAGTCCGATTACAAAACTACAATAAGCGCCATTTCGGCAGCATCGCCGCGACGGGGATTCATTTTGTAAACTGCGGTATATCCGCCGCGCTGTCCCTTTTCTTCGGCAAGTTTGTCGAATTTGGGAGCGTACTCGTTAAACATTTTTTCGATTAACGGATGTTTAACGGTTTTAGTGCGAAGTTTATACTCGGTTTTACTTTCCTTTGGCAAACGCGTTTCCTGCAAGTCCGCCAAATTCGCCATAAGTCTACGTCTTGCGGCAAGTTTATTCGCTCCGTCGTTAACAACCTTTACGGTTGTTTCTTTGCCGTTTACAACTTTTACTTTTTCTACTTCAACGGTATCTTTGTAAGTATTGACAGCAAGAGTAATGTATTTTTCGGCAAGTTGTTGTACTTCTTTTGCGCGGGCTTCGGTTGTTTCGAGCTTACCGTTCCACAAAAGCTGAGATACTTGATTTTTCAAAAGAGCCAATCTCAAATCAGTGGCTTTTCCTAATTTTCTATGTGATGCCATTTTACTATTCTCCTATTCATCCTTATTTTTCAAAGAAAGACCGTAACTTTCAAGTTTTGCAATAACTTCGTCGAGAGATTTTCTGCCGAGATTTCTTACTTTGAGCATATCGTCTTCCGTTCTGCAAGTAAGGTCCTCAACAGTTTGAATACCTGCGCGCTTTAAGCAGTTATAAGAACGTACCGACAAGTCCATATCGTCGATATTCATTTCCAAAACTCTCTTGTGATTGTCGCTTTCGCGCGGGATAAGTATATCTCTGTTGAAATTTTCGGACAAATCTACAAACATTTTGATATGATCTTCGATAATTTTCGCAGCCAGCGACACTATCTCTCTCCCGGAAAAAGCTCCCGTCGTTTCGACTTCGAGAGTAAGTTTGTCGCGCGTGATATCCTGACCTACGCGTGCGCTTTCTACGTTGTAACTGGCTTTTTTAACCGGTCCGAATAACGAATCGATGGGGATATAACCTATCGGGTAATTTATTTTAAGCTCTCTGTTGCGTTCCTTGTTCTTTTCAATCGAGTAGTAACCGCAGCCGCGGCCAACGTATAATTCTGCGTTTAACACCGCTCCGTCTTCCAAAGTGCAGAGGTACAAATCGGGATTCAAAACTTCCACTTCGGCGTCGGTAAGTATATCTCCCGCGTGAACTTCGCAAGGGCCGGTTTTACTAATCGATATCGTTTTTCTGAAATCATTGTCTTCATTATCAGATTTCAATGCCAGACGTTTGATGTTCAGTATAATGTCCGTTACGTCTTCTTTTACGCCGGGAATAGTTGAAAATTCGTGCTGGATACCCTCTATTCTCAATCCGACCACAGCCACGCCGGGAAGTGCGGCAAGCAAAACTCTTCTTAAAGCGTTTCCGAGAGTGATGCCGTAACCTCTTTCCAACGGTTCCGCCACAATCTTTATGATACTGGCATTTTGTCCGCTTTCTTCAACTGTCATTACCGGTTTTTCTATTTCCATCATTGGACAACAATCTCCTTATATTAAATTTAAAATTTTCCGCGGAATATTTACGCAGTGCGCCGCAATGCCGCGTAAATACGCAACATTGCAACAAGTAAAGTTATACCGTCTATATTATTTGGAGT
>CAMXOH010000170.1 GCA_947245485.1 uncultured Clostridia bacterium | reverse complement strand
AGATTGCGGATCACGATGTCGCGCCAATCGCACAAGCCCGCGTCTATGGTGGCGGTGCTTTCGAGCAGTCCCTCCACATCGCCGTCCTCGTTTACGGAACGGTTAAGGAAGATATTTACCGACTCGCTCAAATTTTGTATATTGCTCTCGCCGCTGTTGGCAAGCCGCATGACCATGGTCACGCCCGTAAACTCCTGCGCCGCTTCGACTTTGAAGCCGAAGTAGTTGAAACGCACGCCGAAGCCGGTAAGATACTTGCCGCCGCTCGTTATGCCGTACACAGGCGCTTCGGATCCGTCATCGGGCTGCTCGCCGCCCTCTTCCGTTCCTCCGTCGGCTGTCGCTTCGGGAGTTTCGGGCGCGACGGGCTCGGACTCAACGGGAGCGTCGACTACGAACGAAGTTACGCCGTTCGCTTTAACGACGCCCGTCATATCTATATCTTCCGCTTCTACGCGGAACGCTTTGCTCGCATTTTCCTCCGCTATGGTAAGAAGGGGATCGCCCGTTATCTCGGGAAACACGCGCGGATTCACGGTTATCGCGTAGCGCGCCGTCTTGCCGGAATAAGTGACCGTTACGTTGCGCTTGCCCTCCATCTCCATATTGGGTTCGGATATTCTACAATCGGTGAGCGGCACGTCTTTTTTGCTGTCGTCGCTCATAACGGCTTTGACCTTTAAACCGTCGTAAGTGAATGTTTCCGCAAAAGCGAAAGTGGTTTTGACCGCGGAAGTATCGAGTTCGATATCTTCCAAAGTGGCGGCGGGCGGAGCCGGCGGAACGGTCGGCGATCCGCATCCGATAAACGCTCCTATCGAGCCGAAAGTCAACGCAATAGTCAACAGCAAAGCCGTTAACATACGTTTAAGCGAACATTTTTTCATTATTCTCTCCTTACCGAAAATATTTTCAAGCGGATACCCCGCTATGAAGCTTAAACGCAGTGTACAATACCGCTCGAAAATATTCAATACGTAATTACTAACCTTACATTTTATACGACTAATCTTGCATTTTTACGTTAACCATGCTCGGCGGAACGCAAAAAGCGCCTGCGTGAAATCATCCGCAACGCGCTCGGGCAAAAAGGATACGACATCGGTCTTTCGCCATGCTTTTACTCCGTGTACTCGTCAGGCGAAAACAGTATATTTATGACGAACAGATTGTTGTCGGTGTTTATGGAAAAATCGCCGCCGTACTTATCGCAAACGTACTTGACGCTTTTCAGTCCGTAACCGTGAAATCTTTTATCGGGCTTGGTGGTTTGCGGGATGCCGTCCTCGAAAGCAAGCTTTTTTTCGTAATAATTATGCACGTTGACCGAAACGATATTGCCGACGGCGCGCACGCGCAAGCTTATTATACGCTTATCGGCATCGAGCGATTGCACCGCTTCCACGGCATTATCCAAAATGTTGCCGAAAAGCGAATATATGTCTTCCTCCACCATAAAGTCGAGCTGCTTGCCGTCTGCAATACAGCTTAGCTTTATGCCCTTTTGATTGCATATAAGCCGCTTTTCCGTGAGTATCGTGTCGAGCGCTTCGTTATCCGTGCGCACGGTCGAATCGTAAATGGATATAAGGTTCTCCAACTTGCGCGTACTCTCTTCGTTGATCGACAAACCGTCGCCCATATTGCGGATTTGGTGCTTTAAATCGTGACACTTTAAATTTATCAGCTCGATGGTTTCCTTTGTGTACGCATACTGCTCCTTTTCCTTACGGCGAATGAGCATTATCGTGTTGAGCGATTCTTCGAGCTTATATCTGAGCGTTACTTGAAATTGCAAAAACAGCGCTATCACGCAACTTATTATATTGTAAAGCCCTACTATTATCAAATAAATCTTGTTGGCGTCCGGCGCGATAACGCTTACCACAAACGCATTGAGTATTATGTCGACGGCAAGCAAAACGCCGACCAATACGAATATAAACGTGCTCTTTATTTGTAACTTTTCGTTTTTGCATATAAGCCCGCCGAAGAAAAAAACAGCAAAAAAGTATATCACTATATATACGTAAAAATATACTATCGCCACGAACGCATTGGGGAATACGACCGCCGACTGACTGCCGTACATTATAAACGAGCTGACGTCGACACCCATTACATTAAGCACGAGATTGTACAATTCGTACGAAAGATGTTGGACCGTATACCCCGCGATACAACAAAACAGTATTTTAAGAAACGACTCTTTAAATAAAAACCACGACGCAAACAGCGTTACGGCAAACAGCACGAAAAACATAAACGATATGTATATCGCACCGTAAGAAGCGAGCGGGAATAAAAACGAAACGGAAAATATTACCGCCAAGCTCGCTATAAGCCGCAGTATAAAATATTCCCGCCTGCAAAGGTTTTTTAAAAACAGCGCCTCGGCAAGTATCAACTCGATCATAAATTGAAACGACTTGTAAAATTCGAGCTGAGTCATTAAAACTTTTCACCCAAATAGTCGTTCAACATGCGCCGAAATTCTTTACGCTTGGGATGACTTACCAAAAGCTCGTCGCCGCCCACCGTCACGGTATATCCTTTCATACCCGTAACGTACCGTAAATTTACCAAGTAGCAACTATTACAACGCGCATAC
>CAMXOH010000169.1 GCA_947245485.1 uncultured Clostridia bacterium | reverse complement strand
GCAATGACGAAAGAATGACAGCATTTGCGGTAGCGGGGCGCTTGTTGCGGTTGACAGCTCTTCAACGCGCGAATAGCGCTGCCGGTACCGTGCCCTTTTAGGGCGTGTGCAAACTATGTGTTGCACACGTAGTTATGATTAAATTTACGCTTTTTAATTTTAATTTCCCTCTTGATTTTTCAAAAATTATACTATATAATCTTATACAGCAAAGTTTTTTAAAAATTCGCGTATTGCCGTTTAGCGCGTTTAATGCGGTTTTTACGGCTTTTTAAAGTCGGCGGCGGTATTGCGGAAATTATTTTTTAGGGGAGTTCGATGAAAAAACCTATTGCAAAAATTTTTGTTATGTTCGGCGCGTGCGTTCTTGCGGTTGCTTTTACCGTTATGGGTACGTTCGCATTCGCTTCGGACGCGTTCGCCGTGCATAAGCACACCTTTTCTACGGGATGGACGGCGGGGGAGAAAAACCATTACCGCGTTTCGACTTGCAGTCACGATATAGTGAGCGACGTTCAGCCGCACAGCTTTACGGGCGGGAAATGTTCCGTATGCGGTTACGCCGAAAAAGTTACGCATACGCACACTTACGGAAACGAGTGGGAGAGCGATTACCTCAACCACTGGCACGCGGCGGACTGCGGACACGACGTTGTGCGGGATATGGCTAAGCACACTTTCGAAAACGGCGTTTGTTCGGTTTGCGGAAGCGTAGCTCCCGAGGGAAATCACGAGCATACTTTTTCTTCCGCCTGGAAGAGCGACGCTGTCAACCACTGGCACGTTGCCACCTGCGGCGACAATATAGTTTCCGGAATGGCGGCGCACACGATATTCGGAGACGAATGCTCGGTTTGCGGCTACCGCATAGACGCGGTTGAACCCGAACCCGAACCCAAACCCGAAGAACCCGCGTTTAAAGTTACCGCGGAAGGTTATTCGGAGGGAATGTATGCCGAGTGGAAAGCGGAAAAGACGGACGGTTTGAAAGTCAGCTACCGCGCAAACGGCGGCGAAGAGTGGTTAGAGGTTGACAAAGAACTGATAAGGTTTGTCTCTTCCGATACCGTTCGCGCCGATATCGTAGGACTTAAAGCGGGTACTTATTCGCTTAAAACGGAGCGCGGCGGGGAGAGCGTTGTTACGGACGGAATAAAAGTCAGTGCATACGACCGTTCGGGTTACGCGCACTTTAAATTCAGCGAGGGAGTCGGCGCATACAAGGACGACGGAACGCCTAAGACGGACGCTAAAATAATTTATGTAAACGAATCTAACAAAAACACGGTAACGGCAACGTTCGGTAAAAATACTTACACGGGTATAGCGAATATACTTTCCAACGCGAGTAAGTGCGTCACGCCGCTGAACGTCCGCATTGTGGGGCGGGTTTCTGCGGCTACCTGGGCATCGGGACTGAACTATGAAAAGACGGATTCGAATACCGACTCCGACGGTAATCTGCTCGCTTCGGCGATTGTCGGGTTAAACGGAAAGCAACTGCCGACGGGCAAAGATTTACTCACTCAGGACGCGCTTATAGAGGGCGGTTACAATAAGTTGCAGACGGATATTTCCGTACTCGAAGGACTTTCGAGCAAGGCGAGCTATTCGGGCGGCGCGTATGATTCGAGTTGGAACAACTGCGCGATAAACGGCGCGGAAAACGTAACGGTTGAGGGTATAGGCACGGACGCGGAAATTTTCCAGTGGGGTTTCACTTGGAGCAACTGTAATTCAATCGAAGTGCGTAACCTTACTTTCGACGACTATACCGAGGATGCGTGCAGTATAGAGGGCGGAAATGAGCAGTACTCTGCGGACGATTTCGAATATAAACATTTCTGGCTTCACCACAACACTTTCAACGAGGGGATAAATTACTGGGATGTCAGCGACGAGCAGGATAAGCACGAAGGCGACGGCGCAACCGACTTCAAGCGCATTTCGTATGTAACTTCGTCGTATAATCACCATTACAACAACCATAAGACGGGATTAGTCGGCGCAAACGCCGATTCGATGACAGCGAACGTGACTTTCCACCATAACTATTACGAGAACTGCAAAAGCAGACTTCCGCTTGCCCGTCAGGCGAATATGCATATGTACAACAACTATTACAAAGGTTCTACGGGCACAAATATGTCCCTGCGCGAAAACGCCGTCGCGCTAATCGAATACTGCTATTTCGACAATGCGAAAAACCCAGTTCTCTCGGACGCGGTTTCGGCGGTAGCTCTACTTTGGGATTGCGCGGTACTGAAAGGTTCGCAGGGTTCGAGCACGGAACTTAAAACCGTGGCGAACAGAGTCGTCAGGCTCGGCGCGCGCGACGAAGCAAACGGAGTCGACAATGCGAATAACCAAAACAGTTTCGGCGGACTCAATTTCTATCTCGAACCGTCGCTGTTCTATTTTACGACGGAGGCGGCGGTTACGGGCAACAGGTATTTCATAAAGACGGGGGATATTCCTCAGCGTCTGCCCGAACTTGCGGGAACGCTCAAAAATTAAATAAAATTGAAATTAACGCCCGCCGGCTTTATTGCTGTCGGGCGTTAAATGTATTGCTAAAAGACAACCTCCCGCTATGCGGGAGGCAAAAAAGAAGCGGAAGCGTTG
>CAMXOH010000168.1 GCA_947245485.1 uncultured Clostridia bacterium | reverse complement strand
ATGCGTCGAAGAACACGGCGAAATATTCCGTTATGCTCGCGCCGGCTTCGGTCGGTGTGTACGGCAGTTTAGGATTATCCGATATAACTGCCGAGTAGTCTATTACCGTCGGGGTTACGTTGTACGGCAGATCGAACAGCTTTACGAAGTAGTACGCTATTGACATACCGAAGTCTCGCCCGCTCTCGAATAAACGCAGGTACGAGATATTGAATACGAACACGCCGAGCAAAACCAACGCTATGAAGATCGCTGCCGTCAGCGCTATGTATATTCTTCTACGCATTGACTTGTCCTCCCGTGTAAATGCAGTAACTGATGAGCAGTACGACGGCAACAAGTATTGTAACCGCTATTATTCTTTTGATTAGTTTCATTTTTAACCCGTTCCTCCTATTTCCACGGATATTCATCGTTGAAGTCATACGAAAACTCCTCATCTCCGTATTCTTCGTAATAAAGCTCGGCAAGCACATCGTCGGATAAACCGTCAAGATCGGCAAGCGTGAGCTTTTTAGGGTCTTTGTTCTTTAACTGCTTGCGCCGTCTTCGCTGTGTTTTCCTAAGATCCTTTTTGTAAAATCTATCCAACTTCTTTTGCTGTTTCTTGGCGCGCTTGTTCTCTCGTTCTCGCCATTTCCATACACGTTTACTTTTGCGTTCGCGCTCCTTCCGCTTTCGCTTTTCGTCGCGCTTACGCTGCTTTTCGTCAGCTTTGCGCTGTCGCTCTTGCTGTTTCTTTTGCTCGCGTTCTATGCGCCTTTGCTCTTTCCTTTCGGCTTTGGCTTGTTTACGGCGTTCTCGCATAGGTTTTGTCGCCGAACCAATACTCTTGAACATAGCGCCTATGAACTTGAACGGGAACAGTATTATCTTTAACAGGAACGTCAGTATCCACGGCGCAAACTTCCATAGTAAGATAATTACGAGTATGCCGAGAAGTATTGCAAGCAATATCTGCCACCACGAAAGACCTTTATTGTCGTCGGTCGTGTACACCGGATGGTCCGCGTCGGCGGCTATGTCTATGGGATTCATTACGACAGGGATTATAGTCGAAACATTATCTTTCGTGAACGTAAGATCTATTATATCGAAATCCAACTGTACCCACATTTGAGCTATGTATGCGTTGGTGTCTATTTCTTCGTAGTTCCCAAACGTACCGCGCGCTATAGCCCAATCTTTGACGAACTCGAACTCCCGCGCTTCTTGACTGTCGTATATGCTTTGGTAGTAGCGAAATAAATACACCGTTTCGTTCTTTGCGCTCGCTTCTATGACGTACTGCCTAAACTCGTCGTAGTCGCTTTCATCTACATAGAACTTGTCCTCGAACACCGCTTTGCTGTAATCATCGAAGTCTTTGGTCGTTACTTTTTTTATTGCCGAAATATTGTATGTATTGCTGCCCGTTACGGTCGGCTTGCTCGGTCCGAATAACCAACTCCACCAATGCGTCGTAGTCGTAACATCGGACAGCTTAAATTCGTCGTTGGCATTTATATTGACTTCGGTAAACTCGTCGTCCACGTGATCGAATAAGTCTTTACTGTAACGGTTATTAACTAACGCTCCGCCGTATTTGTTCGTGTATGTTTCGAACCAGCCTTTAACACCTTTCTTTTCGTCGCCTACAAGTCTTTCGGCAGGAAGAACGTAAGCATCGGCGTTGCCGTTGTCCGCATAGAAAAGATAGCGCAAATCATGAATTATACGCTCGTAACAGTTTTTGGTAGAGCCTTCGTAAGAAGTCGTCCATACATTATACGCCAATGTTCCGTAGTGTCCGTGTCCGTAATGCGTCATATCCGAGTCGGTAACTACTGCATAATTGAGCGTTTTGTTTTCGGGATAGTCATCGGAATTGCCCGCATCTTGATGTTTGCCAATGTACGGTTCTATTGCGTTGTAAACGGTCTTGTTTCCCGTAACTATAATCGGCGAGGTCTGAACGTTTAACCACGTAGCGTGTACGCCCGTCATTTCGCCGTATTCGTTTACTATACTGTTGGGAACGGCAAAGTAAACCGAGTGCAGTGTATCTCGGCTGTGCAGATCTTCGTGCGTTCCGTCCGGTCGCCAATAGGTAGACCTTACATCGAGAGAGATGTACTTGTCGAAACCGTCCACTTTACAGGACAGCGTGTCGCTTTCGGCAAGCTCGCTGCCGTAGCCGATTGCAAAGCCTTTATACGTGTACGTCTGCGCCGTGGTATGCTCGGTAACTTTGTTCTTGACGGACAATTCTATTCCGCTAACTTTGTACACGCGCTCGTCGGGAGATAATGTCTTTAATATATCCGCTCGTTCGACGTCGAATAGCTCCATCTTGAACTTATAGAATCGTCCTTCTATGCCTTCGTCTTTGGAGTAATTGAGAAACTTTAACGTGTACTTTCCGTAGCTCGGCTTGTCCCCGTAGGTTAGCTGTATTTTGTTGCGGTCGGTGTTCGTATCTATTGCCTTGTCTTGCGGGTTGTAGACGTATATGTAAAGCCCGTAGTCGGATTGTTTATCTCCGTAGTACGAGTAACAAAACTCGACGAGAGATATTATCTGCGGCATGCCGTTTTCATTGTACGGATAGTCCTTTACGTCGAAAGTTTTGCCGCCTATGGTAGAGC
>CAMXOH010000167.1 GCA_947245485.1 uncultured Clostridia bacterium | reverse complement strand
CTGTCCTTAAATTCCAGCTTATCAAGGTTAGCCGCCGAAGCCGCCATAGAAACGAGGGTCATTATCTCGTCTACGGGCGCGTAAATCATAAGCGGGTCGTAACCCTGCGTGCCGGGCGCAAACTTTGAAACGAGTAAATATACGTCTAAAACGCCGTCCGCATAATAGGCGCCGCCCGTTTTACCCTGTGAGGTTACTTCGGGGGTGGCGTCCATAAGGTACGCGTCAAGGTACAAACTTTCGTCGTTTTTGCTCTTGGCGATAAGCGACAGATTGAAATGAACGTACAGCGTGCTGTCAAGGTAGAAATTCATTCCCTCGCGCGTGCCGTCTTCTTTTTCCACGCCCGCGTCGAAATGCACGGGGAAGCCGTTTGCCACCTTTTCGCCGTCGGCGTTAAGGGTGTAACCTTTATCGTACTCGATAGAAGCGTTAAAATAATACTGATGATAGCCGCTTTCGGAATATTCGCCGTCGTCGGGGCGGTATACGTTGCCCGAAACGGTAGCCGTAAGTTTTTCGCCCAAAAGCGCGTCGGCAAGCTGCCAGCCGTCCGCCAACACGTCAACGTAACCGTCTTTGCCGTTAAGTTCAGGCACGGCGGTATTGTCGGTGTTAATTGCGGCGTTAAGCGAAAGGTTTATGCCAAGCAAAGAAACTTCCGCCGAAACGTTTACCCCCTCCGCGAAATCGAGCGTGAGTTTAGCGGGAATTACGCTGTCTAAAACGTGTATATTAGCGCTGGTTGAAACTTCTTTAAGCGACGCGGCAAAGTTACCCAAAAGCTCGCATACTATATCTGAAATTTCGCCGCTGAATAATGCGGGAACGTCCAACGCGGAAGCGTCTTCCATTTTATCCAACGCAAGCATAGCTTTAATTTCGCCTACGTTGAAATACAGCTCGTTAGAATTTGCGAAATAGTATACTTTCAAGTCGCCGAAATCCGCACGGATTTCGCTAAGTTTACCGTCGGAAAGTCCTATATATACCGCACCGTCCAGCGTTACTTCGTCTATTTTAAGGCTTAAATCTATAGTTAATCCGTCGTTTAAAATATCGGTATAGCCGCTGAAATCAGGAAGCTCTATTTTGTCGTTCGTAAGCCCCGCCGTCAAGCCGAATTGTTTTCCGAAAAGCCGGAAATTTGCGCTTACTTCTATCCCGCCAGAAAGACGAACGCCCAGCGCAGCGGTAATAGTTTGTTCAAGCACGTCTATGGTAGCGTTAGTGGATAAATACCCGTCGCCCGTGGCAATATTGCTTATAATTTGCGATAAAAGCGAATCTTTATCAAGCGAGCCCAAAAGCCCGTTTAAATCCAAATCCCCGCCGGAAACCGCCGCAAGCGACAATTTAAATTTGAAGTTGCCGTCCGTTAAATAAAGCATATTACGGGGGCAATCGTAATAAACGCCGAAATTTCCAAGTTCCGCGCGAACGCCGCAAAACGCGCCGTTTTCCATTACAATCTGCGCAACACCGTCAAGTTTTAACCCGTCGGCGGTAAGCGCGATATCCAAAGAAACGCCCTCGTTTAAAATATCGGTATAGCTTGCAAGGTCGGCGGGAAGCTCGGGAATATCCTGCTCGGTGCCGTATTCAAGCCTTGCTTTTATAACGGTATCGTTAAAAGAAATATCGGCGGCAACGAAGTTAAGTTCCACCCCGTTTGCCGTGTTAAACTCAAACTTTAAATCAATACTCAAACCAAAAATTTCAAGGTTGGAGTTTAGCGTGGTTATATCGCCTTCAACGCTGAAAACGCCTGCGGTAAGCTGGTCCAAAATGGCGTTAACGTCCAGCCCTGCAACACCTGCCGTTTCGCCGTCCGTTTGCGAAGCGTAAGGTTTTCGTCCACGAAAATACTTATATCGCCAAGCTCAGCGCGCACGTCGCTAAGCGCGCCGTCTGAAAGCCCTACGTGTACCGCGCCGCCCAAATTAAGCGCGCCGGCGTTTAAGTCAAGTTTAAAGGTTGCGCCTTCCGACAGCACGTTACCGAACGCCGCCGCAAGATAATTAAGCGCGTTGGGCTCGGAAGAATCGGGCTCTTCCGACTGTGTAAAGTTCTGTTCGTACTTTTTAAAATAATCCTCGTAGAAGCTGTTTACCGCGTCCTCTTCTTTATAACTGAAATTAACGTTGGTTTCCGAAGTACAGTGTACCGAAATACCCATTTTCGCGCTGTACGAATCGGTAATTTTAAAGGACAGCACCTGCCAATCCTTATCGAAAACGTAACTTACCCGGGTTGCGTCTATCGCGGGGTGCTCGTCAAGCCCGCCCGTTACAAGCATCTGCTGTTTATAGAAATAATCCGCCGAAGTTTCGCCGTCGCCCGTGTTGACGTTTAGCTCTATCGTCATAGAATACGTGCCGTCGGCGTTTGCCGTAACCGTATAGTCCTGCGCGTTTTTAATGGTTTTTTCGTTTAAGATATATACGGAAAATTCAGAAGGCGGAAGCCCGCGTTTTTGTTTGAATTGGGAAATTGTAAGTCCCTGCGCGTCCTTAGTTGACCACGGGGTGTTCATACCGTCGAAATTTTTGTTTGCCGCGCTGCGCCAAAGCACAACCTCGTCGGTTACGCAAAACTGAGTGGCTTCCGAAGAAACGCCCTGCGCAATGTCTGC
>CAMXOH010000166.1 GCA_947245485.1 uncultured Clostridia bacterium | reverse complement strand
AGTTCTTAATTTCCGCTGGCCGCTTGTATACATACTTACTACCGGCGTTGTATCCGTACTTATTTTTTGGATTGATAGCTGTTTTAAAAACGGACAGTTCGTCGGCGCGTTGATGGGCAGTAAATTCGTTCCCGCTTTAAAAACCTTCCTTCCGTCGATTTTATCCGGCGGCTTGATTTTAGGCGCTATATTTATGGCTACGGATTACGTAACCACTCCCAATACTAAACTCGGTAATTATATTTATTTTGTGTTGCTGGGTATTTTGACGGCAGTACTGCGCAAGGCGGTTAAAGGCGAGGCCGTTTCGTTTGCAATATTGCTTATGAATCTGCTCGTTCCTTTATTCGATTTGTATATTCGCCGTAAACCTTTCGGTTACGTAAAACCGGTAAAATAAAAGAAAGTCAAGGAGGCAAAATAAATTGTCGAAAGAAGTAAAAAACGACGTTGTAGAAACGAACGAGAAAACAGCCTCCGCCGAAAAGGCAATGAAGAAAGGTACTGTTATTCAAGCGGTGAAAGCAATCGCCGTACTTGTGATAATATGTCTTGTATGCGGAATTTTACTGGCGCTTTGTAACGACCTTTTGTACGTTTCCGACGACGTCAAGTTCGACAGAGCGATGCAAAAGATTTATCCTAATTTTAAAAAGGCCGACGATTCTCCCGCTCTGGATACTGCAAACGCCAAAACTCCTTACGGAGAAGTGTTGGATTTGGTAAAGTCGTCCGACGGAGCGTACATTTTAACTGCTAAGAGCAGTAATATAGGTTTCAGTAACGGCACGGTAACCGTTTACGTTGCCGTAAGCGGCGGAGAAAACCCTACCGTTGCAGGTTGGTCAATTAAGGAAAACGTAGGGCAGTCGTTTATCGGCAATATATCCGAAAAACATCAAAAGACTTGGTTTATAGGTCAATCTATCACGGTTGTGAATCCGGAAAATCCCGAAGGTTCGGGACTTGGCAGCGGAGCTACGCATACGGAAAATGCCATCGGTTACGCTATTAACGCAGCTGCCTATTATTGCATTAACGTATTAAAATTGGTATCGACTCCCGAAAGCGAAGCGAAAGACGCGCTTGTTGCCTTGCTCGGAACGGAATACGACGGTTACGGTTTTGTTGCAGTAAACGACTCGGCGTATCTCGAAGCGTGCAAAGTAGGAGATAAAGAATTGTCGTTCTATTTCGAAGGAACCAAGGCGGATTCCGACCCTCTTGCGGCATACGTTTACGGCGAAGACGACGCCAGACAAATAGTAGTAGTCAAGGACGGTATTACTCACGCTGAAAGATTGGAAGAAGCGGCTGTAGTTAAAAAGAGCGAAGGCATTGACGAAGAACTGGTTGCCAAAGCTCAGTCGAGAAGTTACTTCGAATATCAAATTCAAAAGTCTCACGCAGCTTTCGAATATGCTGGAATGGGCGAAGTGAACGAGGAATTTGCAACGGCGGAAAAGGGTACTGTAAATAAAATTTACTTGTCAACCGACGGCGCAATTATCGTAGAAGCGACGGGTAACGGCGGATTTATGAACGGTACCGTAACGATTAACGTAATAATTGCCGATAGAGAAATAAAGGGTTGGTCGATTGTTTCCAACACTGAACAATCTTATATCAGTAACATTATCAATTCTACGCAAGCTTCTACTTGGTACGTGGGAAGCAGCATAGACGGAGCTTTAGAGCTTGGCGACAACAAGGTAACCGGTACGACAATGTCCAGTACGGCGATAAATAACGCTGTCAATACGGCTTGCTACTACGCAAGAAACACTTTGCCGCAAGGAGGTGCTGAATAATGAAAAAAGAAAGATTTTCTCAAATTGCTCTTGACGGTTTGGTAAGACAAAATCCTACTTTCCGTTTGGTGTTGGGCACTTGTCCCACGCTTGCGATTACGATATCAGCAATCAACAGCTTCGGCATGGGTATGGCGGTACTGTTCGTATTGGTGTGCAGTAACGTAATTATTTCGTTGCTCCGTAACGTGATTCCCGACAGAGTGCGTATTCCGTGCTTTATCGTAATTATCGCAACTTTTGTTACAATCGTAAGTATGTTTATGGAAGCGTTTTTGCCCGATTTATTCAACAGTTTGGGAGTGTTCCTGGCATTGATAGTCGTAAACTGCATAATTCTTGGCAGAGCGGAAAGTTTCGCTTCGCATAATCCCGTAGGCGCTTCGGCGCTCGACGGATTGTTTATGGGACTTGGCTTTACCGTTTCAGTAACACTGATAGCAATTGTCCGCGAATTGTTGGGAAGCGCGTCTTTCTTCGGAATCGAATTATGGGACGCATCTAAATTTTCGATAAAGTTCTTTACTTCTTCAGCGGGAGCGTTTTTAACGTACGGATTGTTTATCGCAATCTTTAACGTGTGCTACAACGCTGTAGAAAGAAAATTAAAACATAATCGCGCGCATAAAATGCTGAAACCCGTAACGGCAGAGACAGCAAAGGAGGCTGAGTAATATGGACGTATTAGGTATCATTTTCTCGGCGTTATTCGCCAATAACTTTGTACTTGCTCAATTTTTGGGAATTTGTCCGTTTTTAGGCGTTTCCAAAAAGCCTGGCTCGGCTCTCGGTATGGGTCTTGCAGTAACTGCTGTTATGGTTATTACCTGCGCGGTTA
>CAMXOH010000165.1 GCA_947245485.1 uncultured Clostridia bacterium | reverse complement strand
GGAAACAAGTCCTTTAAACAACGCTTCTTCGATTGTTTTGCCTATTCCGAGTACTTCGCCCGTGGACTTCATTTCGGGTCCGAGCTGAGAGTTGACGTCGTTAAGTTTTTCAAACGAAAACACGGGAACCTTAACCGCAACGTAAGGAGAATTGGGATACAGTCCCGTTCCGTAACCGAGATTTTTAAGTTTCGCGCCTAAAATAATTTTAGTCGCAATGTCAACCATAGGCACTCCCGTTACTTTGGAGATATACGGAATTGTTCTCGAAGCTCTCGGATTTACTTCTATTACATACAATTCGTTATGATAAATGAGATACTGAATATTAATCAATCCCTTTGTCTTTAACGAAATTGCAAGTTTTGTGGAAATATCAACGACTTTTTTGAGCATAGCGTCGCTGAGATTATAGGGCGGGTAAACCGCGATTGAGTCGCCGCTATGAACTCCCGCACGTTCGATATGCTGCATTATTCCGGGAATTAATACGTCCGTTCCGTCCGAAATTGCGTCCACTTCGAGTTCCGTGCCCATAAGATATTTATCGCAAAGTACGGGATTTTCTATATTCTGGGCAAGAATAACGTCCATATACCTTTCAATATCGTTCTGGGTAAATGCGATTGTCATATTCTGTCCGCCGATAACGTATGAAGGACGCAATAAAACGGGATAACCAAGCGTTTCGGCAGCTTTAACTGCTTCGTCTTTGCTCATTACGGTGAGTCCCTTAGGACGCGCAATGCCGAACTGTTCCAAAAGCGCGTCAAAACGCTCCCTGTCTTCCGCAAGGTCTACGCTGTCCGCAGGCGTACCGAGAATTCTGATTCCCTTTTTATCGAGATAACTGCAAAGTTTTATAGCCGTTTGTCCGCCGAACGTAATGACTACTCCGTAAGGCTTTTCAATATCTATAACGTTCTGCACGTCTTCGGGCGTCAACGCTTCGAAATAAAGCCTGTCGGCGGTATCGAAGTCGGTTGAAACCGTTTCAGGGTTATTGTTAATTATTATAACTTCGTAGCCGAGTTTTTTCAACGCCCAAACGCAATGTACAGATGAATAATCAAACTCGATACCCTGTCCTATTCTTATAGGTCCCGAACCGAGAACAATAATTCTTTTCTTTGTGCTGTTTTTTACGTAGGGTTTAGCCTCGTCGTGCTCCTTCTCGTCGTAAGTCGAATAGAAATAAGGAGTTTGCGCAGAAAATTCCGCGCCGCACGTATCTACCATTTTATACACCGCGTTGCGATGCAAAGGCAGAGGATTTTTTGAAAGCAAAGCAAGTTCTTTATCGGGATAGCCGAGCTTTTTACCGCGTAAATACTGTTCTTTCGTCAAGCATACGCCGTCTATTTCTTTTTCGAAATCCGAAAGATTTTTGAGTTTATGCAAGAACCATTCGTCTATTTTCGTAATCGAATAAATTTTTTCCAGAGCAACGCCGCGTTTAATCGCCTCATAGACAACGAAAAGCCTTTCGTCCGTCAAATCGGAAAGTTTTTCTACAATTTCTTCATCGGTAAACGCTGAAAGTTTGGGAAGATTTAAAGTTCCGACGGATATTTCCGCCCCTCTGACGGCTTTCATTATTGCCATCTCAAAGCTCGTTCCTATCGCCATAACTTCGCCCGTCGCCTTCATTCTCGTACCGAGATTTCTCTTGGCGTACAGGAATTTATCGAACGGCCATTTGGGAAGTTTGACAACCACGTAGTCAATCGTAGGTTCGAAACATGCGTAAGTCTTACCCGTTACGTCGTTTTTAATTTCGTCAAGCGTATATCCAAGCGCAATCTTTGTAGAAACTTTCGCAATGGGAAAACCCGTAGCTTTCGAAGCGAGCGCGGATGAACGCGAAACCCTCGGATTGACTTCTATAACCGCGTATTCGAACGAATCGGGATTGAGCGCAAACTGACAGTTACAACCTCCCTCTATACCGAGTTCCGATATTATTTTGAGAGAAGCCGTTCTCAGCATCTGATATTCTTTATCTGAAAGAGTAACTGCGGGAGCAATTACGATTGAATCGCCCGTATGAATGCCGACAGGGTCAAAGTTTTCCATTGAACAAACTGTTAAAACGTTGCCGGCGCCGTCGCGTAAAACTTCGAACTCAATTTCTTTCCAGCCGCCGATATATTTCTCAATTAGAACCTGCGTTATGGGCGATAACATAAGTCCGTTGTGAGAAATAAGGCGGAGTTCATTCTCGTCATTGGCAACGCCACCGCCCGCGCCGCCGAGCGTATATGCGGGACGGACTATTACAGGATAGCCAATCTTTTCGGCAATAGCAACGCACTCGTCTACCGTATAAGCGATATCGGAAGGAACAACTGGTTGTCCGATTTTCTGCATTGTTTCCTTGAACAGTTCCCTGTCCTCTGCCCTGTCGATTGAATCGAGATGTACGCCGATTAGCTTAACCCCGTATTCTTCGAGAAAACCTGACTTAGCCAACTGACAGCCGAGCGTAAGTCCCGTCTGTCCGCCGAGAGAAGCAAGAAGGCTGTCCGGGCGTTCTTTTATGATAATTCTTTTTAAAGTGTCAACCGTCAGCGGTTCAAGATAAATTTCGTCCGCAAGTGCCTTATCCGTCATAATCGTCGCGGGATTGGAGTTACAAAGCACGACGTCAACC
>CAMXOH010000164.1 GCA_947245485.1 uncultured Clostridia bacterium | reverse complement strand
CCTGCTTTAAATGCGCTTTAAGACATTTTATAAGCTCCGCGTCGTCCATAGCCGCGTAATACTGCCGCGGCGTGACTCCCAGCGATTTTATTACCGTGTCGCCGAATTTTTTATAGAGCGCGGGAATTATATCCTCCCACTCGCCCTCGTTATACTTGCCTGCGTTTGCCGAAATATACGCCGAAAGTTTTTCGTCGAACAATCCGTCGAAATCGATTATTTTCATTGTAACAACCTTTTAACGCTTTCCTCGCTTACCCCGTAAAACTCGTAAATGTTTTCGCCGGCGAGTTCAGAAGGATGCACGCCCGACTCCACGCACACGGCGACGGTAAGCTCTTCCTCGTTATTTACATCGTCAAGCCCGCCGCGCGCTTCCAAACGACGGTAAACCTCTTCCGCCGCCTCCGCAAACTTCATACCGTAACCGTCGTCTATAACCGCAAACGACGAAAACAGCCTTGCGTAAGCGTTTAAAAACGTCTTTCTCTTTTTTCTGCCTAAGTCGAGATTTTGCGTGGTAACCCGCCGCAAAACGTTGCATATAACCACGCTGAAAAAGTCTATGCGGTTGCGCATAGCAAGCAAACGCAAAATTTCCAGCTTAACGTGCTCGTCTATAAACGCGTTTAAAAGCAAATCGCGCACCAACTCGTCCATACCCAACTTAACGGCAATGCCCGCCGCCAAAGCCTGCAATTCGCCGCCGCGCCTAAACTCGCCCTCGTCAAAGCACCATTTGACGCACTGCGACAAATCCATTTGCTTTGCAAGTTTTTTAGCATAGGCGGGAGAAAGTGCGGAATACGCAGAAAGCAGTTTCAAAGACGCTTCGCGCACGCTGACGGGCATACGGTAAAAGTAACTTAATTCTTCCGCCGCCCCGTTTGTCTTACGCGCCTCGCCGTACCAATACGCCGCGGTAACGGCTTCGGGGTAGACAGTGCAAAGTTTATCGAAATATTTCAAACACTCGTCCTTTTTTCCGCAATTATACGCGGCAACCGCCTTAAAATACAGCACGTTAAGGTCGTAATCCATATCGTGCGGAAGTTTTTTAAAGGTATCCAGCGCCTGTTCGTGCATACCGTTTTCACAGCACACCGTAGCAATTTTGTACGTATTGTCACCGTCTTTAACGTCCAGAGCCAACAGCCTTTCCGCAAGCGCGCGCGCCTCGTCGGCAAGCCCTTGCTCGCCCAGCACCGCCGCCAAAGTGGAAGTAGCCTGCACGTCGTCGGGGTGCTTTTTTAAAAGATTTTCGCACTCTTGACGCGCCTCGTCCATTTTATCTGAAATAACTTTGCACATAGCGATATAGTTGCGCGCGTCAAGATATTTGGGGTTGCCTTCGTCTATTTTGTCAAACTCTTCAACGGCTTTATCGTACTCCCCCGCCTTCATAAACTCCACGCCGTTGCCGAAAATTTCAGAACAGTCGGCAAGCTCGGGCGGGTAGGCGAATTTTAAAGGGTTTTCCTGCTCCGTCATAAAGTTTTCAATAATTTCTTTGCGGGCAACGTCGTCAAGCTCGCCCGTTTCCATTAAAAGTTTATTGTAATAATACGCCGAGTAGTGCTCGTTGCCCAAATTCATAAAGCCTACGGCAAGCCCCTCGTAACAGTCGGAAAGGTCGCCGATATCGCCCGCCAAATCAAGGTACTTAAACCAGCCGTTCACGCTCTTCTCGTACAAGCCCAAATCGTCGTAAATTTCCGCGTACAGCATTAGCGAATCTTCGTCGTCGCCGCTTATCTTGCGGTTTTTATTAAGCATTTTCAATGCGTTTACGTAATCGTGAGCGTCGACTAAGTCGGCGGCTATCGATATAAGTCTGTCGTCGGACAAATCTATGTCCAAAGTCTTAGCCATCGTTAAAACAACTCCTCTATATCTTCTTCGCCGAAAGCGTAGTCCGTGTTGCAATAGTGACAATGCACCTCTACTTTTCCCCGCTCTGCGACGATATCCATAGCTTCTTTCTTACCAAGGGATTTAATTACCCCCTCTATTTTTTTGCGCGAACAGTTGCACTTATATTCGGGGAAAGTAAGATAAATTGCTTTTTCCTCCGTAACGGAAGAAAAATACTTTTGCATTATCCCGTCGGCGCCGCCCTCTTTTAAAACTTTGCAAATATCCACAAAATCCTGCATTGCGTTTTCGGCGCGGTCCATATTCTCTTCACAAGTGCCGGGCAAAAGTTGCATAACCACGCCGCCCGCGGCAAGACACTCGCCGTTTTCCACGCTTACGCCTATTGCCACGGCCGTTGCAACCTGCTCGCTGATATGGAAATACTGCATTAAATTTTCAGAGATATCCTCGCACTTCAGTTCGCTGGTGCCTACGAACGGACGAAACAGCCCGTCCTCTTTTATAACGGTCATAGTGCCGCCTTTAAGCCCGTTTTCCGCGCCGTCGATATAGCCGCGGATATGCCCGTTTATATCCCCCGCCCTTTTCGCTTTTAAGACAGCCAGCCATATACGCGCACGCCGTCAAAAGCCCGCCCAACATACGCGCGGAAACGTCGTTAAGATTATGTACTTTAATAGCCGCGTTTACAAGCTCTTTGGTATCTAAAACGGACAGCGAAACTTCCCTGTCGTAAATTAGAGTTTTGTATAGTTTATTCATAACTTCCTGCAAATAAAATTAATTCTGTTTTCTTTTGAAAGCC
>CAMXOH010000163.1 GCA_947245485.1 uncultured Clostridia bacterium | reverse complement strand
GGACTGTCGCACATTACTACTTCTCCGCCCGCTATTACGGCGGTACGCGTGCAGTTTTCCGCAACTTCGTCCATATCGTGCGAAACTATGATTACAGTTTTGCACCACTCGCGGTGGAGTTTGTGCAAAAGCTCCATAATCTCTTTTTTACCGAGCGGGTCCAATCCCGCCGCAGGTTCGTCGAGAATTAATATGTGCGGTTTGGTGACTATTACGCCCGCAATGGCGACGCGGCGTTTCTGTCCGCCCGACAAATCGAAAGGCGATTTATCCTTAACTTCCGCATAATCGAGTCCGACTATTTCTATACTCTCCCTGACGGCTTTTTCTATTTCTTCCGCCGAAAGGTTTTTATTGAAATTTTTAAGTCCGAACGCGACGTCCGCAAACACGGTTTCGGCAAATAACTGATATTCGGGATATTGGAACACCATTCCTACGTTTGCGCGCAGACTGCGAAAATCGCATTTCTTTTGCGTCAAATCGAATTTCCCGACTGTTATTTCGGGAAGTTCGGGAAGCGGTTGTCCTTTTTTCGCTTTTTTTCTGCGATACTTTTTTTCGGACTGCGGAAGTCTTATAAGCGCGTTAAAGTGCTGTACGAGCGTAGATTTGCCGCTGCCCGTATGCCCGATTATACCGAAAAACTCGCCTTCGGCTATGTGAAGGTTAATGCCTTTTAAAGCCTTTTTAGCAAACGGAGATTTTTTCGAATAGGTAAAAGTAAGATTTTTAACGTCTATATCCCATTCATTTCCGCATTCGGTTAAGCGTTCCGCCGCGGGCGAAGACACTCCCGCCGCTATGCCTTTTGCGGAAAAGTTTTCTATTATCTGCTCTGAAAGTTCTTCGGGACGCAATACGTTTTTTATATCCATACCCGCGCCGTTGAGCGTATTGATTATTTCGGTTATTCTCGGCAGACAGAGATTGTATGCTTCGAGCTTAAAGCCGTTTTCGAAAATATCCTCGGGAGTTCCCTCCATAACTATTTCGCCGCGGTTCATAACCACGGTGCGTCCCGCAAGAAGAGCTTCTTCCATAAAGTGGGTTATGAGAATTACCGTCATACCCTCTTCCCTGTTAAGACGGCGAACGACTTCGATTACTTCTCTTCTGCCCTTGGGGTCGAGCATTGCAGTCGATTCGTCGAGAATGAGAATTTCGGGTTTTACGGCGAGCACGCCCGCGACGGCTATGCGCTGTTTCTGTCCGCCCGAAAGCCTTGCGGGAGTGGAATGCCTGTATTCTTCCATACCTACGGCTTTGAGCGCCCAATCTATTCTTCTGCCTATTTCCTCGCGCTCTATTCCTATATTTTCGGGTCCGAACGCAACGTCGTCCTCTACAATGGACGCAACCATTTGGTTATCGGGGTTCTGAAAAACTATGCCTACGTGCCTGCGTATTTCAAGCGCGTTTTTACCTTCCGATACGTTTAAACCCAAAACGGTAATTTTACCTTGGTCCGCTTCTAAAAGTCCGTTGATTAACCTTGCAAGCGTTGACTTGCCGCTGCCGTTATGTCCTATTACGGAAAGAAACTCGCCGCGCTTTACATTTAAACTTACGCCGTTTACGGCAAATGCGCCTTCCGCGCCCGGATATGAAAATTTTACGTTTTCAAACTGTATTACGCTGTCGCTGGGTTGTTCCATAAAAATCCTTTTAAATTTGTGTACCGTGTAATTATAGCATTAAAAAAAATTTTTAACAACAATTTTTTTAATATTATAGAGAAAATATATCGATAAGGCGTATTGACTTTTTTTTCGTTTTGTTTTATAATTAAGCGAGTGTGATTTACGCACGCTATAATATAAATTAAAAAATTTTATTCGGAGGTTTTTTGATGAAAAAATTGACTATCGACGGAAATACCGCCGCAAGCCATGTTGCGTATGCCTTTTCGGAAGTAGCCGCAATCTACCCCATCACTCCCTCTTCGCCTATGGCGGAAGTTGCGGACGAATGGGCGACCGCGGGCAGAACCAACATGTGGGGTCAGCAGGTAAAAATTGCTGAAATGCAGTCGGAGGGCGGCGCGGCAGGCGCTGTGCACGGTTCGCTTTGCGCGGGCGCGCTTACGAGCACCTACACTGCTTCGCAGGGACTTTTACTGATGATTCCCAATATGTATAAAATATCGGGCGAACTTTTGCCTATGGTTATGCACGTTTCGGCGCGCGCGCTTGCCGCTCACTCGCTGAACATATTCGGAGACCATGCGGACGTTATGGCTTGCCGTCAGACGGGTTTTGCAATGCTTTGCGACTCTTCCGTACAGGAAGTTATGGACTTGGGACTTGTAGCTCACCTGTCCACTTTGAGAGCGAGAGTTCCCTTTATCAACTTCTTCGACGGATTCAGAACTTCGCACGAAGTCGCTAAAATCGACGTTTGGGACGAAGCCGACGACTATGCCGAAATCAGAGGCATCTGCGATAAAGCGGGCATATGGAACGATATAGCCGATTTCAAATCCCGTTCCCTCAATCCCGAACACCCCATTCAGAAAGGTACCGCGCAGAACGGCGACACCTATTTCCAGAACAGAGAAACTGCAAACAGCTACTACGAAGCAACTCCCTCAATAGTTCAGAAGATGATGGATATTGTTTCGGCTAAATGCGGCAGAAACTATCACCTCTTCGACTACGTTGGCGCAAAGAACGCAGAAGAAGT
>CAMXOH010000162.1 GCA_947245485.1 uncultured Clostridia bacterium | reverse complement strand
GTCGCCGAGAAGTTCGATAAAGCCAAGATCCCGTTTGTGTACCGCGTGCACGAAAAGCCGTCGCCCGAAAAACTTGCGGCGTTGAACGATTATCTCGATGCGGTCGGGGCGGGGGTGAATTGTCCCGTCGATCCGACGCCCGCACAGGTCGCGCGTATGCTCGCCGACGTTAGGGCGGATATATCCGGCGCGGTCGCGCGCGTCGCTCTGCGCTCGATGTCCAAAGCTACGTACGAGCCGACCGACGGCGGGCACTTCGGGCTTGCCGAAAAGTTCTATTGTCATTTTACTTCGCCGATACGCCGCTATCCCGATCTTGCCATACACCGCATAATCAAGGCGTTTTTGCGCGGCGGCGCGAAAGCCGCAGTCAAGTACAAGGATTTTACGACGGCGGCGGCTGTGCGCAGTTCCAAAGCCGAACGTACCGCGCAGGAGTGCGAGCGCAAGGTGGACGACTTTAAAAAAGCCGAGTACATGTCGCGGCATATCGGCGAAAAATACGACGGCGTTATAACTTCCGTTACCGATTTCGGGTTTTTCGTCGAGCTTGAAAACTCCGCCGAAGGCTTGGTGCGCATGAATACGCTCCCGCCCGCGGCGATCTTCGACGGCAAGCGCATGTGTATTTCCTGCGGCAGGGCGCGGTTCGCGCTCGGCGATAAGGTCAAAATAACCGTCGTCGGTGTCGAAAGCGATAGGATAGATTTTCGCTTGGCATAAGCCGTTAACATAAAAATACGCCTAAATGATTGACTTTGCGCCTAAATTATGATAAAATTAGGCGTAAATTAATGTATTTAGGTAAAAATAATATGAAGATTTTCGATTACGGTAAATATTCCGCCGCAAATTGGAACGGAAAAATAATAAGCTATATTGCGCGGATACACGAATTTAAAGGTAGGCAAGGGTTGTTCGTGCAACAAAAGCCGTCGGAGCTTACTAAGCTTATAGCGACCGCCAAAGTTCAAAGCACGGAGGCATCCAACAAAATAGAAGGGATAGTAACTACCGAATCGAGATTGAAACGGCTGTGTTCGGATAAAACGACGCCGCGTACGCGCGACGAAAAAGAAATAACGGGGTATCGCGATGTTCTGAATACCATTCACGAAAGTCACGATTATATATCCGTCAATGCGTCGTATATATTACAGCTCCACAGAGATCTGTACAAATATTCCGAAAAGGCGATAGGCGGAAAATTCAAAAACGTGCAAAATTATATAAGCGAAACATCGCCCGACGGGCGTTCGTTTGTGCGGTTTACGCCGCTTGCGCCGTACGAAACGCCGTATGCGGTAGATAGCCTTTGTAGCGAATATAGCAAAGCTTTAAGCGACGGCGGTGTAGAACCGCTTATTTTGATACCTATATTTGTGCTTGATTTTTTATGTATCCACCCGTTTAACGACGGCAACGGGCGTATGAGCAGGCTTTTGACGACGCTCTTGCTGTATCGTTGCGGTTATTATATAGGTAAATATATAAGTATAGAAAATAAAATAGAAAAAACCAAACATGAATATTACGATGCCTTGCAGTCAAGCTCTTTAGGTTGGAGCGATGATAATAACGATCCGTCGGAGTTTATCGAATATTTTTTGAGCGTTGTTTTGGCGGCTTACAGAGATTTCGAGGATCGGGTGGATATCGTCGGCGCGCGGCATGTGAGCGGCGCGGAAGCGGTCGAAACAGCCGTACGCAATACGTTGGGGAGATTTACAAAGCGCAGTATAATGGAGCTTTGTCCCGATTTAAGCAGGGCTACCGTGGAAAATGCTTTGTCGGAGCTTGTGCGTAAAGACATTGTCGAACGGCACGGCACGGGTAAGGCTACCTATTATATAAGAAAACTATAAATTGTTTGTCGGCAAACGTTATCATTCGTCGTCGAATTTAAAGTCCAAATGCGCCGCGAGCTGTTTTACACGGTTCGCGGTTTTGTTTACCGTTTGATATAAGCTTTCGCTTTGCTTGATATCCGTCGTCATTATCCAAAGGCTACATGCGCTGCCCGCTCTGAATATTCTGCTGAACGGCATTTTACCGATTTGTTTGTGCGAGCAGTGACCTTTTTCCAATTCGTAGTAAACTCCGTTGTCGTCTTTCGCGTAGTGTGCACGATAGTACGCGCAGTTTTTGCAAGATTTGATTATGGGAATATCGTCCATGATATGGGTATCCTTTCGATATTTTTTATATATTATATATTAGGCAATGCCTAATTGTCAAGCAAAGATTAGGCATTGCCTATATAATATTTTTATGATTACTATTGATATAATCAGAGAAAGGCTCTCAGAAGCTATAAACGAAAGCGATTTATCACATAGACAAATAGCGGAAAAAGTAAATATCAAGCCTGCTACGCTGTCGCAATATCTTTCGGGCAGGGCTATGCCCGCGCTTGACACTTTTGCTAACTTGTGTATTGTTCTTGATTTAGATCCGAGTTATATTTTGGGTTTAATAAATTGATTTCGTTAAACGATTGAACATATCAACTATCAAGCTTTATGATCGTGGCGTTTTTTGCCAACTTAATAGTTCCGTTTTTTGTCATTTCGAGAGTAGCGAGAAATCTCATCATTATTATTAAAATAGGCAGAGATTCTTCACGGCGCTACGCTTGTTCTGAATAAGGCTACGCCTTGCTACGTAGGACAAAATACAGTGGGCGCTAT
>CAMXOH010000161.1 GCA_947245485.1 uncultured Clostridia bacterium | reverse complement strand
ATAAAATTGCAACGCGTACCGATAAAAATATCGTCGGAGACCTTAATATAGCCGCTGTTTTCGTAAAGAAACAGCTCGCGTTGTCGTATGCGGCGTCGAGTCACGGTCGTATCGAGGGGAAGACCGAACAAAAAATCGATTGGGGCGATTCGGCAGAATCCGTTACCGCAATACCCGATGAAGGATACGAGTTTTCGCATTGGTCGGACAACGTAGATCGTGCAACGCGTATCGATGAGAACGTAAAAAAGAATATCGACGTTTTTGCGGTTTTTAAAAGAAAGGAGCTTACTGTAATTTATTCCGCCGACGAAAACGGTTCGATCGACGGTGTCTCGACACAAACGGTCTTGTACGGCGACAGCGCGACCGTTGTCACGGCAAAACCCGATTTCGGCTATGAATTTATTAAATGGTCCGACGGAGTTACCACCGCGAGCCGAACGGATGCGGCTGTAAAAAACGATATTGGCGTTACGGCTAAATTCGGAAAAATAGTAAATATAACGGTAACATACGGCGTGAATGGCGGTGGTTCGATAAGCGGTAAAACGACTCAAACCGTAGCTTGGGGCGGAACGACGGAAAGCGTTACCGCCGTTGCGAATGCCGGATACAAATTTGTGGGATGGTCGGACGATATCACTACGCCGCAAAGACATGACGCAAACATTATGCCGTCATCGTCGAACATAGTTATCAATGCGATTTTCGAGTATGACAATCCGCCCGATATAGATGATACCCTGTTGTTTTCGATCGATTCCGAAAAAACGAGCTATTCGGTAAAGGCACGTCACACCGATATTACGGAAGCTGTAATACCAGAATATTATAACGGGTTGCCTGTGACTTTTATAATGGACAACGGTTTCGGGAATTGTATGCAATTGACGACTGTGTTTATTCCCGATACTTTGACGTGTATAGGCGTAAATGCGTTTGCTAATTGTTCGGAATTGACAAGCGTTAACGGTATGAGCAATGTCGAAACGATAGGCAATAACGCTTTTGCTATGTGCGAAAAGCTGGACGGACTCGTGTTGCCTAAAACGCTTAAGTCGCTCGGTCGACGTATTCTGTTCGGTGTGGCAAATCGTGTGTACACAAGATTGACCGTTGCCGAATTGAATGCGTTGAATCCCGAATGGAACAATAACCGCGCGGACGGCGGTACTGTAGAATATATCGGAGATGTATCGGTTTATTTGTATAAACAGCGGGGAACCGCTTTAATAAATAATTTTTAGGAGACACTCATGAAAAACGTAGCTCAAAAGAAAATAATGACGGCGATGCTTATCGTTTCGGTCACGATAGTTTCGATATGTTTGCTACTGGTCGGTCTTTGCGCCAATAAGCCGACGGCATTTGCCGACACGGACGGCGAGACGTATTCCGTCGACGACGTGTTGTTGTAACGTAAAACCGAGTACTGTAAACCGATACTCGAGATATCCGACAGCGCGTTCTCATTTTGTTCGTTTAAATCTTTAACATTAAAGCACGTGGATAGTAATGCTAATCATTTTATAAATATACGTAGCTGTGCTTTTGCATACGCCGATGTCGACACTATAAACATTGAAGTCGACGTGACTTTCAATGATCACGATGTGGATATAAAAGACTGTAAAGATTTTGAAAAATACAAGTCCGAAAGCGTGTTTTCGGGTTCTTCGGTACGCACGATAAAACTACCCGATACGTTTACTGCGATGCCGATATGTATGTTTTCCGAGTGTGAAAATTTGCGGGAAATAATCAATTCGGATCCCTATATAGATGTGAACCATATTTCTACTAACGTGACTGCCATAGGGAGACAGGCTTTTGACGGTTGTAAGTCTATAATAAATCTTTATAGGTATACGTGAAAATCGTATATTCGTACAAGGGAAAAATATATCTATTATCGGCGGTAACGGCGGTAACGGATCGGATGCTACTAAATATAACTTAATATATGGAATCGGCGGTAGCGGGGCAAAAGCGATCTATTACCGAGGGAATGCCGATAATTTTAAGTTGGAATTTGGGATCGGAACGTCAATGTTGGATATAACCTTACAAAACGGCGAAGACGGAAATGACGGAGCTGAATATGATTGGAGCGGGTCGATCGGTCCGATCGATCCCATCGACCCTATTAAACCCGATCCGATATTTCCGACGGACCCGCCTATAATAACGCAATAGTAATCGGTATCGATATCGATAAAAGACCCGACTTGCGTTTTCGGCGATCGGGTCTTTGCGTTTATAAAAGCAGTTTTATAATTGACACATATCTATGATTGTGATATAATATAAACAATATAATAAACTGCATTCGGGAGATGAACATTGTTTCGGCGATTGTTCGGATACCTTAATGTTAGGCGTAAGCAATAGCGTACCGATCTATAATCGGGATAACAACCGTCAAAAACAAAAATTCAACAAATTATTGACAAAAACAGCGAATGGTATTGACAATTATAATGATTTATGTTAAAAATAAATTATCATCAATCTACCGAGAACATCGACTATGGACATACACGAGCTAATCAACGACTATTTGGAGCGGATTAAAAACGGCGACAAATGTTTTGATGAGTTTTTTAAAAGGATATCGTGGTGTGTCGAGTATATAGCTAAAAAGTATCTTGCGGACAAGAGTTTTGTCGACGACGTTGTAATAAATACTTTTGA
>CAMXOH010000160.1 GCA_947245485.1 uncultured Clostridia bacterium | reverse complement strand
AGACGGAGCGACAGGTCCCACGGGTGCAACGGGCGCAGACGGAGCGACAGGTCCCGCAGGTGCAACGGGCGCAGACGGAGCGACAGGTCCCACGGGTGCAACGGGCGCAGACGGAGCGACAGGCCCCACGGGTGCAACGGGCGCAACAGGTCCCACAGGTCTCGCAGGTGCAACGGGCGCAGACGGAGCAATAGGTCCCACAGGTGCAACGGGCGCGACGGGAGCAGACGGAGCGACAGGTCCCACAGGTCCCACAGGTCCCACGGGAATAGCAAACTTAAATGCTTACGGCGGACTTTACAGTACAACTCCGCAGACGCTGAACTTAACATTGGGAGGAACTACCCAGTTGCCGATTACGGCGACAATGCCTTTAAAAAATGTAACTTATACTCCCGCAAATACGATAACGGTTACAAATGCGGGCGTATACGAAATAAATTATTACTCCAACGTATCGGCGGCGCTCGGTACAACCGTAACCTTGGCGGTACGCAGAAACGGAACGGCGATACCGCAGGCAACAATATCGCGCGTGCTTTCCGTCGGCGTAGGCTCGCTTTATAACGGAAGTTTCATAATTACGTTGAATGCAGGCGACACAATCGATATGGCGATTTCGGCATTGCTCGCAGTCGGCGTAACGTTAGGCGGCGGCGTAAACACCACGTTAACCGTAAAACAAATCGATATTTAACAGTTTAAAAATGTTAAATACAAATTAAAAAAAGAGGCGGACTTGAAACAAGTCCGCCTTTAAAACTTTCAACCGAAAGTTTTATTAATTTTAATTTCTGCGTTCTTTACCGTAAAGTTAAAATCACCGTTTCGGTAAACGTTATATTCAATGCTTTGTTCGTTAAAACCGATATTGTAAACGCATTCGCAATCGGCTTTGCCGTCGTATATAAGCAAATCGCAGTTCCCGAAAGGAACGCTTTCGCCCGCGCAGACTGCGATTTCTGTTTCCCCGCAGCGGACAAGCACGCTGTAACCGTCTGCAAAATCAAAATGGGCGTTTACCGCCGAAAAACTTTTCTCATAGAAAATTTCCGAATTTTCCGACAGCTGTAAATTTAAGTATCCGCCGTAAACGAAAGCGGGGCAGTCCAGATAGTCAAACGCTAAAACGCAGTCCTCGCCGCCGAGTATAACCGCCGCAGATAATTTCCAAACATAGTTTTTGTTAAGAAAAGAATTGACGGTATTCTCGCTGATTCCTTCGGTAATAATAAGCACGCTCTGTCCGTTGGATTTAATGAGAATGCAACCTCCGCCGTAATCGGCGGAAACCATTACGCCGAACCCGTCTAACGGCATAAAATGCTTGCATATAACGTATACCGCAAGCACGCAAAACGCGCATACCGCGGCTGTTAAACGCTTTAAAATTTTCAAGTTGAGTTTGTCGGAAACGGTTAAAAGCAATACGTAGTACAGCGGAATAAAAAATCCCGCGCCGAAACCGCTGATAAGCGCTTTTTCAAATCCTATGCTTATAAGAAACGAAAGAACCGCGTCTATGGGGAAGGCGGCAACGGGCAGAAGAAAAGCGGCGGCGGGTATAATCAGGCATACCGCCGTTACGGCAAACATTAGTATGAACGTTGCGGAAAGAACGGGAATTATCATTATATTCATAAGCAGTCCCGCGCCGCTGAGATACCCGAAGTTAGCAAGCATAACGGGCATAGTTCCCGCCTGCGCCGCCAACGGAACGCGTAAAAATTCGGGTAATTTCTTGGGTAACTTTAAAATAAGTATGCCTGCCACCGCGCTGAAAGAAAGCTGAAAACCTACTGAAAACGCGCTTAGCGGAGTGAACGAAAGAATGAGTAAAGACGAAATCGCAAGCGCGTTCAAGCCGTCGTATTTTTTCAACGAGCATTTTGCGGTCGCGGCAACCGCGCACATAATAAGGGCGCGGACTGAGGAGAGAGTAAACCCGCAAATGCCCGCGTAAAGAGCGACGGGAGCAATGCACAGCGCGGCGTAAAGAAATCTTTTATGACGTAGTCCTTTTAAAAGAAATCGGAAAAGTCCGTAAACAATACCTATATGCAAACCCGAAACCGCAAAGATATGCGCAATGCCTCCATAGCGGAAGGTTTGCGTAATTCCGCTGTCGATATTGTCGGAGTCGCCCGTCAGCATTGCGTAAACAACTGCCGCCGCGCCGTTGTCAAGACTGTTAAAAAGTACGCGTTTTACGGAAAAGCGTACTTTTGCAAAGAGAGAAAATCCGCGTTCGGCTTGCATCTGTCCGTAAACCGAACAAACGTATTTGATATTTTTCTCGGCGTATGTATTTAGTTTGCCGTATTCGAAAAGTCGTACCGCGGAAATTTTTGCGGTAAACTTTACCTTATAACCCGCTTCACAGAAATCGCCGTAAACTTCGCCGAGGTTGACGCGCATATCTCCGTCTAATTTTAAGCCGTTCGTGCGCGCGTTTTTTACGATTATGTATTCGCCGTATTCAGTTAAACCTTTCTCCTTTACCGTCGCGGTAATTTCGTAAATTTCTCCTTCCGAAAGTTTTGTATTGTTAAAACGTTCAAGGCGCATATAGCAGTTTGCCGCGCCCGCAATGAAAACGAGCGAACATATCAGCAGAATCGTGCAACTTCGCATATTCGCAAACAAGCATAAAAAAATAAAGACTACCGCGGTAACGGGTATTACAGCGGTAATCAATAAAAGGCTTATGTTATTTTTAAAGAAGAAAAGTCGCGCGCAAATGCCGGCGGCGAAGAAGAGC
>CAMXOH010000159.1 GCA_947245485.1 uncultured Clostridia bacterium | reverse complement strand
CCCGTGTTCATCAAAAGAAAACAGCCCGTACCGTAAGTATTTTTAACGTCGCCCTTGGAAGTGCACAGTTGCCCGAAAAGCGCCGCCTGCTGGTCGCCCACCACGCCGCAAACGGGAATGGGCGAACCGAACAGCCGTGCGTCCGTACACCCGTAATTATAGCTTGACGAACGCACTTGCGGCAACATACTTTCGGGTATATCGAACAAACGCAACAGCTCTTTATCCCACTTTAATTTATGGATATTGAAAAGCATAGTACGGCTTGCGTTGGTGTAATCGGTAGCAAAAATTTTACCGCGCGACAACTGCCACAATAAAAACGTATCCACCGTTCCGAAAGCCAGCTCGCCGCGCTCGGCGCGTTCCCTCGCGCCGTCTACGTTGTCCAAAATCCACTTTATTTTCGTTGCGGAAAAATACGCGTCGGGCACCAAACCCGTCTTGTTGTAAATTTTTTCGGCAAAACCCTCGCGCCGAAGCCTATCGCAATAATCCGCGGTTCGGCGGCACTGCCAAACTATGGCGTTGCACACGGGCTTGCCCGTTTCCTTATCCCATACCAGCGTAGTTTCGCGCTGGTTGGTTATGCCTATTGCCGCTATATCCTGCGCTGTTGCGCCCGCGCGGACTATAGCTTCGCCCACGACTGCCACCGTAGACCCCAATATATCCTGCGGTGAATGTTCTACCCAGCCCGGGCGGGGATAAATTTGCTTAAATTCCCGTTGTGCGCTTGAAACTATTTTTCCCTGCGCGTCAAACACTATTGCTCGCGTGCTGGTGGTACCTTGGTCCAGCGAAAGAACGTACTTCATAAGTATAGTATACCACGGCGGCGGTATAATTTCAAGAGGGTTGGCGATAATAAGAATATGAGCAGTAAAAAAAAGACTAAACTTATAGAAGAAGTGTTTGAAACCTGCGCAAGCGCCAACGAGTGCACGGGGCTTTTCCAGCGGATTAACCTCGACCCCGAAGAAATTGCGCTTTTCCACAAGATGTACAACGAAATAGACGGCAAAAACAGCATAGAATAATGAAAAGGGGCGCATATATGCGCCCCTTTTGCGTTATTTATAAATTTCTTTCACTATATAACCGGCGTACGCCGCCGCCACGTTTACGCCCGTAACCTTTTCTATTCCGCCGAAAAATGCGTTGGAATTAACTTCGCACACCAACATACCCCGTTCGCCGTACAAAAGGTCTATCCCGCAATAATCCAGCCCCAGCGCTTCAGCCGTGCGCACGCACAAATTTTGCGTTATTTCGCATATATCCGCGGGGCTACCGCTTCCGCCCAACTCTAAATTAGAGCGAAAATCCCCGTTGGAAACGCGCCGCATTGCCGCAACGCACCTGCCTCCCACAACTATAACGCGTAAATCCCTGCCCGCGCTTTCCTTAATAAATTTTTGGAAAAGGTGCGGCACGCACATCAGCTTCTTACATAAACTATCCAACTGCTCGCGGTTATCGGCTTTATAAACGCCCTTGCCCAAAGAGCCGTAACTTTCCTTTACTATCAAAGGATAGCCAAACCGCTTTTCCAAACCGTTTACAAACTCCCGCTTTAACTCTGCGGACGGATTGTAACATAACAGCCCCGCCACCGTTTCGGGCATAGGAACGCCGCGGTTTGCAAGCGCGATATGCGTACTCATTTTATCGTCGCAAATTTCCACTGCGGCGGCGCTGTTAAACAGCCGCAACCCACTTTTTTCAAGCATACGCGAAGCATACTTGTCCTTGTCCAGATATACGCAAAAATCGTAACCCGAAATTTGCGCGGATATATTGCCCCCGCCGTCTATAAACAGTTCGGGCGCGCCGTTTAAAATATCCGCCGCAACGCCTAAACGCGCAAGCTCCTCTTTAAGCCGTAAAGATTGGTTCAATGCGGACGCAAGCGCGGAATACGCGTTATTTATAATAAGCCCGCGCCTCACTCTTCGCCGTCCTTTTTTCTGCCCTTTTTGCGGTAATTTACGCACTCGGTCAAAAGATATTCTATCTGTCCGTTTACGGAGCGGAACTCGTCGTTCGCCCAACGTTCCAGCTCAACGTACAGCGCTTCGGAAACGCGTAGCGGTATTTGCTTTTTTAAATTCTTTTCTTTCTCCATAACGGAATTAATAAATAGACCCGCTGTTAACTATGGGCTGGGCGTCGCGATTGCCGCAAAGCACAACCAACAGATTTGAAACCATAGCCGCCTTTCTTTCGTCGTCAAGCTCTACGATATTATTGTCGGAAAGTTTTTTAAGCGCCATATCCACCATTGAAACCGCGCCGTCAACTATTTTTTGCCTTGCCGCAATGATTGCGGAAGCCTGCTGGCGTTGAAGCATAGCCGCTGCTATTTCGGGCGCGTACGCAAGGTTGTTAATGCGCGCGTCCATAATTTCAATGCCCGCCATTTCAACGCGGCTTTGAAGTTCGTATTTAAGCACGTCGGCAATCTCCTGCGAGGAACCGCGAAGCGACTTTTCATCGCCGTTTTCGCTAACGTCGTAGGGGTATTGGCGCGCCACCTGCCTTATAGCGCTATCCGACTGCGTGGAAATGAAATTCATATAATTATCCACCGCAAACACTGCGCGCGCCGTGTCCGCAATACGCCATATAACTACTACGCTTATTTCTATGGGGTTACCCTCTTCATCGTTTACTTTTTGCTTGTCGTTGTTAAGCGTCATAGCCTTTAACGAAAGTTTTTTGCCGAATTTGCCGAAAACCGTGGGATTCGTCGCCGCGCAAAAAGGATTTATAAAGTAAAAA
>CAMXOH010000158.1 GCA_947245485.1 uncultured Clostridia bacterium | reverse complement strand
TGTATGAAGAAAACAATTAAGATACTATTTATCATATCAATAATCTTATCTGTCTTATTTATATCGCTTTATTTTATTCTTGGACATCAAGCCGCCGTTTGTGACCCTGTATGGGAAATAAAAAGACATGATGCACTTATAAATGCGGCACAGAATTTTTTATATGCATTTTTCTCTACATTTGCTATTGCTGCTGCTACGGGTGGTACTTTACTGATTTTAAGATATAAAAACAATAAAAATAACTACAATAAACAGTAATTATAAACAATACTAAATTTCAATTTAGCGTTCTAAATGTGTTGATAAAAAGTCGAGATTCCATAAGGAGTCCCGACTTTTGCTTTTACATTGATTTGTCCGCTTTAATTCTAATTTAGATTTTGTGTGTCCATTTGCGTAAACTACATTGTTGCGTAAAAGGTAGACTACTTCGACACTGCGTTTACCGTAACGGTTGGCGTTTATTTTATCTCGCACTTTGTTAAACGTTTCGGTGTCTACGATTTGCGGATAGATATTGGTAAACACTTCGTCACCGTGTCTGTAAATACCCGAATACTTTTCGCACCGAAGTATATTGTAAACGGTATTTCTTGCGAAAGGCTTATTGCGGTTTAGTATGCCTTTTTCGGTCAACGCCTTTATAATATCTTTGACATACACGCCCATAGCGTATTGCTCGAATATGTAACGTACCGTATCCGCTTTGTTCTCGTCGATTACGACTTTTTTGTCAACGACTTTATAGCCGTAAACGAGAAAGCCGCCAGTGAAATTGCCTTTTTGACGTGTTTCGTTCATACCGCGTTTTACTTTCTGCGAAAGTTCTGCGGAATAGTATTGATTCATGCCTTCAAGCAAACTTTCGAGTATAATGCCTTCGGGAGTATCTGGTATGTTTTCCATAGCCGACAATACTTTTACGCCGTTATCGCGTAATGTCTTTTTATGAATTACCGTTTCATACTTGTTCCGCGAAAAGCGGTCAAGTTTGTAAACAAGTACATAATCCCATTTTTTCCGAGAGCTGTCTTTTATCATACGCTGAAAATCAGGGCGATTATCGTTAGTACCCGTCATAGCGCGGTCTATGTAAGTGTCGAGTATGAGTATGTCGTTGTTCTTAGCGTATTCCGTACATACGCGAAGTTGTCCGTCAATACTTTGCTCGGTTTGGCTGTCACTCGAATATCGAGCATATATTACTGCTGTTTTCATTTGAGAAATCTCCTTTTAGATTGTTTTTTGTTTTGTCTTTCGACGGGAGCGAAACAAACGGTTTCGGCTGTCGATTGTTAAAACCGTTATCGTCCTTTCGTCGCCGTCAAGGATCGAGAAAATATTTTGTATTTAGGTAAAAACATTCCTTGTTTTCCACAAAATATTTTCCCTTGACGGCGCAGGCGAAATCGTTTACGCTCCCACCGCGAAAGACAAAAGAATTAGTTGCACTTAGGCATTTGCTTAATAACTTCCGGCGAAGCCTTGCCCATAACTACGCCGTCGTCATCTATACAAGTGAAATCGTCGAATAACAATAGCTTTTTATCCGCTACTCCGTACGGACAAAGTACATCGTCGTCGAGAATACTGCTTATGAAATATGTCGGCAATTTACCGCCGCAACATAATCTTTCGCCGCTTTTCTCTATGTATTTGAGTATGTACCTAACGGAACGGTCAATATCGTAGGGCATTAAAAACTTAAAGTCGTTTCGTCCGAAGTGTTTGAGAAAATGCGTGTTTTGGTAGGTTGTTTGTTTGCGGTGAGATACCGTATCGTAATCGGTCACGGCTTTTAATTCGCCAATCATTTCGGGTATATAGAATATTCCGTGAAAGTGAAGTCTTTGCTTTTCGGGGCTTCGTTCCCATACGCCTATGTATTTCCATTGTTTTCGGCTTACAAGGTGTTTGAGTGTGTTCATCAGTTTTTTCTTAAACTCATTCTCGTTCATAATCTTTCCGTCGTAAGTAAAAGTCACAAAAAAATTCCACTCTTGCAAATGCACTTTACGAAATAACCTTACTCGGCGTTTAATGGCGTTTGTCTTTTTACGTTCGGTTTGTTTTTCTATAAACTCGTTCGTTTCTTTCTCGGTATTAAAACAGTCTTTTAACTGTTCTTTCATAAAGGCTTTACGCTCTTTCTTTGGTAATGCTTGACTTGCTTGGTAAGCCGTTTCAAACTCGGCTTTGTGGGGCTGTTCTTTTCTCGGTGATTTCGACGGCTTTTTACCGTGCGAAAAGTTTTCGCTCGGTATGGCTATGTAATTACTGCCGTCAGAATAGATTTTGCAATTTTTGTATGGCACAGTGTTCTCCTTTTTGTTGGTGGCGGTTGGTGTTTCGGAATTTAGGCAAAGAAAAATGGGCAAATACAAAACAGTAGCTTTTGCTTTATTTTGTACTTGCTCATCTTTCCTTGCGGCAACGCTCCTTTTCTATTCGGACGCACTATGCTCGACCTGCGGCAGTACCTAACTATTGAATAAACTATATAATTAAGCTATTTCTCTATTAAGTTGTGTTTTGCCCTTAACGGATTTAATCGTCTTTCTTTGCCAATTCCAAAACTCTTGCGTACAGCGTTTCAAAGAATGTTCTTTGTTCGCTGTCCGACAGCTTCGTTATGTCGGGAGTTCCGACAACAACGACGTCGAGCTTTGTATTGAGCATTAAATAAACCTCCTTGTAAGATATTTTATATCGGGAAAGTAAAATACTCTCTAATATACATAGGTCAAAAATTTAAGTTAGTTCGGGTGTTTTGTAAAAATATTTGTCACTCATAATTCATAGG
>CAMXOH010000157.1 GCA_947245485.1 uncultured Clostridia bacterium | reverse complement strand
ACCGTAAACGTTGATTGGAACAAGTACGAAGGGCGTCAAGTAACACTCGTTGTACCTCAAAAAACGTTCGCTAGTAATCCGTGGATTTTGGGACTCGAAACGGACGAAGGCACGGTTGTAGACTTTAACGACACTTTAAAATCGAAAAGAGAATCTAACGATACGATTATTTTGGTATGCTCCGTTTTAGCCGGAGTTTTAGGCGTAGCTACTTGCGGAGTATTTATTTGGAGAGTGAACCTATCTCCTACCGTCGAACGTCCGTTAGATAAACAGTACTGCGAGTTTTTAGTTCAACGGCAGCCCGTATGTCCCCAACGAAGAATACTTACGATTGTCAGTTTCTGCTTCGTTGCCGCAATACTGATCTTCGGGACTGTCAGCGCAAGTTTGTCGGGTCTTGCGGAAGACAATCCCACGCTCGTAACTCCGTCTATCGTTATCGCCGTTTTATTGGCAGCGATACTTATAGGGGGAATAATCGCTCTGGTTATTATAAGCAACTGGGTTTTCAAAAAAGAAATCGACTATTACGCAGAAAATTTGCCGTTTGACTTTTCCGATATATCGCACGCGCCCATAAAAAAATCATTAAAATTAGAATTACAGCAAGAAATGAAGAACGCGCCCGCTTCCCACACTTACACGGCGACGGAGGAAACGGTTTCGACGTGGAATTCACTGCCGACGGCGTAAACTTATACCTAGAATTTAACACGGAAGAACAAACGAATACCGACGTATCCGACGTTTTCCCCGAAATATCCGGTAGCAAAGACGCCGTATTCGAAGGCATAGATAACGCAAAAAATACGCCGATATATTTTTTAAGTTACGGCGCACTGAATTTCGAAGCCGTAGCGCACTACCGCAAGCGTCATCATCCGATGATGATTATAATTAAAAGCAGATTAAAGCCGCAAGTAGATTTTCCCGAAGATTTAGTTAACGATTTGCATATAGCGTTCGATGTAAATCTGCAAAACACGATAAACGCGTTTAACGTGCCAGTTGAAAATCTTGATTACTTATTGGAAAACAAAAAACGCCTTATGTTGGCAAATTGCTATAAAAAAAACGAAAATAAAAATTGATAGTCAGACGTTTGAACTCCCTTTTCTTTATAGATAAAGGGAGTTTTAATTTATAAACATTTATCAAAAAGAATTATTAACAATACGCTATTTATATTTTTTTCTAAAAATTCTTCGTTATAACTTTTAGTTTTTTATTTACCGCTGAGTAAAGACGTTAAAAAGTGTCAATACTTTCGACGCGAGGTATAACGGATGATTACTGAATTTTTATATAACAATTTTAAATGGAATTTCAATCAAAATTCGATGGACGGTTTATTGTCGCTTTCAACGACAAAAAAACAATTCGAAACGCAGCTGGAAAAACTTGCGAGAAGATATTTTCCCGAAAGCAAGCAGATAAATTTATTCGAAACGGAATTTCTTTTAAATAAAGTCGCTTTATCAAAGGCGAAAGACGACGCTCAAAAAATAGCGAAAAGTAATTTTGCGTCTTTTTGGAACGATTTTTTAAGAATAAAACAAACTTTAAACAAACGTTATTTAACGTTCCCTTCCGGCGCGAACAAAACGCGTTTAGAACTTATCGCCGAATTGATTGCCAAATGCACTCAGTTTTCAGAAACGGACGAAACGATTACACAGCTTGCCGATACTGCGGTAAACACCTTGCAGCTTACGGAAAGGGAATCTCGCTATCTAAAATACGTTATAGATTTATACAAAATAAATTTTTATTGCATCGCAACTATCGCGGCTTTAAAAAATAAATCTTTGGGCAGACGTTCTTTAGCCAAAATGCTCAGACCAAACCTATTAAAACAAAACTACTCGGTATCTAAAAAATATTGTCAATCGCAATATCAAACGAAACGTTTGAATTCCGTGGTAGATTGTATGGGAAATTCTCTGGCTCGATTCGACGATATTGCCGTTCACGTTTCGTTGAAAACATTTATTTACGCTAACGGACGAAACGTTTTCGATACTTTTATAGAAAACCGCTTCGGTTACAATGTGGCGGAATTTAGAAGCGTCGATAAATCTTTAAAAGTGCATATGCTATATTTTTTGCAAGGATGTATGGAAGTAAGAAAATTCAGCGTTACGAACACGTCTAAATGCAAACGTAAATTTTCGGTAGAAATACCCGTAAAACACGACGTTTCACAAAATAAAACGTCTTACTTTAAAATGGCCGACGCGCTTTGTCTGACTATCGATAAAGAAAATTTATATTGCGCTAACGCCTTGATTGCGGACAATGAAATAGTTAACTGCTACGGCGACCAATCGCTTAATTATGATTTTTCATTAGAATCTAACGCAACCAAAAATTTTGATATCGTAACGATTTACGCTGAAAATACGCCCACGCTGACACAAGAACTGGAAAGCTTGGAATATTTCGGCGCGACAGCTTGTCCTTACGTTTTCGACGAACAGTGCAACGATATAAAATATAGCGACGTGTCGCTAAATTTATCCGCGCACGGATACGTATTTAAAAAGCCAAACAGAACGCTATCGACCGCTTTAAATTTCAGCTATCAATTAGGAAACAGCGACCTGGCGACTTTTATAGATAATGCAGGCAACTGCGCTACCCTTATAAAAGGTTTCGTATTCGGAGTGAAAGGAGAAAGTATTTATTCCGTACGCAATGGTATAATAGACAAAATCAATGAAACGAATTTTCACATTGACGTTGACAGATTGCGCTACGATAAGGCGAATTCAAGCTGCGTAATTTATCACGATGCCGCCAAAGTATACGAAATCA
>CAMXOH010000156.1 GCA_947245485.1 uncultured Clostridia bacterium | reverse complement strand
CTGTCCGTTTCCGATATTGGGGAACAGCCCAGCGTAATACACGCAAGGGCGGTGCCCTGCCGCGAAATTTTGGCGGCGTACGGCGTGGAGCTTGCGGGAAAGGACGCGGAAGAGTTTGGGTTTACTCCCTCGGTAAAAAGCAATTCGGGCGGGAATATGCTTGATTTAAAGGGGGTTGAGCGCGGTTACGAGCTGGTTATAGAAAGGTATGAAAAGCCTACGGCGGAGCAACCTGACGGCAGGCTTACCGTGGTTGCGGGCGGCAAACTTTTGTACGACGGAACGTTACCGTATATAAACGGCATAAACGGCACGCGCGGATATCCCTTCGTTAAGCAGGTTTCTATGCCCGTTGCGGGCAGTTTTTTCGGGGCGAGCGTAGTGGACAGGCTGGTGCCTTTGCAACGCGCGTATAACGCGGTTAAAAACAGAAAGCACGAGTTTTTAAACAGGATTGCTATGGGTACCGTGGCGGTGGAGGACGGCTCGGTGGACGTTGAAGAGTTTGCCGAGGACGGACTTATGCCCGGCAAAGTAATAGTTTACAGGCAGGGTAGCCAGCCGCCGGAAATGCTTACCTTAGGCAGCGTGCCCGCCGAGTTCGGCAAAGAGGAGGAAAACCTTTTAAACGAGTTTACGCGCGTTTCGGGCACGGGTGAAATTACCGATAACGCAGACAGTTTTGCGGGCGTTACTTCGGCTACCGGTTTGCAGCTTATAATCGAGCAGGACGACCAGCGGTTAAGCCTGACTTACGGCGAGGTTAAAAGGGCTTTAAAACAGATTGGACGGCATATATTACGGCTTTACCGGCAGTTTGCAACTAACGTGCGGCTTATGAAATATGCGGGCAGGGGGGACATTTTAACCGTTGTAAGTTTTAAGGGAAGCGACGTTTCTTCGGACGAAGTAGTGCTTGAAGCAGACAGCGATATAAATATGACCACCGCGCAAAAGCGCACGGTTATATATGAAATTTTAGATAAAGGGCTTTTGACGGACGCGGACGGCAAAACGTCGGTTTCCGTAAAAAACAAGGTGCTTGCGTTGTTGGGTTACGCTTCGCTTACGGGCGAGCGCGACCTTGAACAGCTTAACCGCGACCGCGCGGCGGAGGAAAATTCGGCTATGCTTAAAACTTCTGCCGAGGTGAAAGATTACGACGACCACGCGGTGCATATAACCGAGCACACGGCGTATCTATTGTCGGAAAATTGCGGCAAAGATGCGGAAAAGCGCATTTGCGCACATATCGAACAGCATAAAAAGAAATTAAACAAAAAACTTTCGGAGGCGGAAAATGGATAACGTAAACGGTATTGAAAACGAAGTGACGGCGGAAAATGCCGCAGAGGCGGAAAATAGAGTTGCCGCGGCGGGACTTGGTAAATTTCAAAGCGTGGACGCCCTTTTAAACGCCTATCAGGCGCTTGAAGCCGAATTCACCCGACGCAGTCAAAGGCTGAAAGAGCTTGAAAGCGGGAACAAGGCGCAAAATATGCCCGAAGCGGGCGCGTCCTCCCGCGAAAGTATAATAAGCGGCGAAGAGCTTTTAAAGGCGGCGCTCTCGGACGAGGGAGTAAAACGCGCGGTTATAGAGGAATATCTTAAAACCGTTTCCGCCAATAAATCCGTGCCGCTAATATCCGGCGGGCTTGGTTCCGCCGCGCCTAAAAACGCGCCCAAATCTGTAAAAGAGGCGGGCGCGCTTGCAAGGCAATTTTTGAAATTTTAATTTATTTAAAGGAGTATTTAGTGATTACCATTCAAAATGCAGACAAGGCTTTAAAGGATTATTATCTCGACGCTGTGACGGCGCAGTTAAACGACAATATTTCGCCTTTTTTTTCGGCGGTGGAAAAAAGCGCTAACAACGTATACGGCAAAGACGTGAAATTGGCGGTTATCCGCGGAAACTGCGGCAATATAATTGCCGGCGCAGAGGACGCCGATTTGCCCGAAGCGTATAAAAACCGTTATCTCGATATCACCGCGCCGCTTAAAAACCTTTACGGCACTATAGAAATTACCGACAAGGCTTTAAGAGCCTCGCGCGATTCTTCGGGCGCGTTCGTAAACCTTGTAAACGCCGAAATGGATGGGCTTATCGCAAGCGCAAAACAGAATTTCCAGCGTATGCTGTTTGGCGACGGTTCGGGCAAGCTCTGCCGTATCAAAAGCAAAAAAAACGGCGCGGTTTACAACGTGGATTCGGCTAAACCTTATTTCGTGGGAATGTACGTGGACGTTGCGGGCTATTCAAACGGCGTATTCAACGACACTTTCGGGCTGTATATAACCGACGTGGACGTTGCGGGAAACACCATAACTTTCAACAGGGAAGTGGAGGAAGTTATTTCCAACACCTATTTATACCCCCACGGTTCGGTGGACAACGAGCTTACGGGGTTGGGCGCTATTTTCGGCGGCGAAACGCTTTACGGACACAAAAAGGCGGACGAGCCCTATTTCAAGCCTTATACGATGGACGCGGAAAAGCAGCTTGACGAGGAAAAACTTATAGAAGTGCTTGATTATATGGAAGAGCACTACAACAGCAAGATAAATATGATTCTTTGCTCGTACAAAACGAGAAGGGCTATCGCCGCGCTTATCGCAAACAACCGCCGTATAGTAAACACTACGGATTTACATACGGGCAACGGCGTTATTACGGTAAACGACGTGCCCGTTTACGCTGATAAGTTTTGCCCCGACGACAGAATACTTTTCGTCAACACCGAAGATTTTTGCTTAAACCAACTTTGTGATTGGGAGTGGCTTGAGGACGAAAGCGGAAAAATTTTGAAACAGGTTCCC
>CAMXOH010000155.1 GCA_947245485.1 uncultured Clostridia bacterium | reverse complement strand
CTGCACCCATTATACCATACCTCCTTGTACTCTGTCAATTTGTGTCGATTTTATTCCCATATTTTATCTCCTTTTCGGGCAACAAAAAACGGAAGCCGCAAAAGATCCCGTTTTCGAGAGTATAATATTTCTCTCGCATACAGTATAACATACCTTGTCAAGTCCATAAAATCATAACTATTCTATATATTAAAAACCGACACTCTCTATTTAGGAAAAAGCGTTTGTCAAGTCCGCGACTTGCGCTTGCGCTTGGGCTATGCGCGTTTTAATGTTTTTCAATCCGTCGTCGCCCGTTCGCCGTTCACATAGTATGCTATTGTATAGTTCGCGGCTTTCTCGGCGTTTTCTATGCAGTCAAAAGCAACCGATAAAAACTTGTCGCTACATTCCTTTTTCGGTCTGCCGAATTTAACGCCGTTTTGCTTGGCAAGCCGTATTCCGTCCGCTTGGCGTTCGCGTATGTCCGCCCGCTCGTTCTCGGCAACGAAAGAAAGCACTTGCAAAACTATGACAATTTTTTCAATAATTGTAACTTTTAAGGGCTACGGAAATAACTTTCCGACGGCTCCGCCGTTTCGTTTTGCTAAATGCAAAACGCGCCCTACGTTGCAATAACGCGCTCAAAAATCATTGCAAGCAAGTCTTTTCACTTATATTGTAGAAAAAGTGTACTTTTACTACAACGCCGAAATTAATTGATTTTGATATGAAATACCGCATTTATTATATCATATTTGCCCATAAAAAATCAATAGTTCAAACGTAGTAAAAGTACACATTAACTACAACCGAAAAAGGAGCAAATATGAAAAAAATCATTTCTATGTTTATTGCGGTTGTATGCGTTGCGGCGTGTTCATTTTCGTTTGCGGCTTGCGGCGACAATACGCCCAAACATGCCCACGACTACGGCACACAATGGGTAACAAGCACAACGCACCATTGGCACGAGTGCAAGAACGACGGCTGCGACCAAAAGGAAAAAGACAAAGCCGCGCATATTGACGGCGACAACAACGGCAAGTGCGATACTTGCGATCATACCATGAGCGTGAAAACGCCCGTTGCAAGCGTTGCGTTAAGTCAAACGGAAATCACGTTAGAGGTGGACGGCACGGCAACCTTAACGGCAACGGTTACGCCCGACAATGCCACAAACAAAACGGTTATTTGGGAAAGTGATAAAACGAATATCGCAACGGTAGATAATAACGGCAAGGTAACGGCTATCGCACAAGGCACGGCAAAAATTACGGCGACGGCAGACGGCAAGAGCGCGAACTGCACCGTTACCGTAACGGCAAAGCCCGTACCCGTTACGGGAATAGAGTTAGACAAAACGGAAATCACGCTTGAAATAGACGAAACGGAAACTTTAACGGCAACGCTTACGCCCGACAATGCGACGGACAAAACGGTAACGTGGACGGTTGCGCCGTCCGGCGTGGTGTCGGTGGAAAACGGCGTTATTACTGCGTTAAAAGACGGTACGGCTACGATAACCGCCACCGCGAACGGCAAGAGCGCAAACTGTTCCGTTACCGTAAACGCGCCCCTTACCAACGCGCAAGTGCTGGAATTCTTAAACGATAACGTTTTAATGGAAGCCGCGAAACATTGGCTTTATAATCAAGCTATTGATCCTGAAACAGTATCTGAAAACAATATTTCTAATGTAACGTGGTATATTGCCAAAGACGATAAAAATATAACGGGCGTAAATCTTATATTTAATTATTTGCGAACTTCGCAAGCTGACCATATTAACCTTTATAAGGTTGATTTTGGATTGCCTTTGACAGTTCAAAATATTCGCAATAATGAATTAGGGAAGCTGGTTTTTACTGAAATATATAGTAAATCGTATAACCCAACCATACAAGCAGAACACACCGACCTGACCAACGCCATTTGCGATAAACTCTTCGGCGCAAAGACAAACGCGGCAAGGTATATTATTAATAATGGTTATACTGCTACTGATGAACAGTTTGGTGATGCATCAAGATATACGGTAATTGAAATAACCGATACGAACATAAGGGAAGAGTCGGTAAATATTGAATATGCAAATACGGACGAAAAATTGATTGCTAATTTAGCCGACAGCACAAAATATTACATTCCCGTCTATGGCAAAAATATTGCCATAATGGGCGTTCGTTTGGAAAATAACACGGAAAAATTTTAAGTAAACATAAGAGAACAAAATTATGTCGGAAGAATACGATAAAACACAAAAAGATTTATTGAAATTAGACTTTGCAAAAACCGCATATAAAAAATCTGCGGACGACTACGAAAACACGGTGAAAAAGTTTTCTTCGCTTTTAATTGCGTTATCGAGTATTATAACCGCCGTCGCGGGGCTGTTTACCTGCTATTGCATTTGTTCCCCGAAAGATAATTTAGCGAACTACATTTTGTTTGCCTTTAATTGCGCATTGATTTTATTAACGCTTTTTACCGATTTGCACGGTTACGGGCTTTTCGAGAAATTAAAGTGCAAAAACGACGAAGAAACATATAAATTCAACGCTACAAGAAATCATATTGAAAGAGAAAGCAATTCACAAGCGGAATTAAACGCTACGGAAATTTTTCAAACTTATCTCGATAGCGCAAAGTATTTAGACGAACAAACGGAAAAGAAAAGAAGAATATTAAAATTAGCAATGATTTATACCGCTTTCACGGCGGTTGCGGTCTTGGTAACGGTAGTTACATTGTTGATAGTATGATAAAACTTTATTCTTAAAACCGTATAAATTTTTGAAAACGAAATCCATGATATAGAAAATGTAACTGAAAGTTTTGATA
>CAMXOH010000154.1 GCA_947245485.1 uncultured Clostridia bacterium | reverse complement strand
GCTGTATTCAGCCATATGCTTTTCGCCCTCTTCACCCTCTCACTCCATCATAGTGCGGCGGGTAATCAAATCCATATCTCCCGTCGAACGCGAGAAATTAAGGTATTTGCAACCGTACATTATCGGCGGACAAGCCGAGCGCATATGCACCGATTTCGCGCCGTGCGAATACAAAAATTCCACGGTTTCTTTAAGCTGTGTTCCCCTCACAATGGAGTCGTCCACGAGAAGCAGATTTTTACCTTCTATAAATTCGTGGACGGGAATAAGTTTCATTTTGGCTACTTTATTGCGCTCCGTCTGATTAACAGGCATAAAACTGCGGGACCAAGTCGGCGTATATTTTATGTAGGGGCGCGCAAAGGGAATTTTGCTCGCGTTCGAGTAACCTATCGCGTGAGGAGTTCCAGAATCGGGAACTCCGCCGACGTAATCCACGTCATGCAAATCGCGTGATTTTGCGTCGTTTTCGGCGAAAATCGCACCGTTTTTACAGCGCATCACTTCAACGTTTACTCCCTCGTAAGTTGAAGTGGGATAACCGTAGTAAGACCATAAAAATGCGCAAATACGCATTTTATCGCCCGCCGGCGCAAGTTGCGTGATGCCGTCTGCGGAAACTTCGACTATTTCGCCGGGACCAAGCTCGCGTTCGTCGGAATATCCGAGTTTTTTATAAGCGAAACTTTCAAAAGAAACGCAATAACCGTCTTCGCTTTTTCCTATAAGCACGGGCAGTCTGCCAAGCCTGTCTCTTGCCGCGATAAGCGTGCCTTTATCAGTAAGCAAAAGTATCGAAACCGTACCTTCTGTACGCTCCTGCGCGTAACGTATTCCTTCTACGTAATTGTCCTTGCTGTTAATAAGCGCCGCAATTATCTCGTTAGAGTTGACTTTACTTCCTGTCATAGCGTCGAAATATCCGCCGTGTGAAAGTATTTCACCCATAACTTGCGAAGCATTATTAATGATGCCTATGGTGCAAATTGCATATTTACCGAGCTTTGAAACCATAAGCAAAGGCTGAGGGTCCGTATCGCTGATACATCCGATTGCCGCATTTCCCTTCATTTCCGACAACGTTTTTTCGAATTTGGTTCTGAAAGGTGAGTTTTCTATATTATGTATTTCGCGTTGCAGTCCCATCTCTTTATCGTAAGCCGCCATACCGCCGCGCTTAGTGCCGAGATGAGAATGATAATCTGTGCCGAGAAAAACGTCGAAAATTGCGCTTTGTTTTTTAACAGAGCCGAAAAAACCGCCCATTTATTATTCTCCCGTAAGACGTTTAAAAACTTCGTTGTACGCGTCCTCTACTCCGCCCAAATCTCTGCGGAATCTATCCTTGTCAAGACTTACGTGTTTAGTCGTATCCCATGTGCCTCTCTCCCAGAAACGGCAGGTATCGGGAGAAATTTCATCGGCAAGAACGATTTGTCCCTTGAATCTGCCGAATTCGAGTTTGAAATCGATGAGGTCAATGTTTAAACTTTTGAAAAATTCGCGCATAGCGTCGTTTACCGCAAACGCCATTTTCTTTATAGTGTCTATTTCCTCGGCGGTTGCGAGATTTAACGCAAGCGCGTGATAATCGTTTATAAGCGGGTCGCCCAAATCATCGTTTTTATAAGAAAATTCGATTGTGGGCGCGGAAAAAGCAGTGCCTTCCGCAACGCCGTAACGCTTGGAAAAACTTCCTGCCGCAACGTTTCTGATTATAACTTCGAGAGGAACTATTTCAACTTTTTTGACTACGGTGTTTCTGTCGTCAATCTGCTCTATATAATGAGTGGGAATGCCTTTCTTTTCAAGCATAGCCATCATCATATTGCTCATCTTGTTGTTTATAACGCCTTTACCCGCGATTGTACCTTTTTTAAGTCCGTTAAACGCAGTCGCGTCGTCCTTGTATGACACGATTACGTAATCGGGGTTTTCGCACGCATAAACTTTTTTTGCCTTACCTTCGTAAAGTTGTTCCTTTTTCTGCATTTTTTATCTCCTGAAAATTTTAATAACTTATTTATAAAACCCGCAGAGTGCACTGCGGGTATGGTTTTACAGCGTCTCCAATTCTTTTTGGAGAGCGGCGTCGTCCGAATTAATTTTTTCTCTCATTTTGCGTTTGTAATGCGCGAGTTTATCCGAAATATCGGGATACTTTATACCCAAAATTTGCAGGGCAAGAAGTCCTGCGTTTTCGCCGCCGTTTACACCGACGGTTGCTACGGGTATACCCGAAGGCATCTGTACAATGGAAAGAAGACTGTCAAGTCCCCCCATCATATCGGTTTTAACAGGTAAGCCGATAACGGGCAACGTAGTGTTTGCCGCAATTACTCCTCCGAGATGAGCGGCTTTACCCGCCGCGCAAATTATGACCTCTGCACCGCGTTCTATTGCGTTCGCGGAAAACTCGTGAGCTTCCTCAGGAGTTCTGTGTGCGGAAATAACTCTTACTTCGGTTTCGACGCCAAAACTTTTGAGTATACTTACAGCAGGTTTGACAACGCCGAAATCGGATTTACTGCCCATAAGAATTGCGACTTTCGCCATAAAAACCTCTCTTGTATTAAATAATTATTTAGCGGCATACTTTTTATATGCTGCTTTTGTATATTATCTTTATCGTCTATATACTTGCCATAAACTTTTACGCCGTGATACTGCTTAAATCACAGCGCGACGAATGCGGCAACGACGAAGCAAAAATGAACGGGGGCGACGGAAAACTTATACTTACCGCCATACTCGGCGGAGCAATCTGTATTTACGTAAGTATGTTTATAATGCGCTACCGTCTTAAAAATCTTTTGCTAATGATTCTTATGCCGGTTA
>CAMXOH010000153.1 GCA_947245485.1 uncultured Clostridia bacterium | reverse complement strand
AAAGCGTACGCTTATGGAAATCGAGTGCAGAGGTAAACTGTATCTTGCGCTCAACGACGTTGTAATTCAACGCAGTACGGGCGGACACGATTTCGGCAATACCGTTCAGTTGCGCGCCGAAATCGACGGTTCTGTCGTAGATAATTATCTTGCCGACGGAATAATCGTAAGCACGCCAACCGGTTCGACGGCATATTCGCTGTCAGCGGGAGGTTCTATTCTGACTCCCGATATAAACGCTTTTATAATGACGCCGATATGCGCGCATTCGCTGCACTCCCGTCCCGTAGTTTACAACGATAATTCGATACTCGAAGTAAGTCCATCGAGCGACAGGACGCCGCTGAATATAATCGTCGACGGTAAAATTGTTGACGTAATTGACGGGTTTACAAAAATTAAAGTTAAAAAATCAGAATATTGCGTGGAGTTTATTACTCGCGGAGACGAAGATTTTTTTAAAAAATTATTAATAAAACTTAATATTTGGAGTAAATGATGCATAGGAACGCAAGACAGCAGAAAATTCTGGAAATTATTTCGTCAAAAGAAATAGATACACAGGAAGAACTTTGTGCGGAACTTAATAAACTTAATTTTAATGTCACGCAGGCAACGATTTCGCGCGATATTAAAGATTTAAAGCTGTATAAAATTTCCGGTACAACCAAAAAGTATAAATATGCCTGCTTTGAAAGCGACGACGATTCTATCAGAAACCGTATGAAAACGTTGTTCAGGGAATGCGTGCAGACAATTAACTATGCCAATAATATAATAGTTATCAAAACAATGCGAGGTAACGGTTCGACGGCTGGTATGTTTGTCGATTCTTTACAACTTAAAGAAGTCATAGGTAGCGTTGCGGGAGACGATACGCTTTTAATCGTCGTTGACAGCAATGAAAATACAACTTTAATAACTGAAAAACTTAAAGAGTACATAGTTTAATGCTTAAAAATTTATACGTTAAAAACGTCGCTTTAATTTCAGAGGCGGAAATCGAATTCGATAGCGAACTTAACGTATTATCGGGTGAAACAGGGTCAGGTAAATCTGTAATTCTTGACTCTATTAATTTTGTCCTCGGAAGTAAAGCCGAACGTACGATGATTCGCTATGGAGAAAAAGAGGCGCTTGTACGGGCGGAATTCATTGTCGAAAAATCTTCGGAAGCAGTCAGAAAACTCGAAGAATACGATATTGAAAGCGACGGCGAAATTATTATTTCACGTAAAATTTCACTCGACGGGCGCGGAGCCGTAAAAATAAACGGATGCACGGTTACTGCGGCTATGCTTAAAAATATAACGCAGCACCTTGTGGACGTTCACGGACAAAGCGAACATTTTTTCCTTTTGAACGAATTTAACCAATTAAAAGTCATAGACGGACTTCTTGGTGAAGGTTGTTTAAAAATTAAATCCGAATTAAGCGAGGCGATTGCAAGTAAGTGCGATTTCAAATCGAAAATATCGGCTTTGGGCGGTGATGAAACGGAACGAGCAAGAAAGCTCGATTTATTGAGTTACCAGATTAATGAAATCGAAAACGCGGAATTGAAACCGGGTGAATTTGATGAATTAAGAACCCGTCAAACTATTCTTTTAAATATAGAAAGAATTTTAAATGCCGTTAACTCTGCGAGAAACGTTTTGAACGGCGACGGAGGATGTTGCGACGGTATTTATTCGGCAATGCGTGAAATTAACAAAATTTCAGGTATCAGCGACGAATATGCGCAAATCGTAACAAGACTCGAAGGACTTTACGCAGAGGCGGAAGATGTTGCGGAAACGCTATCTGATATGGAAAGCGGACTGTCTTACGACGAAAGAGACGCGCAGTTAATCGAGGACAGGCTGTCGTTGATTAAAATATTGAAAAAGAAGTACGGCGCCGACGAAGAACAAATAATTGCATTTAAAGACAGTGCAAAAGCGGAGTTCGATACAATTTCGGACAGTGCGAACGCGATAGAAATTTTCACTAAAAAAATTGCCGAATGCGACGAGAAAATTTATAAATTATGTACGGAACTCTCCGCAATGCGTAGAAAAGCGGCGGAAAGTTTCTGCGGAAAAGTCGAGAACGAGCTTAAAACGCTTAATATACCGAATGCGAAATTTTCGGTTGCATTTAAAGATTTCGATAAGATAACTGCAAATCTGAATTCTGTAAACGGTTGCGACGAAGTTTGCTTTGAGTTTTCAGCAAATAAGGGCGAACCTCTTAAACCGCTGAGCAAAGTTATCAGCGGCGGCGAAATGAGCCGATTTATGCTTGCAATCAAAACGCAACTTAAAGATTTAAACGGCATTTCCACATATATTTTCGATGAAATTGATGCGGGAATAAGCGGATATACTGCGGCGACTGTCGCTAAAAAATTTATAAATATTTCCCAATCGACCCAAATACTTGCGGTATCGCATCTTCCGCAAGTGTGCGCGGCAAGTAGAACCCAGTTTCTTATATATAAGGAAGAGAAGGACGGTAAAACTCAAACCAAGGTAAAAAGGCTTACTGAAAACCAAAAAATAGAAGAATTGGTAAGGCTTACGGGTAGCGTTAATTCCGAATCGGCGCGTAAGCACGCCGTTGAGCTGATAGAACAATTTAAAAATGATTAAATGACGGCGATGACCGTCATTTTTTTTGAATATTATATAACGTCTTGCACACAATACTGTTATGCTTTTCAGAAAAAATATTGTCAAGACTTTATTAATATTAATTACGGTACTAGTTTGCGCGTTTTCAATTTCGCCTGTTTCGGCGTCAGCGCAACCGCAAACTCTTTATTTAGGCGGATTTCCGGCAGGCTTTACTTTAAATACTAA
>CAMXOH010000152.1 GCA_947245485.1 uncultured Clostridia bacterium | reverse complement strand
GGAATACTTAGGAGTAAAATTTATTTTTTGTTTGCCGCGCGGTAATAAATAGATAGGCACAGTCTCTTCGTCAAAATTTTCTCCGTCAATTTCAAACTTGGGCAGATACTTCTCATCGTTCAGAATTGTCTCTTTACTAAACGAAAACGCTTCGTCTTCGTAAGCGCCCGTTACTTTTTCTGCGGGACCGCTCAAATTTCTTCGAACTATATCGAAATCGCAAACTTGTAAAATTCGGCTTTTATAATCGGCGTTGTTTAGCGTAACTATAAATTCGGTATACGAATTTTCCGTACCGGATAAAACCATTTTATCATCGTCCGGCGCAAAACATGCGAAACGAGTATAACTTTCGAACTTTTCACTGTTTTGCTGTTCGAATTTCGACATATTTGTAGTGATATTATTTTCATTATCGGCTAAAACAACAGTGTCTTTTATATCGGCTACTTGGCTTGCCGAATTCGCAGCATGCCCCAGAATATTCGTAAGCTTACCGCCTATTCCCATAGTTATCGCATCCAATCCCACGCACGACAAATCGAACAGCACTTTTCCTCCGAAAGATTTTAAAAAAATCGTACTGTCGCCCGTATTTTTTATAACTTTGCTGTAATTTACTCTGTATTGGTTGATTATCAACCCGTCATCTGCATACTTGGAATAGCCCTCGTCTCCGTAGTTTAATGAGTTTTCGTTAAACAACGCCACGGCGAAACGCGGATTAGCGACAAAGTAAGTGTAACTCATATTATTCCACTTGTGCCATTCGTAACTGCCGTTATTATTCAGTCTACGCTTGAAACACTGCTCTAAAAGCGGTTTGATCTTAATCTTATATTCCAAGTCGGACTGATTTTCGGTGAGATCAAAAACGAAATCAATAAGCAAAGTATCAAAACAATCTCCGTGCTTGGAAATATAAAAGCCGTACTCCTTACCATTGTAAAAGAATACGGCTTCTTCTTCCTGAGACTCAAGATACTGCAAAGGTATCACGCAGGCTAATTCGGTTATTGGGTTTTCGTTTGGAGTGTATTTTACCTCATAAGCGAAATCGGCAATCGTTTTATTCGATTCGCTGCCGTCGCTATCGAGCAAAAAATCGCTGTCGGTATATCTTTCCGCAGAAAAATACGTTTCTGTTTCCGCATACGCGCAGTCATTAAAAGCTAACACAAAACTAATGCCAGCAAAAATGAATACGACTAAAACGGTAAATATTAAAGCACTGTTACAAATACTTTTCCTCATTAGCAAACCTCCTTTTTAAATAACGGTTATATGCAGCTCAATTCTTTTGGGCTTACCGAAAACGGTTTCACCGATATCGATAATCACTTTGTACTCCCCTCTATACTCCTCAATGTAATAACGGCCGACCCACTTTCCGTAGCTAGCTAGAAAATAATAATCGATATTAACTTCTATATCCGAAGAAAGAGGAGAGTATCCAAGCCAAATATCGCCTATATCGGGATGATCCCGAAAATTCAACTTATGCACACGAAATTTATATTGCGCGCCGCACTCTAGTTCTATATCCAAACTGTCTTCATCGGCAGGAACCATCCAAAATTGATCTATATTCCCCGATTCTGTTTGAGATATCATTACGGCAACGTTAGACTTTTCTACCGGTTCTTCTTCGTCGACGCACCCGACAAGAAAGCAAGCTACGCTTAGCAAAACAAACAAACTCAAAATGCATGCAAAGATTCTTTTTGTTTTCATCTCGTTAAACGCCCCCTTGTATTTATTATATAACGCTTATATACATGCGAAGCGTTCTTGTATTCCATAATATTTCAGCGTCCTTAGAACAAAATGCTATAATCAGCAGCTCGTATTCGCCTTTTTCGCACACATAATTACATCGTATCACGCTTAATTCGTATTATTATGTGCTAAGTGCATTCGTGTACGATATAATCAAACCTATTATAACATTGTATTATCGTCTTGTCTAGACCCAAATTTAATTTTAAAAATCGAAATTAAAAAAATTCAATAGTCTTTTGCGGTACTCGCAAAAGACTATTGAAAGTTATAAAATTATTCGTCGACTTCCGAGAAGCACGAGCCGCCTATAAACTCGCGCAGCAAACTGTTACACGGCACCCATTTTTCATCCATTTCTTTAAAGTATTTCAAAAACTTGATTAAACGGTTTGCCGTTATATAATGAGGGCTGTCGTTTTTAACTTCCTGCAAAGCCGGCAAAGCGTACTTCTTCAAAACGCACAGTTCGTACGTAAGGGCGGAATTGAACACATAGTTACAGCCTTCCTGGAAGGGATAAATCCACTTAAACTCTCCGCGGCGAACGCTGGGCCACATTTCAAGAGTTCTTTCCGCAGAGGCGTTGCGGTATTTTTTGTCCCGTACAATGCGCCGTAACAAACGGATATCGGTATAACTGATAGGATTGTGATAATCTAAGTTTATTTGGAACTGCGGCGCGATAAATATTTTAAACTTTTGATGTTTCGTTATCGTGTGCGTAAGCTCGTCGTTAAGAGCGTGTATACCTTCTATAATAATCGGCGTGTTAGAATCGATTTTCGTTTTTACGCCGTTTTCCGCTCTGCCGTTGCCGAACTGATAATTAGGCAGTTCCACTTCTTCGCCGTCGATGAGCGCTTGCATATGTTCGTTAAATAACGCTACGTCGAGAGAATTTAAATGTTCGAAATCAGGTTCGCCGTATTCGTCGATTGGTATTTGATCGCGGTCTTTGTAGTACATATCGAGCGAAATGCGCAGAGGATTGATACCGCGCGACATAAGCTCTATTTTAAGCCTGTTTGAAAAAGTCGTTTTACCGGAACTCGAAGGACCCGCTATACAAATCAAACGGATATTTTCGATATCGTCGGC
>CAMXOH010000151.1 GCA_947245485.1 uncultured Clostridia bacterium | reverse complement strand
ACGGCGGAAACCATCAAAAGTATTTTAACGGTAACCGGCGTAAATGCCGACGGAACTACCGAGCCGATTGATAAAACCAACTACTCGGTTAAAATAAACGGAGACTTAAACGGCAAACTGCTTGCGGGAGAAACGAACGTTATGTCGGTTGTCGTGGGAGGAACGGAATATTCCGTCGATATGTCTTTGACGACCGTTATTGCCGCAGAGATAGTCTCCGCCGAGCTTACCGCTATCGACGGTTACGAGTTGCAAGGAGACTACTACATTAACGCCGACGGTTTTTACGCGTTTACGCAAGGTATGACGGATAACGAAGTAAAAACGCGTTTGCAAATCTTGGTCGCTTACCCTAATCACGTTGAAAAGATTGCCGCTGACAGTAATGCCGTAACTTCTTTTGTAATTGAAGGCGGCACCGGCACTACAGATATAACTAATTCCGAAAGACGTAGCGTTAATATCGGCGTAACAGTAAAAATCGGCGAACAAACTCAAACTTTGACCAAAGAATTCAGTTTCCGCCGATTGGAATACGGCGCGTTGGAAGTTAGAGGATACACTCCCCCTGCAAACTTTACTTCCGATACCTATATTGACGGAGATACGTTGTGTTTGAGTTCCGGTAGCGGCAGCACTTACGTTTACGCTATCTGGAATAACGGTAATTCCAGTACGGAAAATATTCCTTTCGAACACTTAGGATTTAGCGGATTATCGTTCGCTCCAACCGGAGAAGCTATAAAGAAAGCGTTGACCAGCGATGACGTTACATACGACAGTACAATCGAAATTCCATATACGGGTTCTAACGGTTTTTCCGTAAAACCGTTGTCGCTTACTTTCAAAGTGAAATACACTGCTCCGCATTCTATTTCATCCAAATTAGTTAGCACAAATCCTGGTAATACGTTAAAAAATCAAGAAGCGCTATCCAATAAGATAGACGTGGACGGCATCGTGGTTGAATTTGAATATGCTGTAGATACCATTCAAATTCCTCTGTCCGAATTCGATGGATATACTTTTGCATATTTTACAAATCCAAACGGATCGGCATCTTCAAAAGTTGATAACTTGACGCGCGAAGTTAAATTGATAAAAATATCCGCAACTATAGATTGTAAAATTTATGATGAAAGCAGCGATTCTAATTTGGTAAAGAGTGTTGCGGTGTCGGGTAATTTCCGCGTAACGATTGACAGAAAGCCTATCGACAGACCTACGTTGGAAACGAACCAACTTGAATGGAGCGACGCAGGTTGTTCTACAAAGTTAACTTTACCCGACGTAGAAGAAAAAATGGACGTTACTACTAACAGCCCTTATGCCGTTTACGAAAACGGAGTTTTAACTTTTAAACGCGGAGGCGTGTTTACCGTCAGCGTATCATTACAAAATCAAGACGACAGATCGGCTAACGTGTATTTCTCCGGCAATACAAATTACTACGATTCCGAAAAGAGTAACGACTATTCGACCGTTTTCCAAATCAAAGTAGATAAAGCCCAAGTTACCACGGTGCTTGACGGTTACGAGACGGAAAGACAATACGGCGATAATGAAGGCGCTTCGTTCGCCGTACGCGGCGAAGTAGAGGGCAACTCCGGTATGAACTTTACCTCTTCCGTTCGTAAGGATATTACCGATCAACAAGACAGCGAAGATAAGCCTTCGTATCAGTTGTATTACTTTAAAAAAGGCGCGGACGAAAACACTGCTACTACGGAGATTCCCACGAAACGCGGAACTTACTGCGTTTACGCTAAAACTGCGGAAACGGCTTTTTATCAAGAAGGTAAAAATGTCCAAGCGGTAGCGGCGTGTTTGCGTATGACGAAACTCTCGAGAATGTTTTAGCGCTTGTCGGAACGGAAGAAATAAAACACGCTAAAAAGTATGCCGTAGAGTTAAGCTTTAAAGACGGTCAAGGCGAAAACTACGCTTGGGCAAAAGACGACTGCGCCGCAAAAAATATTGAATTCGAAATAACTCCCGCTCGGTTGTATTTTACGGCAACGCAAAACAGCTTTACTTACGGCGAAGCTATGCCTGACGCGAACGTTAATACAAACGGTTTAAGAAATTGGGTAGGTTTGGCGGCGCCCGTATATAGCGGAACCGCTAACGACGGAACGGAGATTTCAAATTCGTCCGAAGCTCCAGTTAACGCCGGTATATATACAGTAACGTACAAGATCGCCACGTCTTTTAACGACGGAGTTTTAGCTTCCGACGTTACTTGCGCGGACGTTACGAGCGAGTTTTACGTTTACCGTAAGGAAATAACGAAACTCGAAATCGATTTAGCTAAGAACAATACGTCTTATACCGGTTCTCAAATAGAATTCGCAATAAAAAATTGGAACGTCGATACGCTCGTCGGAACAGATACTTACGCAAGCATTATGTCCGTTACGGCAACGGGCGTTCTTCGCGACGGAACAACAAACGTTTCAACTTCGCGTATAACAACTGCGGACGGTAAAATAACCGTTATCGACGCCGGCGTTTACAGTTTCGCTATAACTCTGGGCGCCAATTACACTTGGAGCGGAGCCGTAGATAAAAACGCCGCTCCCGAAGAAATTAAGGCGGAAAACGTAACGATTAACAAAGCTAAGTTATCTCCCGTTTTGAGTGAAACGGCGTTTAAGTACGACGGCGAATGCCATGTTCCTTCGATAAACGGTACGTTGTTGGATAGCGAAGTCGTCATCGACGGATTTACATACGCTATTTTGTTCGGCGGCGAAGTAATCGCAGACGAAACTACGATTATAAACGCGGGAACGTATACGGTTAGCGTAACCGATTTTACAATCGATACGCTTGTCGAAGACGGGACTTACAGTTATAAAGTGAACTACGAGTTAACCGAAAATCCGTTC
>CAMXOH010000150.1 GCA_947245485.1 uncultured Clostridia bacterium | reverse complement strand
CAGGCTTGTAATCGGTACGTCGCTTCTCATTTTTCACCTGTCAATCCATTACCAACGCCGCCGCGCCGTATGCGCCCGCGCGAGTGCCCAGCGTTGCGCACTCTATCTTAACCGGCGCGTAATCAACGCCGCCAAAAAGCTCCTCGTCAACCAGCTTTTGCAAAGGCGCGGTAAGCCGCGAGCCCTGCGCCGCCACCCCGCCGCCTATCGTTATTATCTGCGGACGGAATATGTTTGCAAGGTTTGCCACGCCGCAGGCAAGATATTTTAAATACCAATCCACAACTTGACGCGCGGTGCGGTCGCCGTCCATATACTCAAACGCGGTGCGCCCGTCCGCAGTGGAAAGGTTGTACGTTTTCCACATATCCGAGCCCGTGTCCTCTTCCATTGCCCATTTCGTACGCGCGGTAAGCGCCCGCGCCGAACTGTACGCTTCAAAACAGCCGCGCCTGCCGCAGGTGCAATAATCGCCGCCGCGCTCTATAACCATATGCCCGACCTCTGCGCCGGCGCCTTTGTTCCCCTCGAATATTTTGCCGTCGAGGATAATGCCGCCGCCTACGCCCGTGCCAAGCGTTACCATTACTATATCTTTATTGCCCTTGCCCGCGCCGAACTTGGCTTCGCCCAAAGCCGCGCCGTTTGCGTCGTTGCAAACTTTTACGGGAATTTTAAATTTATCCGAAAGGATTTGTTTTAAAGGGTAATTTTTAAGTTCGAGATTTCCCGAAAAAATTACTTTACCTTCTGTGCCGTCGATAATGCCCGGGCAACATACGCCCACGCCGCCTATTGCCGAAAATACTTTGCCGCTGTTATGTACCAGAGTATCCGCAAGCGTTATTATGCAATCCGCAAGCTCCTCGCCGATTAGCGTGGGAACGTTGCCCTCGCACAAAATCTTACCGTTTTCATCTATTATAATGCCTTTGACCGTCGTTCCGCCAACGTCAATGCCCATATACAGCGCCATAAAATTTACCCCGTTACCGTTTTTCTTCAATTATACACCAGCGGCGGCAACCCGTCAAGGGTATTGCTAATTTTTTATCAAATAAGCCTGCGCTACGGTTTAGTTTCGGTTTAGTTGCGGCGCGGCAAATAAAAAAGCGCGCCGCAGCGCGCTTTGTTGCGTTAAAGTTATTTCGTACCCGTAGAACCGAAACCGCCCTCGCCGCGGACGGTTTCGGAAAGCTCGTCCGAAAGAATAAATTCCGCGGTAACGTACGGCGTGATAACCAGCTGGGCGATGCGCTCGCCCTTGCCGATAGTTTGCGGCGCGCCCGAATGATTGTGAAGGGCTACCATAACCTCGCCGCGATAGTCGCTGTCAACCACACCCACCTTGTTTGCAGGCGCAAGCCCGCGCTTTGAAGCAAGCCCGCTTCTGGCGTAAATAAGCCCCGCGCAACCCAAAGGCACTTCCATAGCAATACCCGTAGGTACCAACACGGTTTCGCCCGCGTTTATGGTTAAATCGCTATCTATACAGGCGTATAAATCCGCGCCCGCCGCGCACTCACTGCCGTAAGTGGGCAAAATTGCGTTTTTCCTCAGTTTTTTTACGGAAACTTGTCTTTTGTCGAAATTAAAATACATACTTCTCCTATAATTCAGCCTTATCGTCCCACAGCACGATTTTGTCCTGCGCAAGCGAGGGCTTTAGTAAAATTATTCTTTGGTTGGACGAACCGCGGAAACGCAGGTTTAAATCTTTAAGCTCTTCCACGAACTTTCCGTCCACCAAAACGTCCAAACATTCAAGCATTTCTTCAACCCTTTCCGCATCGCCCAATTTGCCCGTTAAAAGGTCGCGCTCGTAGTCGTAACCCGTAAAACACCAAAACGATTTTTCGGGAAATTCCTTTCTAAGCCTTTTGAGAAAAGGCGCCAAAACAAGCTGGTTTTCAGGCTCGAACGGGTCGCCCCCCAACAGCGTAAACCCCTTGATATATGGGGGTCTAAGCCCGTTTATGATAGATTTTTCCACTTCTTCGGTAAAAGGTTTGCCGTAGTTAAAATCCCACGTTTCTGGGTTAAAACAGTTTTTGCAGTGATTGCGGCAACCGCTGACGTAAAGCGAAACGCGCACCCCCGGCCCGTTGGAAATGTCGTACCATTTTATAGTTGCATAGTTCATAAGTCCCCTCACAAAAACCGCGGTTTCTTGCGCCCCGCGGTTTTCCGTGAATTAACGATGCGCAAGCGTTAAACCTTTGCTTAAAACTTTAACCGCAGTTTTGCGGCGTGCGTTTTAAAGGTGCAACACTCGCGATTTTATCTCCTTCGTTTTGCCAACGTTCCAAAAGTTTTCACCCAAATATCCGCACGTGCGGCGGGTTACGTTCATTTTACGCTGGTCCTTGTTGTGACAAACGGGGCATTCCCATTCGTTATCGTCGTTAATGATAATTTCGCCGTCGAAGCCGCAAACGTGACAATAGTCGCTTTTAGTGTTAAATTCGGCGTACTGTATGTTGTCGTAAATAAACCTTACTACGTCCTCCATAGCCGTGAGGTTATGGCGCATATTGGGTATTTCCACGTACGAAATAGCTCCGCCTGACGATATCTTTTGGAATTGGCTTTCAAAGTTAAACTTAGAAAACGCGTCTATATTCTCGCGCACGTCAACGTGATAGCTGTTGGTGTAATAACCCTTGTCGGTAACGTCGGTTATAGTGCCGAAACGCTCTTTATCTATTCTCGCAAAACGGTAGCAAAGCGATTCCGCAGGGGTGCCGTAAAGCCCGAAGCCCAGCCCCGTTTCCTTTTTCCACCGCTCGCAGTGGTCGCGCAGGGTTTGCATAACTTTAAGCGCGAATTCCTTGCCCTCGGGGGTGGTGTGCGAAACGCCTTTTACCAGCTTAGTAAGCTCGTAGACCCCTATATATCCCAAAGATATCGTGGAATAGCCGTCTAAAAGATACTTGTCGATA
>CAMXOH010000149.1 GCA_947245485.1 uncultured Clostridia bacterium | reverse complement strand
ATATAATTGGAACGCAGACTCTAAAACGTGGGGCGATTTCGCGTCCGATTTGGCGCGTGAATACATTGTCAAAACGTTGGATAACGGATTGAAAGTCGGAGTAATAGGTGTTATAGGCGAAAAGCAAATAACTTCGATTTCATCTAACTTAGTACAGACGATTGGATTTAAAGACCCGTTGCCCATAATAAAAACTTTATCCGATAAACTTAAAAACGAATTGGATTGCGACATTGTGGTGGTAAGCGCGCACGCCAGTCCGCGCGGTTTGGTAGGGGAATCCGACGATTACAGCGCGCCCCCCAGCAGTTCTGCAGGTTTGTACGAGTACGTAGACGCGGTATTTTGCGCCCATACTCATCAAGAACAGCTGTACGTAGTGGACGGCATACCGTTTATACAGGGCGGTTCTAACGGAGATTTCGTTTCGCATATCAGACTATCGGTCGAAAGTAACGGCAACGTTATATGCCGCGAAAAAGAAAACGTCCGATACAGCAACAGCTGGCCCAATAAAATAGACGTAAGCGAGTTGGTAGATAACTCAAACGATAAAATAAAAGACGAAGCCAATCAGGTTTTGGGAAACGTTGCGGGCGGTTATTTAAATTCCGGCACGGCTATTCCGCGGCTGGTAAGCAGAGCTATCGCGGATTACGCCGTTTCTCAAGGATACGAAATTTCTCTCGCTATGGTCAATTCCGCAAGGAGCAGTCTTTCCGGAGAAATTACTTATTCCGATTTATACAACGCCATACCTTTCGATAACGTTGTATACGTCGCCAACGTATTGGGACGGGAAATTTTAAACGAGGTGAAATACGGCGTGAGTTTTTGGAGGGTTGACGGACAGGCTATAGAAAGTAACAAGTATTATAAAATCGCCGTTTTGGATTATTTATTGTATCATCAAAACGAAAAACGGGAATATAACTATTTCCCGTCGGCATTTGCTTCTTCCAACGCATTTAAACCCGTCGCGTTAACTAAAGAGGGCGTGGAAGCGTATAATTATCGGTTGATTACGAGGGATTATTTGCTTGCCGGTTCGGGCTATATTTCGATTGCGGATTATGTGTACGCTAACGACTATACGAATCCGGATTCTATTTCGTACGACGTGGATTTGAATTTTCGCGCGTACGGTATGGAAATGTTGACTTTCGATATCTCAAAACAAAGCTGCGTCTTGCAAAGCGGTAAAAGACGTTTTGCGGCGTAATAAAAGCGATAAAATTTATTGATACGGAACCGACCCGAAAGTTAGAAAAAAATCAGGGCTTCCCGTCAAATATAGTTTTAAAGGTCGTTCGCAAATTTCGGTTTCACGCGTATTTATATAAAATGAATCGCGCGTCAATTTATTTGTCTTAAATCGATTACACGGCAGCAGAAACAGCCTATTGCGGTGTAATATCGAATTGCGCGCTATATTGTTGCAGGCGAGAGGAACGTTTTAAATCAGGAATGATGAAATAAAAACTTAAAGCGGCAGGAACGGTTTTTTTAAACGCGATTGTATCTTTTGACCGGCAAACGCCAGTTTGACGATATAATTAAAAAATGATTTTTAATTTTACATAATAGCTATTGCTTTTTTGCCGAAACGGTGATATAATTCTAATGTTACGTAAAAAGCATTTTTTAGGAGTTGTAATATGCCGAATATATTTGTAACCAATCTTTATAAGACTAGTTTACAAAAAAGCGTTTTTACGACCTTTCAAGCGTTGTTTGTCTAGTTTGTTCTAGACGAACGGCGCTTTTATTTTTTTGTAACAAACATATCGCATTGCATTGATACGGAAATTTGGCGATAAAAGGAATAAATCATGATTTACGATTTACAAAAGGCTAGTATATTAAAACGAATTTCCGCGTTCTTATTGGACTTCATTTTGCTATTAATTCTTACCGCGGGATTTATAGCCTTGTTGACGTTAATCGTACGTTTTGATTTTTATTATAATCAACTTGCGGAATACGACAAGCAGTATAAAGAAATCGGTATCGAATCCATAACCATAACCAAGGAACAATACGAAGCGCTCGGCGCCGAAGCAAAGGAATATTACGATACGACGATAAACGACGTGCGCGCTTTAATGTCGCAATGCGTTAGCAGAGCGTTCATGTCTCTTTCGCTCGGATTGTTCTTCTCTCATTTGGTTTTGGAGTTTATAATTCCGTTGATTTTAAAAAACGGACAAACGGTCGGCAAAAAGATTTTCAGCGTAGGCGTGATGCAGATAAGCGGCGTAAAACTAAAACCCATTTCACTGTTTGTCAGAGCTATGCTGGGTAAGTATGCCGTTGAAACAATGGTGCCGTTGTCGATAGTATTGATTTTCTTCTTTATCGAAGCGAACGCGTTGTTATTTATATTGTTTATAGCTTTGTACGTTTTGGAAATAGTGCTGTTTTTCGTAACTAAACGGTACGCGTTTATACACGACGTGCTTGCCAGTTCCGTTACCATAGATATGCAAAGTCAAATGATTTTCAACACTACGGAAGAAATGATTGCATATAAGGAAGAACTGCACCAAAAAGAAGTAGAACAAGCGGAATATAAATAATAAACAAAACAAATAATTCATTTCGGAGGATGTTATGAACAAAACGTTAATAAAAAATATAACGTTTTACATCGGTGTCGGCGTTGTTTTTCTTGCCGGACTTTTGTATATTTTATTGGCGGATATAGTAATAAACACTCAGTCATTATGGTTGATGATTGCCATTTTGTTATCTTTCGGAAGCGCGATATGCGCTATGGTCGCCGATAATTTCAAGGAAAAACATAAGGTTATGTATACGCTAAAAGGCGTAGCTATAGGGTTGGCTGTATCTTTTATCGTATTTTTGCTGACTTATATGTTAATTTCCTTTTCTCCCGCAAAGGAAATGGACGGCAATGCGTCAAGTTTTGTAAATAGCTTTGCGATAAAAAGAGTCGAATTGAA
>CAMXOH010000148.1 GCA_947245485.1 uncultured Clostridia bacterium | reverse complement strand
GGTATGGTTTACTTCGGGGTGGTACTGCACGCCGTAAAATTTCTTTTGCGCGTTTTCAATGGCGGCGTACGGGCACTTGTCGCTGTGCCCTATCGCACGGAACCCGTCGGGCAAAGTGGCGATATGGTCGTTGTGGCTCATCCAAACCACAGACTTCTTTTTTAACCCCTTTAAAAGCAGGGAATTATCGTCAAACTCGCAGTCCGTCCTGCCAAATTCCGCCACGGCGGTTTCGTTTGCCTTTTCAATTTTGCCGCCCAGCCCGTAAACGAGGAACTGCGCGCCGTAGCATATGCCGAGAATGGGCACGCCGAGTTCAAATATCTCTTTGCCCATTCTGGGGGAATCGTCAAGATAAACGGAATTGGGCCCGCCCGTAAAAATTATTCCGCAGGGATTCATTGCACGTATTTCTTGTATAGGGGTTTTGTAAGATTTTACTTCGCAGTAAATTTTATGCTCGCGCACGCGCCTTGCTATAAGCTGGTTATATTGACCGCCGAAATCCAGAACGAGAACTTTTTGATGTTGCATAAATATTTTTTCCTCCGGCAAAACCTAAACGGGTTTGCGCCGTATATAATAAAAATTTTAAGGCGCAAGTATTTCTTACGCCTTTTATTAACTTAATTTTTAGGTGAATAGTTGGGGGCTTCCTTGGTAATGGAAATGTCGTGGGGGTGACTTTCCGCAAGCGAAGCCGCAGTCATTTTTACAAATCTTGCGTTATTCCTGAGCACGACTAAGGTTGCGCAACCCGTGTAGCCCATACCAGCGCAAAGTCCACCCAAAAAATGGAATATAATTTCGGCAAGCGCGCCGCGGTAGGGAACGCGTCCTTCTACGCCTTCGGGTACGAATTTCTTGGCGTCCGCCTGGAAATATCTGTCCTTGCTGCCCTTTGCCATTGCGGGAAGCGAACCCATTCCGCGATAGGTTTTAAAACTTCTGCCCTGATAAATTTCAAGTTCGCCCGGCGACTCGGCAGTGCCCGCGAAAAGCGAGCCTATCATTACTGCGCTACCGCCTGCGGCAAGAGCTTTTACTATATCGCCGGAATATTTAACGCCGCCGTCGGCTATTACGCGCTTGCCCAACTTATCCGCTTCCTCCGCGCAGTCCATAACCGCCGTAAGCTGAGGCATACCTATGCCCGCTACTATACGCGTCGTGCAGATAGAGCCGGGACCTATGCCTACCTTAACTACGTCCGCGCCCGCGCTCATAAGGTCGTGGGTGGCTTCCGCGGTAACTACGTTGCCGGCAACGAGCGGCAGGTTGGGGTACGCTTTTTAAACCTTTTCAACCGCCTTTACAATGCCCGCCGAATGCCCGTGCGCCGAGTCGAGAACAACCAAATCCACTTTGGATTTAACAAGTTCGGCAACCCTTTCCAACACGTCGGCGGAAGCGCCGATAGCCGCGCCTGCCAAAAGCCTGCCGTTTTTGTCGCGCGCGCTGTTGGGGTATTGAATGGATTTTTCAATGTCCTTTATGGTTATAAGCCCTTTTAAGTAGCCCTGCTTGTCTACTATGGGCAGTTTTTCTATCCTGTGTTTGCCCAAAATTTTCTGCGCTTCGGAAAGCGAAGTGCCCTCGGGCGCGGTTACCAGCTTGTCCTTCGTCATAACGTTTGCTATGGGCTGGGCGAAGTTGGTTTCAAACCTTAAATCGCGGTTGGTGAGAATACCTACGAGCTTTCCGTCACGAGTGATGGGCACGCCACTTATCTTGTACTTGGACATAAGGTCGCAAGCCGCGGAAACGGGCTGTTCGGGAGTGAGGTGGAACGGGTCGGTAATAACGCCGTGCTCGCTATTTTTATGAATTATGCCTATACCGCCCTCGCGCGCCATTGCAATGGCAAGTTTACTTTCGGTAACGGTATCCATTGCCGCGCTTATAAGAGGAATGTTAAGGTCTATGCCCTTGCACAGCGTGGTGTGCAAATCCGCCGTAGCCGGCAAAACGTCGCTCGCCGCGGGAATTAAAAGCACGTCGTCAAAAGTCAAAGCCTCTTTAACAATTTTATTCATAGCCTGTCTCCTTGGTTGATTATTTCGTTTAAAGTATTAATAACCGCTTCGTAAGTTTTGCCCTCGGCGGATATCGTTGTAATAACGTTTAACAAACCTTCCGCGGCGGCTTTATCGCCCTTTTTTTCAACCGCTAAGGTAAGTTGCACTATCGCGTTGCCTTCGGGAAACCCGCCGCTTTTTTCAACGGCGTCCGCGGCAAGGCTTATAGCGCCCCGCGTATCGCCCGTCCTATACTTGGCGCAGGCAATTCCCCCGCATATATATTGTGAATAATCGAGTTTAAGCCGCTCGCTTTCGGTAGAGCAAAACTCGTAAAACCCCTCGTGGGCTATCAGTTTATCACCGAATTTTACGGTATTTTTATCGTTTTTGGAAAGTATGCTGTCTTGTGCGCAACGGGCGAGGTCGGCTATATCTTTCGAGTACGTGTACGAAAGCGAAGCGTAACCCGTTGCAAAAGAATAGTTGCCTAATTTTTCAAACACCCCCGCCATTGCCGACGGAAAGCCGATGCTTGCCACGCCAAACGCCACAGCTATTACCGCCGCAACGACCGCCAGCGTTTTTAAAGCGGTTTTTGCTATAACTTTGAACATTTTTTTCGTCCGTATAGTATATTTAAAATATTTTATCACACGCGCGCGCAAAAATCAAGTGTTTGAAAATACAAAATTTATTCATAAACGGGCGCGGACGGATAATATATTTGTTATATGAAAAAATTAATTGCTTCGCTTATTTGTGCGGTTTTGTGCTGCGTTGCCGCCGCAACGGGCTGCGCCAAACAGGTAAACTACTTAAATTTCGTTTCCGAAAAACGCACCAACGTATACGTTTACGAGGACGTCGACGTGTCGATTAAAGTAAACTGCTCGTACAAGGAACAACCTTATTCCGCCGACGGAATTAAGGGCGAAGTGGGCGGGCT
>CAMXOH010000147.1 GCA_947245485.1 uncultured Clostridia bacterium | reverse complement strand
TCACGCTCGCCAACGGGTGAGTGTTTTTAATAAATGCGGGATGAACTCTTACCTCTATTCCGTTATCGGAATTTTTTCCTATCGCAAGTAATTTAAGCGCATAACCGAGCCGTTTTCCGTACTGAATATCAACGTTTTGAATTTCCGTAATTCCTTCGCGGTATATCTTATCGAAAGGTATTTTAGTATGGAAAGAAAGACTTGACAATATAGAGAGTTTATACGCGGCGTCATATCCTTCAACGTCCGCGGTAGGGTCAGCCTCGGCATAACCGAGCTTTTGCGCTTCCTTTAAAACGTCTGAATACGACGAGCCGCAATCGTTCATTTTCGTGAGTATATAATTGGTTGTACCGTTAATTATACCAATCATTGAATTTATTTTATTGCCTTGCAGGTTATCCAATAGCGTTCTTATTACAGGAACCCCGCCGACGCAACTTGCCTCATAAAAAAGTCCGCAACCGCTTCTTTTTGCCGCTTTTTCAAGTTCGTGGCTGTATTTACAGAATAATTCTTTATTCGAAGTCACAACCGATTTACCCGCGTTTAAAGCCGCAAGCACAAAAGTTTTTGCCGGTTCCACTCCGCCTATAACTTCGACTACTATATCTATATCGGGATTGGAACATATCTCGGCTATATTCGAAACCACTTTACTCTCTTCAATCCCGAGTTCCGCGGCGCGCTCTTTTTTCAATTCGAGTACGCTTTCAACCGTGATATCTATTCCGTGAACTTTTTTGTAAAATTCCCTATGTTCGGAAAGTATTTTATACGTTCCTCCGCCAACGACGCCCAATCCGAGAATGGCAACCCCGACTTTTCTCATTTTATTCCTCCGTACAATTTAAGTCATACAAGTATTTCAAACCTTCAAGGGTAAGAAATTTATCAACTTTGTCGATACACGAAATTTCCTTTGCGATAATTTCGGAAAAACCGCCGGTGGCGATTGTCTGTACGTTTTCGCATTTCATTTCACGTTTAATCTTTTTTACTATGAATTCCACTAAACCCGAAAAACCGTAAACTATACCCGATTGCATATTCGTAACGGTATTTTTACCGATTACGCTTGCCGGTCTTTCTATTTCCACTCTCGGAAGTTTTGCCGTACCGTTGACTAGACTGTCAAGCGAACCTTTAATTCCGGGCGCAATTACACCGCCGATAAATTCGCCCTTAGCGTCGATTACGTTAAAAGTAGTTGCCGTGCCGAAATCGATAATAACGAGCGGAGCGCCGTATTTTCTGACTGCCGCAACGTTGTTTACCACTCTGTCCGCCCCGACTTCCTTCACGTTGTCCACTTTCATATTGAGTCCGGTTTTCAGTCCGGGCGCAAGCATTAAAGGTTTAACTTTAAGATAAGTAGTTAAAGTCCTTTCGAGAGTATAATCGAGTTGCGGAACAACCGAAGAAATAATCGCCCCCTTAATTGAATCGGCGCCGATATTGGCGACGCGGAAACTCATTACAAGTTGATTTCTATCGAAAACTGCATATTTAATGTTCGTGTTTCCCACGTCCATACAAAGTATCATACGGTCATCCCTCAACGGAAGAGAGCTCCTCTTCCGAATTATGTTTTTTCTTTTCAACAAACCTGCCGCTTACTTTTTTTAGCGCGGCAACGTACAAAGGCACGAGAACAAAACTCGCAACGACTTCAATAGGAAAGTAAATAGCAACGACTACTTCCATTAATTGAGTCAATGCGCCCATCGCGTCTCCGCCGCCGAAAATGTTTAAAGCAAAAATATAGAGCACTGTATTTGTCACTGTACCGACTACCGCGCCGAGAGCCGCAGGCAACGATTCCCTAAGATATTTATGCTTAGCGTTTTTAAGCAATTTAGAAAACCCGAAATAAGTCCAATAAGCCGTTATTCCGATAAAAAATCTCGGAATAATACTTATTAAAGGATTTGCATAAACCGCCATTCCGAAAATAAGGCAAAATATACAACTGCAAACGCCGAGCAAAGTACCGCCGATAAAACTTTTCTTCCAATCGCCGTAAATACTCAGCGCAATAGCCACAGGCAAAGATAATAAGCACGTAGAAATGCCCGCAGTAATCGAAAGCGCGCCTTCAAGCATAAAAAGCACAAACGTCAGCGCAAACATTACGCCGACAAACGCGACAAAATGAGCTTTGTCGTTTTTCATAAAACCTCCGTCGAATCCCATAAAACGGGTATCCGCAAAATTAAAATAATTATGCCTTAAATCGGTCTGATTGATTATATCAGCCGAAAGTACCAAAAATATTATTTAACGGTTTATATCTTATTAAGTATAACACTATAATTATATTTTTGCAAGTCAATTAGGTATGTAACATTTTTACGGCAAATTTAATATTATTTAGTATACGTAAATATACGGAAACTGCAAAGGCAAAATAAAATATTACATACCGCCTTGCAGCTCATTTCACAGGAGGAAATATATGAACATTTTTTCGTCATGCGGCGGCACCAATAGCTGCCTTTGGATTTTAATTCTTTTACTTCTTGCAGCAAGTTGCAGCGGTAACGGATTAGAAAGCGTATTAAGCGGAAGCTGCACCCCCATACTCATCGCGTTGATTTACAGTATGTGGAAAAACGGCACTCTGTCCAATCTCTTATGCGGCACCGGCAACTGCGGTTGCGGATGCGGCTGTAACTAAACCTTTCAAAAGGGGTTGCCTAATGGCAACCCCTTTAACTTTTGCTATTTATGTCAGACAAAGTACTACTTAAAATTATAAAATTGCATTATTTTTTGCCTGAAATATACTTGTAAACCGCCGAAATTGTTTTAGCGTCGCAAATCTCACCCCTCTCGAACATCTTCAAAACTTCGGCAATTTCAATAAATTTGCAATTTAAAAATTCGCCTTTGTCAAGTTTTTGCCCGACAAACTCAAACTTCTCCGCCGCATAAACGTGAATTATTTCATCCGTATAACCGGGCGACGGATATAGTTCGAAATAATGTTTTAAC
>CAMXOH010000146.1 GCA_947245485.1 uncultured Clostridia bacterium | reverse complement strand
ACTTCCACGCTTCCTATCGAACGCATACGCTTTTTGCCCTCTTTCTGCTTTTCCAAAAGTTTTTTCTTACGCGTAATGTCGCCGCCGTAGCACTTTGCAAGCACGTCCTTTCTCACCGCTTTAACTGTTTCGCGCGCGATTATTTTACCGCCGATTGCCGCCTGTACGGGCACTTCGAAGAGTTGGCGGGGAATTGCTTCCTTTAAGTTTTCGCACAGCGTTCTGCCGCGCGCGTAAGCCGAATCTTCGTGCACTATCATCGAAAGCGCGTCGCACGCCTCGCCGTTTAAAAGAATATCGAGCTTGACGAGCTTGCTTCTTTCATAACCTTTAAGTTCGTAGTCGAAACTCGCGTAGCCGCGCGTGCGCGACTTTATCGCGTCGAAAAAGTCGAAAATAATTTCGTTCAACGGCAAATCGTATTCGAGCTTAACTCTGCTTTTATCGAGGTAAGTCATTTGCAGGAATACGCCGCGCTTTTCACGGCATAAGTCCATTATCTGCCCCAGATAGTCGGGCGGCGAATATATATCCGCCTTGACGACGGGTTCTTCCATATGCTCTATTTCCGACTGCGCGGGCAGGTGCGAAGGGTTATCCACGAAAATCACTTCGCCGTCGGTCTTAACCACTTTGTAACTTACGGACGGCGCGGTGGTTATAATTTCGAGTCCGAACTCACGCTCGATTCGCTCCTGTATAATTTCCATATGCAGAAGTCCCAAAAAGCCGCAACGGAAGCCGAAACCAAGCGCAACCGAATTGTCGGGTTCGAATATCAGCGACGCGTCGTTGAGCTGTAACTTTAAAATCGCTTCCTTCAAGTCGTTGAAACGGCTGCCGTCGAGCGGATATATACCGCAGAACACGACGCTTTGCACTTTTTTATAGCCGGGCAAAGGTTCGGGCGCGGGTTTTTCCGCATTGATTACCGTGTCGCCTACCGCCACGTCGAGTATGGATTTTATGGAAGCCGCGATATAGCCGACTTCGCCCGCGCAAAGTCCGTCTTTGGGAACAAGATTGGGACTGAACACGCCCACTTCCACTACTTCGTAAATCTTGTCGGAGCGGAAAGTTTTGATTTTATCGCCCGCCTTGATTTTGCCGTCCTTTATTCTAACGAACAGCATAACACCCTTATAGTTATCGTAATAACTGTCGAAAATCAACGCTTTAAGCGGCGCGTTCTCGTCGCCGTCGGGTGCGGGGAAATAATTCACCACTGCCTCCAAAACGTCTTCTATGCCCAAGCCTTCCTTTGCGGAAACAAGCGGCGCATACGACGCGTCGAGTCCTATTACGTCCTCTATTTCCTGCTTCGCTTCGTCGGGGCGGGCGGAAGGCAAATCTATTTTATTGATTACGGGAATAATTTCAAGGTTGTTTTCGAGCGCGAGGTATACGTTGGCAAGCGTCTGCGCTTCAACGCCCTGCGACGCGTCCACTATTAAAATCGCGCCCTCGCACGCGGCGAGAGAACGGGAAACTTCATAAGTGAAGTCAACGTGCCCCGGGGTGTCGATTAAGTTGAAAACGTACTCCTGTCCGTCCTTTGCGGTATAGAACATTCTCACGGGCGTAAGTTTTATGGTAATTCCGCGCTCCCGCTCTATATCCATAGAGTCTAAAAGCTGTTCCTCCATATCCCTTGAAGAAACCTGCCCCGTCTTTTCCATAAGTCTGTCGGCAAGCGTGCTTTTGCCGTGGTCGATGTGCGCTATTATACAGAAGTTGCGTATGTTATTTTTTTCCATAGGATAATTATATAAAAAGAACGCAAATTACGCAAGAAAAACCGAGGTGATTTTTTTAGCAAAGAAAACATTCCGCGGCTAAACGCACGCCTATTTTTAACCCCTTGACGTAATAGTTGTCCGCCTAAACGTTCACACTACCTTGTGTTTTTAACGATTGCATAAAATTTTGTCATATTTTTTTATTACATATACTTAAACGATTGCACTTTTTAAACGGGTATGATAAAATATGCTTAAAAGTTTACGGAGGTGGAAATTATGTTGCACGTATACGGTTGGCAACATATAGTATATCTTATAGTTTTTTTCGGCGCGTTTGCGGGTTCGCTTGCGGCTATTCTGCTTAAAGTTAAAAACGAAAAAATACTGCGCGAGATTATAAGGGGCATTGGCGGATTTCTGTTTGTGCTGATTGTGTGGAACAGAATTGCGATTTGCATACACAGAAACGATTGGTGGGCGCTTATACCCGACAGCTTCTGCGGAATATCGAGTTTCTGCCTTTCAATTTGCGCGATGTTCTTGAAGCGCGATTCACTGCCCTTCCACTGTCTCTGCTACATTGCTTTTTGGGGCGGCGCGATTACTACTTTTTATCCCGACTTTTTGGGACAGAACCCGAGCTTTTTCTACCCAGCAACGATTTCCGGACTGTTGCACCACGGCGTAGGTTTTTACCTTTCCACGCTTATGCTTGCGACGGGGTACGTTAAACCCAGCCTTAAAAAGTTTTACGCTTTCCCCGTAGGATTGTGCATTTTTATGGTTTACGGACTTTTCCTTATCGACGCGCTTAAATTCGAGCACGCTATGTATATAGGCACTCCTCTCGTCAAAGGCACTTTCCTAACGTGGTACGTTGTTGCCGCTATGTTAATCGCCGTGACGCTTGCGGGCGTGTACGGCTACGAGTACTTTATGAAAAAGAATGCGGCGAAAAAGACGCAGGAGCAAAACGGCGCGTTACCCGATGAGCGGGAAGCGCAGGAAAACGCATTGCCCGAAGAACAAGCCGAAACACGTGACGGCGGACGGATTGACGAATAAATTTATATTAAAAACGTCCTGCGGAATTTTCCGCAGGACGTTTTTTTTGTGTAAACGAAAACCCCGCGATAGTGGCGGGGTTCTAATGAGGCTACTGCCTGTGAGCAGAAAATCAGCGGAAAAGAAATTTAAATCGTGTAAATTAACAATCGTCATTGCGAACGCAGTGAAGCAATCCGGAAGTGAATGTTCGGAAAGAGCGGAA
>CAMXOH010000145.1 GCA_947245485.1 uncultured Clostridia bacterium | reverse complement strand
GCCGTCGTCCGCGCCCGTAAGCGCAACCAACCGCGAAGACGCCATTGCCGCTATTATTTTCCGCGCGCATTCCGCGCTTATTTTTAAACCGCGCCCCGCAGAATACGCCGCAAGATTTGCCGCTATCTCTTCCGCGGTAATCGTACCGTCGTATATCTCTTCAATAACTTCTACCCGTTCGGGTTGGGAGTCGGGCTGTAATTGCTCCGCAGGTTCGGGTTGCGGCGCAGGCTCTGCCAAATCTTCCAATGTAGCGCCCGCGGGCAACGACTCTTCCACGGGTAAATCCGCAGCTACAAGCTCAGCCCCGTCCGCCTCGCCCTCAACGGCGCGCAAGGCTATAAACAAAGCAAAAAAGTACAACGCCAAGCCGACTGCGAACACTATAGAAGCAATAATAATTATTACAAGCGAAGGAGCGTCTTTGCCGATATCGGTAAACCCCAGCGCGTGCAGTATACCCAAAGTTATTATTGAAACACCCGAAGCTACCGCGGCTATCACGCCGCCCGCTTTAATCGTATCAGTACTTATTTTCTTTTTGGTTTTTAGTTTAATTTTTTTCATATCCCGCTCACCAAACGTTAATTATTACCTTTTCGCACCGCGCAAACGCGCTTACCGCTATTTCCGTATAAGCGTTTAAATCCGCGCGCAAAAGATTTTCGCAACCGTAAAACGCGTTATTTCCTATACTTAACGCCGAGCGCGCTTCCACGCTAAGCAATTCTTTACATAGATAAAACGCCCGTTCGCTAATATATTTTACGTTATTCATTATCACGGTTTTCAATTTTCTACACCCCGAAAACGCGCCGGGCAAAACGGTTAAATCGTCCAATATACTAATTTCACGCACATCCGATTTCAACGCGAGTATACGCGTTACACGCCTGCCTTTAACGGACTTCGGTATTACTACCGCGCCGTTTACGGTTATATCCACAACGTACGCTTCGTTTACGTTTTCAGTGGATAACGAATACTTTACGCCTCCGCTTTCCAAATACATACCGCCGTTTACGTATTTATCGCCCTCTACGAACGGGAAAACGATTATAACTATAAGCGCAATCGCGGAAAAAACCCAGAAAACTACCGAGTTTTTAAAAGTTTTGTTTGCCGCGCCCATGTACGACGGCTTAGCGTTAGTAACCGTTAACGGCTTTTTTGAAAATATAATATACGGTATGGTAACCGCCAAATCGCACGCAAACACAACCGCCCACAATATTACGCCCATCATAGCGTATAGCGAAAAAAACGAATTTGCGTTGTTGCCCGTAAAAATGTGTGCCACGCAAAGCACAGTGAGAAACGCCAACACGAATTCCAAAACCGCGCAACAGGTAAAAAATCCCGTCATCGCCGAAAAAGAGAAAGCCCTTGCGCGCTTGTTTGAAACGTTTTCGCCGTTTACAGAATTTAAAAACAGACGGGTTTGCGCCGCCCGTTTAGGAAGCGCAACCTCACGCGGGGCGGGCGACCCTTCAAAATTTTCTTTAACGTTTATAACTTTATAAATTCCGCCCGTAAAATCGTAGGTTACTATATCGTAATCAATAGTTTTTACGTCGTTTGCGTAGCCGCAAGTAAAGTAGTTTTTGTCGTCGCTATGAGAAACGCCGCAATTTACGAGATAGTTTTTTATAAGCGTTTCGGGCAAATAATCTATGGGGATTTTCCTGTAGCCCGACGATAAAAACAATTTAGGAAGCAGCGTAGCGCGCAAAATAACGAACGTCGCCGCTATGCATATTAACAAAATTATCCAGCCAACCATAGAACGCTACTCCCTTTTTAAGTATAATTATACGAATTTATTATACCACCAAACCGCCGCCTATGTCAATAAAGGCGTACAAAGTAAAAAAAGGAAATAAAAAACGGCGGAAATTCCGCCGTTTAAAATTATCAGTACATTTCAATAAAAGCGTCGCGTTCAGCGCCTACCGAAACGTATTTAATTTTGCATTCGCACAGCTTTTCCAAAAGCCTTACGTAATCAAGCGCTTCTTTGGGTAAATCCTCTTTCTTTCTGCACTTGGAAATGTCGCAATTCCAGCCCTTTACCTTTTCAAAAACGGGCTTGCAGTCGTCAAGAACGTCGGTAAACGGAAACTCGTCAAGCTGTTTTCCGTCCAGCGTGTAGTGCGTGCAAATTTCAATTTCCTTATAACCGTCCAAAACGTCGAGTTTGGTAAGCGCGATTTCGTCCGCGCCCTGGCAACGTATGCCGTAACGCGAAGCCACCACGTCGAAAGGTCCTACCCTTCTCGGTCTGCCCGTAGCCGCGCCGTACTCGCCGCCAAGCTCCCTTAACTTTTCAGCCTTTTCGCCAAAGTATTCGCAGGTGAAAGGTCCTTCGCCCACGCAACTTGAATAGGCTTTCATAATACCTATCGAGTTATCTATTTTAAGGTTGGGCACGCCCGCGCCTATGGGTGCGTACGCCGCTATGGTTGACGACGACGAGGTGTAGGGAACTATGCCGTAGTCGATATCGCGCAACGCGCCAAGCTGGGCTTCAAACATTACGTTTTTGCCCTGTTTGTTGGCTTCGTTAAGGTATAAACCAACGTCGCAAACGTATTTTACGAGCGGTTTGCCGTAAGTTTCAAAGTATTCTATCATAGCTTCTACGGTAATGGGAGTAAAGCCGTACGCCTTGATAGTCATATTTTTCCAAGCCACGATATCGGGCAGGCGTTTATACAAAAGCGCGGTGTTTAAAAGTTCGCCCATACGGAAAACTTTTTTCATATATTTATCCGCATACACGGGCGCAATGCCGCGGCGGGTAGAACCGTAGGGCTTGCCCGTGGCTTTGGTAAGCCTGTCTTCCTCCATTTCGTCCTGCAAAACGTGGTAAGGCATAGTAATAATTGCTTTGTCGCTTATTTTAAGGTTTTCGGGCGAAATTTTAATGCCGCCCTCCCTAAGCCTTTCAATTTCGCAACAAAGGTGCTTTAAATCGATAACCATTCCGCAACCCAGCACGTTTACGACGTCGTCGCGGAGTATG
>CAMXOH010000144.1 GCA_947245485.1 uncultured Clostridia bacterium | reverse complement strand
GTCGCGGTCTCCAAAACCGTCGGTTGCATGTTCGAATCGTGTCGCCCCTGCCAAACTTGTTTCGTGTTTTTGCGGAACAAGTTTTTTCATTTTATGCAACCTCGGTTGCAGGTAACGCGTTCGACGCTTTGCGTAGCGAACGCTATTCCGTCGCTTCGCTCCTTACGAATCGTGTCGCCCCTGCCAAACTTGTTTCGTGTTTTTGCGGAACAAGTTTTTTCATTTTATTAAATCTTTGAAATTTTTTTAAACCTTTACGTCGCCCTTTTGCCCAAGCAAATGCTTATTTGCAATTAAAATAGGCTTAACTTCGGTTTCGATAAATTCAACCGTCTGCGAAGGCGCGCGTCCGATAAACTTTGAAGCGTCCAAAATTTCGTCAATTTTATTGTGAACAGGTGAGAACGTTTCGTCTTCTTTAATTAATTCGATAAGGTTATTATCCTTGCCGAGTTCTTTAACGTTTTTACCCGCCTGCATTGAGAGAACGCGTATTTTTTCGTGAAGTTCCTGACGGTTGCCCCCCGCTTTCACGCATTCCATCATAATATTTTCCGTTGCCATAAACGGAAGCTCTGCCGCAATATGCTTTGCTATAACTTTATCGTAAACGACGAGATTTTCCGATACGTTCATATAGATATTGAGAATACCGTCAAGCGCAAGGAAAGCCTGTGCGTTAACTATTCTCCTGTTAGCAGAGTCGTCAAGCGTTCTTTCGAACCACTGCGTACCCGCGGTAATTGCGCAGTTCATAGGGAGAGATATTACAAAGCGGGCAAGCGAACCCATTCTTTCACTGCGCATCGGGTTTCTCTTATAAGCCATAGCCGAAGAACCAATCTGTGATTTTTCAAACGGCTCTTCTATTTCTTTCATATTCTGTAAAATACGTATGTCATTGGAAAATTTATATGCGCTCTGTGCAATTTGCGAAAGAACGCAAAGAACGTTGTAATCGAATTTCCTCGGATAAGTCTGTCCCGTAACGCCGTAAACTTTATCATAGCCGAGTTTTTCGACTACTTTGCGTTCCAATTTCTTAACCTTGCTTTCATCTCCTTCGAAAAGCTCCATAAAACTTGCTTGGGTTCCCGTAGTACCCTTTACTCCGCGGAGCTTTAATGAATTTTGAAGATTGACAAGGTTATTGTAATCCATAGTCAAATCTTGAATCCACAGAGTAGCTCTTTTTCCGACGGTAGTCAACTGCGCGGGTTGAAGGTGCGTGAATCCGAGCGTAGGCAAATTTTTATATTTGAGCGCGAATGCGCATAATTTATCGATTACGTTGACGAGTTTACCTTTAATAATATCCAAAGCGTCCGACAAAATCATTAACTCCGAATTGCAGTCAACAAAACAGCTTGTGGCGCCGAGATGAATAATCGGCATAGCCGATACTGCCTGTGAACCGAAAGCGTGCACATGCGCCATTACGTCGTGACGAACTTCACGCTCATACTTTTCGGCAAGTTCGAAATTAATATCCTCGGCATACTTTTTCATTTCGTCAATCTGCGACTGCGAAATGTTCAAACCGAGTTCCATCTCCGCTTCGGCAAGAGCTATCCAAAGTTTGCGCCAAAGCACAAATCTTTTTTTATCGGAAAAATTTTCCGACATATCTTTGCTTGCGTATCTTGTAATCAAAGGGTTCTGATAAATATTATTTTCAGTCATTTTCTTCTCCGTTTCAGCATTTAACAGGTTGCGCGTAGTCGGCGCCGAAAGTTTCAACCGTAACCTTTTTCATTGTCTGCGGCGAACGGGGTTTATCGTTCCAATCGGTTTTAACTGCGGCAATTTCATCTACCGTTTCGATACCTTCGATAACTTTTCCGAACGCGGCGTACTGTCCGTCGAGATGCGACGAGTTTGCGTGCATAATAAAGAACTGCGAACCCGCGCTGTTCGGAGACATTGCGCGCGCCATAGAAAGAACTCCGCGCTCGTGCTTAATATCGTTTTCTTTAAAACCGTTAATTGCGAATTCGCCCTTGATATTATATCCGGGTCCGCCCGTTCCCACGCCTGCGGGGTCGCCTCCCTGAATCATAAAACCTTTTATTACTCTGTGGAAAATGAGTCCGTCATAAAAACCGCTCTTGACAAGGCTGATAAAGTTGTTAACCGTATTTGGCGCTTTATCGGGATATAATTCCGCCTTTATCGTCTTACCGTTTTCCATTTCAATAGTTACTATCGGATTATTCATATTAAACTCCTTTCAGTCCCTGTATTTTTCTAATTTGACTCCCGCTTCTTCAAAAAGTTGAAGCGAAAAATTATCGGGGTATCCCTCTTTATAAACAACGCGGGAAATACCCGAATTAATTATTATTTTTGCGCAGATTACGCACGGTTGATGGGTACAATAAAGCGTGCATCCCTCTACGCTGCATCCGACGCGCGCGGCTTGGATTATCGCGTTCTGCTCGGCATGTACGGCGTAACATAGTTCGTGCATTGTTCCGCTCTCGATATTCTTTTCTTTGCGCATACAGACTTTTTTATCGGCACAGCTCTTGATGCCCTGCGGCGCGCCGTTATAACCCGTCGCTAACACTCTTTTATTTCTGACAATAACCGCGCCTACATGCCTGTTTTCCTGAAAACAACTGGACCATGAACCTATTTGTTCAGTCATTTCCATAAATCTTTTGTCCCACTTATCCATAAAACAAGTTCCTTTTAAATAACTGTAAATATTGTAGCATAAATTTTCTCAAAAAGCAATTTTTTACATTATTATGTTTTATTTAATTTTGATTAGTTTATAAAATACCTGTATTCAAAATCAAATTTTTTCGGAGGACGTTTCTTATGAAAATCAAACCTTTATTCGATAAAGTAGTTGTCGAAGGAATTAAAGCAGAAGAAAAGACTAAAAGCGGACTTTACCTTACTTCCGCCGCACAGGAAAAACCCGCAACCTGCGTTGTGGTTGCCGTAGGCCCCGGAGGAAATATCGACGGAAAAGAAGTAAAAATGCAAGTTAAAGTCGGCGACAAAGTTTTGCTTGCCAAATA
>CAMXOH010000143.1 GCA_947245485.1 uncultured Clostridia bacterium | reverse complement strand
TTTTGCTGTTCTTTGTTACCGTAGTAGAAAGTTTTTTCATGGTTTTACCTCCGATTTTTTCTTGCTTTTCTTGCAATCGGGGTAAATTCGTCACGAAAAAAGACCCGATTGCTCTTTACCGGATCGTCAATCGGGAAAACGGATTATATGGGTTTTCGGGCAAACGAAAAGACCCGACAAACAAACTCCGTCCTATTTCGGATTCGGTTTGTTTGTCAGGTCTTACAACGTCTCTGCGACAAACTTATTGCCTTGCGTCAGGTCTTTTCGACGTCTCTTCAACGCTCGGGTCTATTCAATTGTTTTTTGTTGTATTGCTTATGCGCGACTTGCCGTTACCGTCGCCGCTTTATCTTTGGTCTTATTGACCGTCAGTACCGATTCGGGATTGACCGTCACTTCCATCGGCTGTTTACAGTTCGGGCAAGTCATTTCCACCGCCGAGCCGATCTCCGCTTTGAACAGTTTATATCCGCAATTCGGACAAGATACGTACCGTTTCATTATTACCTCCTTCTCCCACACCCGCGAACGCTTCGGACCGTTTGCTTTTCTTGCGGTCGGGAATTCCGCTTTTCAAGCAAACTCGTTCGCGTGCCGTATATATCCGCTCGGATACAGGGCTTATACCCGAGCTAACAAATACCTTGTTTATCCGGTTTTATATTCCTTTACCGAAAACCATTTATTCGTGCTTTTCTCGAAATATATCTTTCGTTTCATACCGTCTATAACCGTTACGTACTCCGTCGGGTCATTGCATACTATCCCGTACGGACTGCATGCTCTCGTACCGATGAGCTTTTCTATTTCTAACGTCTTGCCTTTATAGAATAACTTTTTAGGAACGATAGAACCGTCATCGTCGTACACTACTTCCACGGATATGGGAACCCTTTTATACATAACTCGTCACTTTATATCCTTTAAGACTTTTACCGCTACGCCTTGGATCTGACAGCTATCCACAACAATATCCCGCATTGCATCGTTTTCGGGATGTAATATTATCTTTCTGTTCTTATCGTCGCGATACAGCCTTTTGAGAGTGTTATCGTTATTTACCAATGCCACTACTATTTCCCCGTCGTTTGCTTCCGTCGTTTTCTTTACAAGCACAAGATCGCCGTCGTCTATTCCCGCGTTTACCATGCTGTCGCCGTTTGCTTTTAGCAGAAAGAACTCGCCGCGACCCACCAACTTCGTGGGAAGCTTTACGTACGACTCGATGTTTTCTTCTTCGGTTATAGGTATGCCGCACGATATACTGCCGAGTATAGGTACGCTTACTGTTTCGGGGCTCGACTTGTTCATTCGCTCCGTGACGATATTCCCGTCTTTATACTCGAGCATCCCCTTCTCGTTCATTTCTCTCAAATACCGAGCGACGCTGTTATGGCTCAACCCTATTCGTTGTGCCAATTCACGAGTGGACGGCGCTCTGTCATGGTTTTCATAGAACGAATCTATCTCGGTTATTATCTTTGCCATAAGGCTTGCGTCTTTACTTCGCATGATCGCTCCCATATTTCTATACGTTACAGTATGTAATATATACGGAATTATACTATTAAGCCGAGAGAATGTCAAGCGTTTTGCGGACGTTCTCGGAAAAAGTTATTACTATCCGTCTGGACGGTTTTGTAACCACTCGTCCAACAGTCCGGATAGTGCGTTTATAAAGGCATCGAAATCCGCTTGCGGCATATTTTTAGGATCCGGTGTTCCGTTGACGAGAACCTTTTTATCCGTAATATCTGTTTGTATTTCCTGCATATATAGCTCCTTTTTCTACGAATCTACCACAAGGTGTTTACGATTGCAAGATACTTTGTCTACGGTATTTCGGTACTTTATACTGCTCTTTCCGTACTTTACCTATACTTTATCTATACTTTGCTTATTATTTGTCTTTCGCCGTTGTTGTGTAGCCGAAAACGACTTTGCCGTCAAGGACGGAAAATATTGCTTAAGACCGCAAGAGTTATTTACTCGGAAGCTATATTTTCCGTTGTTCCCTTGACGGGATTTCGGTATTTAATATTTCTTGTTTTAAGCAAAGCCGTTTTCGGCTTTTTCTCTGTTCCGTCGAAAGACAAATAAACAAAACAAGGAGATCGTAGTATGGTTAAAGTATTGCCGTGTTTATATATCCGCGAGATTATGTACAGAAAGTACGCAGATTGTGTATCTTGCTTTCCGTTCTTTCGTGTTGTATGCTGTTTGCGGAAGGTGAAATCATGAGAAATGCGATTATTTATGCTCGATACAGTTCCGAACGACAAACGGAGCAGTCCATAGAAGGACAGTTACGGATTTGCAACGATTACGCCGCTAAAAACGATCTGTCTATTGTAGACACTTACATTGACAGAGCGATGACGGGCACAAACGACAACCGACCCGAATTTCAGCGAATGCTCGCGGACTGTGCCAAGCCCGTACCGTGGGACATCGTTCTCGTTTACGCCATAGACAGATTCGGGCGGAATTCGATCGAGATAGCGGTCAATAAACAAAAGCTCAAAAAGAACGGAAAGACATTGATCTCCGCTACTCAACGCACATCCGATAATATAGACGGCACAAAGAATCTTGACGGTATTCTTTTGGAAAACGTTTATATAGGTCTTGCGGAATATTACAGTGCGGAGCTTTCCCAAAAGGTAAAACGCGGTATGGCGGAATCGCGGCGTAAAGGACGGTTCACCGGCGGACACACTATCTACGGTTATACGATCGTTAACAAAAAAGTTGCGATCGACAAGGATCGAGCAGATGTAGTAAGGTTTATGTTCCAACAGTATGCCGCAGGCGTTTACGTTAAAGACATAGTTTCCCAACTCACCGAAAAAGGAATACTCAATCACGGCAAGCCTTTCGCTATAAATACAGTACATAGGATCTTACGTACCGAAAAGTATATAGGTATCTACAGACACGACGGCGAAGTATTTACCGACATTTATCCGCAAATAGTGCCGATCGAATTATATAACACCGTACACGATAAAATAACAAATAACGCCTATGGTCGAAGAAGT
>CAMXOH010000142.1 GCA_947245485.1 uncultured Clostridia bacterium | reverse complement strand
ATTGCGGTAATCTATTTCTTTCAAAGTTCCGTCTGGAAGTTTTACCGTTTCTTTGACAAGATTCTGCGATTTATTGAACCACGGATTGGAAAGCGACGTATGGTTTAAAACATAGTCCATAAGCACTTTCATTCCCTTCTGATGAGCCTTGAAAAGAAGTTCGCGGTAGTCGTCAAGCGTACCGAATCTGGGGTCTACCGTAAAGTAGTCCATTATGTCATAGCCGTGGTATGAGTTGGAAGATTGGAAAGGAGTGAGCCAAAGCGTATCCACGCCCAGACTTTCAAGGTAATCGAGCTTGTTTATAACTCCTCTTAAATCGCCCATTCCGTCGCCGTTGCTGTCTGCAAACGACGCAATGAATATCTGATAACCGACGCTGTTTTCTTCCCAACCCTCGGCAACCGCCTGTTGAGCGTAAACATCGTTATTTCCCTTATTCGAAATAACGTCGTACTTCGTAGTGGCCGAACCGGGTTCAAGTCCTTCATAGGGGTCGTGCACCACATAATTCGTGAAAGTTGCAGAACCGTTTCCGACTGTACCCTGCATTACGAACCAATGATAATCGCCTTTCTCTCTCTTTGCGTCTTCGAGTACTACGTACACGTCGCCGCCGTCGTTAACCCAGAAACCCGTACCGTTCATACGGCTGTCTTGCGAATAAACCTGCATACCGAGCCTTAACGCCTTGCCGTAATCGATAGTAAGTCCCTTGTTGTCACGCGCCGCGGCGTCCCAACCCGCGTCGTTGTACGACGCTTTTAAGTCTATATCGTATACCGCGCCGGACTCGTCTATTTTCATAGGATAGAACGCTCTGCCCTCGTTATTTTTGGGGAAGTACTCCCATACCCAAAGTCCCCAATCGCCGTAGACTTGAGAATCAATCTGCGTCGCGTAATCGGGCGCAGACGCGGGATTCACAGTTCCCTGTTCCGAAACGGAGTGCGCGCCGCGCATATAGTGTATGTAGAGATGTTCGGCTTCGCCCCACGTTAAATTCTCTTCATATCGCTTTGCCGTATCCGCGTCAATGCCCGCATTCCACTCCGCCTTTAACGTTATATCGGCGTTAACGGTATCATTTGTAAAATCCCATTTAGCGGAACCTTTATACCAACCTATCAGGGTATGCCCTTCCCAAGCGTCGATTGTAGGCTGAACGGCTTTTTCGCCCGCTTTTATAGTCTGACTTTCGGGTGTGGATACTCCCGCCGCGCTTGCCTCGCTACCCACGTCAAACGAAACCGTGTATTCCGACTTCGTATTGGTTTCATCGGGTTTGCAAGCCGATAAAGTTATGCCGAAGAGCATAACCAACGCAACGAATACGCACAACAAACTTTTCTTTTTCATATAGTCCTCACTATGTTAATTAACCGTTTAATACTTTAAACTCTTTCGGACTTACGTAAGTCCGAAAGAGTTGCGTCCCGAGACTCTGCCACAGGGCAGAGTCTCGGTGACATATACTTATGTTGAATTATTCCGCAGGTGTGAAGGTAATAGTCAATTTTCCGGTTGCCGCATTGAAAGAGAACGCGTAAGTTCCCGCACCAATCGTCTTTAAATTGCCGTTATCCAATGTAAGGTCAACACAGTCGGTTCCCTCGACTACGTTATATTTCTTTATATATTCTTTACCTTCCGTCATAGAAGTGCCGTAGTCGTTCATCGAATAGAATAAAAACTCATCTTTTGCGGCAAGTTCTATGCTCATTTCATAGATGCCTGTTCCCTCGCCCGTCTCTTTAAGTTCATATTCTTCTGTAGTTTTGTTATCCCAACCGGTTACATTGCTACCCTTTATAAAATAACGGAGCACGGGTTGAGTTAAATCGGGTTGAACGTCGTTAGCAGGCGTTAATATGAATACGGGTTTGTCACCGCTGTTATCGAGCGTAATAGTGTACTGTCCGGCAGCTTTTACAGACTTATTTCTGCTGTCAGTAATCTCTATATAGCCTTCCTCACTACCTGCTGCCATTTTATAATACGAACCTGCACCGTACTCCCATACGCATGCACCCGTCACGCTGTTCGTACAACGTATAATCTGGAATTTTGCTCCTTTGTTGAAATTAACGGTAAGTCCGTTGTCGGGGTCTACATAAAAACCTTCCTTAACGTTCCACTCCGCGCCTTCGAAGCCTTCGCCCGCCAAATAGAATCCGTCTTTTACAAATTTATCTTTTACGGGAGCGGGTTCAAGTCCCTCGGCAGGCGTGAACACAAACTTAATATCTTCGTCGGTTGCGCCCTTTACAATGTTAATAGTGTACTCGCCGGGAGCAAGCACTGCCGCATTGCCGGAAGGTCCGACTTTCGCGAAATCGAGATATCCCTCAGCGTTGTCCTTAACTGCATAATACTTGGAATTATTATATTTCCAACCTCTATTTTCCCCTTCGGTTACGTCAAGGCAGTCGGTAATTTTGAAACTTGCATCAGCCGCAAGAGTAACGGTAATTCCGTTTTCAGGGTCAATGTAGTTATCGGCGGAAATATCCCAAACGCTACCTTCCCAACCCGAGCCGACAAGGTATGCACCGCCGGCGTGCAACACGTCGGTAAGTCCGTCATTAATATAAATAGACCAGCAAGGAGTATTATCATCGTAATACTTTGCATAAATGTCAAACGCCCTGTCGTTACCGCGTTTTACGGTAAACGTGCCTTGCGATTGGTCAAAATTTACGCCGTGACAGCCGTTCGCCAACCACAGTTCGAGGGTTCCTACGGCGTGGGTTAAAACAGCGCCCTCTACTTTAATTACAAATTCGTCGCCCGCGGAAAGCTCGATACCCGAACCGCCGTACTGCTTTTTAGCAGAATCGTCGGGAGCAATAGCTTCAAGAGCTTCGATAAGCGTACCGTCCGCGGTATAAATTCCGTCGGTTGCTCTCCACTGCGCATGGATTGTGGCGTCATTATCGAATACCGTCTGCTCGGTAATCTTTGCCCCCCCCTCTGCCTCCGTATACCAACCGTTAAAAGTAAGTTCGGGTCTTTCTGCCGTGGGCGCTTCGGGAAGCGTTGCAAGTTTGCCGTCAACGGCATTAACGGTAGCGC
>CAMXOH010000141.1 GCA_947245485.1 uncultured Clostridia bacterium | reverse complement strand
GGTAGATATAGCGTTGAAAGCACAGCAAGCGGAAAGGGAGTACGCAGGCGTGAACTGCGGGATAATGGACCAGTATGCTTCGGCTTGCGGGAAAAAGGACAGCGTAATGCTTTTGGACTGCAAAACGCTTAAATGCGAATATCTGCCTTTAAGACTCGGCGAATATTCTTTGGTAATAACCAACTGCAATAAACCGCACAGCCTTATAGAGAGCAAGTATAACGAGCGCAGGGACGAAACGGACAAGGCGCTTAAAATCTTACAGAACAAACTCGATATAAGCTGTCTTGCGGAATTAAGCGTAAAACAGTATAAAGCGTATCATTCGTCGTTGCCGCAGGGATTGAGGAAGAGAGTAGAGCATATAGTCTCCGAGTGCGAGCGTGTGCGTATGGCAACGCTTGCATTAAAGGCGGGCAATATGGAGATACTCGGCGGACTTTTAAACAAGTCCCACGCAAGTTTAAGGGACAATTACGAAGTGACGGGCAGAGAACCCGACGCATTGGTAGAAGCGGCGCAGGCACAGTCATGCTGTATAGGTTCGCGGCTTATAGGCGGAGGTTTCGGCGGCTGTACTATTTCGCTCGTCAAATCCAATAGCGTAGACGAGTTCAAAGAATTTACTTACAATACTTATTTGAAAGCTACGGGATATAAAGCGGAATTCTATGATACAGAAATCTCGGACGGTATAACGGTAGAACGATTATGAAAAAACTGTATGATGAAACAGACGGTAAATGCGCCTATATGTACACAATAAAAAACGATAATATCGAAGTTGATATTTGCGAAATCGGTGCAAGAATCAACGCGTTAAGGGTTGACGGCGTAGATATAGTACTCGGCTTTAATTCGGTAGAGGACTATAATAAAAGCGGCTGTTACGCGGGCGCAACTGTCGGCAGGGTTGCAAACCGTATAGCAAATGGCAGATTTACGCTCAACGGTAAGGAATACCTGCTCAACGTAAATAACGGAGAAAACCACCTGCACGGCGGTAACGTCGGGTTTGACAAAAAGCGTTTTGCCGTGACGGAAGATACCGATAACAGCGTAACAATGGTATACGAAAGCTGTGACGGCGAAGAAAATTATCCGGGCAATTTAAGGTTTACCGTTAAGTTCACGGTTGAGAATAATTCGGTTTTAATTGAGTACAGCGCGGTAAGCGATAAAGACACTCTATGGTGTCCCACAAACCACGCATACTTTAATCTTGACGGAGAACATAAAGGCGATTGCAGGAACAATCTCTTACAACTCAACGCGGATTACTATACGCCCGTTGACGGCGGACTGATACCGACGGGCGAGAAGAAGTCTGTTAAAAGCACGCCGTTCGATTTTACGAGCTTAAAGAGAATAGGCGAGAATACAGATAGCGAAGAGTTAAAGGCAACGCTTGGCCATGACCATAACTATATTCTAAACGGCGAACACGCCGCGCACGCCGAAAGCGAGGTTACGGGCATTAATTTAGACGTATACACGGATATGCCGTGTATGCAATTTTACTCGGGCGGACAGCTTAACGGCGTCACGGGCAAAAGCGGTTTTTACAACCGATACGCAGGTTTTTGCTTGGAACCGCAGTTTTGTCCGAACTCCGTTAATATGCAAGGCTTCGATAAACCGATTTTAAAAGCAGGCGCAATAAAAAAGCATTATATAAAATATAAAATCCAAACTTAATAAAAAAACATTCGTTGTTGCGAATGTTAGGTTGAAATAATTAGAGATTTTGCATTCTTTGCGGATAAAATGTTTTAATTGTTTGCAAATAATTCTCTCTTGTATTATAATAAACGAAAAATTATTGAAATGAAGATTTTTAGGTAATGAGTCGATAAGACAGCGAAAGCTGTCTTATTGCTTTAAACACAATTTTATTTTGCTTAAAGTTTCAAAATAATAATTTAATAAACGATACGGTATAAGCAAATTTTTATAAACTTGCTATATATAATAGTATATTTAAAACGCATAATATTTTCATAGCGTCGGTTTTGAAAAGAGGGGGAGAAAAATGCAAGAAAGCGAGTTGTATAAAACTGCCGTTAAAGTTACGGTAACTACTATAATAATAAACGCGCTTTTATCTGTGTTCAAATTATTGGCGGGTGTTTTCGGAAAATCATATGCGCTTATTTCCGACGCGGTGCATTCCGCTTCAGACGTATTTTCTTCGGTTATAGTAATTATTGGCGTTAAAATATCTTCCAAAAAAGCAGATAAAAACCATCCGTTCGGACACGAACGGTTTGAGTGTGTTGCCGCTATTTTGCTTGCGGTTGTGCTGTTTGCCACGGGAATCGGTATAGGTTACTCGGGTTTAATGAATATAATTTCGGGGGAATATAAGAATTTTAACGTTCCGGGGATTATTGCGCTCGTTGCCGCCGTGGTTTCAATCGTTGTTAAAGAGGGAATGTTCTGGTTTACGTATATTCCCGCAAAACGCATCAATTCTTCCGCGCTTAAAGCCGACGCGTGGCATCACCGCTCGGACGCACTGTCGTCGATTGGCAGTCTTGTCGGCGTAGTGGGCGGTCTTTGCGGCGTACAAATCCTTGACTCGGTTGCTTGCCTTGTAATATGCCTTTTCATACTGAAAGCGGCGATACAAATTTTTATGGACGCGATAAAAAAGATGACGGACGAAGCATGCGACGAAAAGACGCAAACGGAAATAAAGGAATTTATTTTATCTTGCGAAGGTGTGAAGAGAGTGGACGAATTACTTACGAGAATGTTCGGCAATAGAATTTACGTCATTGCCGAAATTGCCTGCGAACGGGAGTTGCCGCTCTATGAAGCGCATGAAATAGCCGAAGCGGTTCATAGCGGAATAGAGGAAAAATTTCCTCTTGTAAAACACGTAACCGTTCACGTAAATCCATATTATAACGAAGAAAAAGAAAACGAATAATTTAAAACACCGCCGTTAAACGCTGGTGTTTTTATTGAGTAAACGAAAACCCCGCCATAGTGGCGGGGTTCTAATGAAGCTACTGCCTGTGAGCAGAAAATCAGCGATAAAGAAATTTAAATCGTGTAAATTAACAATCGTCATTGCGAACGCAGTGAAGCAA
>CAMXOH010000140.1 GCA_947245485.1 uncultured Clostridia bacterium | reverse complement strand
CCTTTTTGATAAAGTCACCGCCGTATAATCTTGAAGTTAAAATAGTGTTTTCGCCGGAAACGAGAATCATTCCGCGTTGCACGAAAATTTCTGTTTCACCGTCGCCGTCGGGAATCATTTTTTCAATTTCGTTGAGAGTGCGGGCAGGGCATATAATTTCCATATTTCCCGTTGTCGAAACTATATTTCCGTTAACCGTAGCCAAACGGAAACCGTCAAGCGAAGTAACGCAAACGCCGCTTTCACCTATAACGAATTGGCAACCCTTTAAAATAGGGCGCGAATCGTCCGAAGCGCAACAAAAAGACGTGGCGCGTATATAATTTTTTAAGTCCGAAGTCTTTAATTTAAAGCTGTTTTCGTTAATTTCCGTATCGATTTTGGGGAAATCGTCGGCAGGCAAAACCTGCATACTCGTCTGACTGTCGGCGTATTCTATATCCATTTTCTTTTCAACCGAAGAAAGGGAAATTTGCACGCCCTCCAACTTTTTAATAAAATCGGCAAAGTACTTGCCGGGCACGCAAAGCTCGCCCTCTTCGTAAACTTCGGATTTTATAGTTTTTATTATGGAAATTTCGCCGTCGGTGGCGGAAAGGGTTAAACCGTCGTTTTTAGCCGATAATTTTATACATTCCAATACGGGAACGGTAGTTTTGGAAGAGCAGGCTTTAACTACCTTTAACACGGCGTCGGATAAATCGATACCTTCGCATACACACTTCATATTTTTCTCCTGAATACGTTCGTTTTGCCTCAGCGTATTTATTTCTTAATTTATTATTAAAAGTATTTAATAAGTAGTTATTATTAGTAGGGTCTGTGGAAAAGTTGATAAGTTATAAAAACCTTTTATATTTTAACAGAATTGCGTTGAAAATGCAAGAAAATAAGCGCTTTTTTACGGTTTTGTATTGTGAATATTTTTGTTGAAAAACCGCGGGTTATCAAACCTTTGTCCACCTTTGAAAAAAGTTATAAACCATATTGTTGCTTTATCTCGGGGTTTAAGGTATAATAGGCGTATGATTTTTGATTTGGAAAAACTAAAAAGCGAGTACGGCGATAGGTTAGAGGCTTTTAAAAGTCTGCTTTTGGAATACAATTCAAAGTACAATTTAACGGCGATAACCGACGAAAACGAGATTTACGTAAAACACTTTCTCGACAGCGTTATTCCCTGTGATTTTTTTAAGAAAAACGCGTCGGTTATAGAGATTGGCTCGGGCGGAGGGTTCCCTTCCGTTCCTTTGAAAATAGTTAGAAAAGACCTTTCTTTTACGCTTGTCGAGAGTACGGGGAAAAAATGTGAATTTCTTAGTGTTGTTGTGGATAAATTGGGGTTGAATTGTGTAAAAGTTCTTAATATCCGCGCCGAAGACGGGGGGCGCACGCCTGAGCTTAGGGAAAAGTTTGACGTTGCGGTAGCACGTGCGGTTGCAAAGCTGAATACGCTTGCGGAATACTGTTTGCCGTTTGTGAAAGTGGGCGGACGGTTTATCGCTTATAAGGGCGAAAGCGAGGATTTAAACGATAGTTTAAACGCCTTAAAAATATTAGGCGGAGCGATAGAAAAAGTTGAAGAATACGAGTTGCCGCAAGGTTGCGGAAAAAGGCGCGCCGTGATAATAAAAAAGGTTGCGCCTACTCCTTTGAAATATCCGCGCGGGCGCGGTTTGGAGCGAAAAAAACCGTTATGAGTACGTGCGCTTTTACCGGGCACAGGTTATTGCCCGAAGACTTTGACAAAAACTTGTTGGAAGAAAAAATTGAAGGGCTTATTCAAGGTGGCGCAAACGAATTTTTGTGCGGAATGGCGTTTGGTTTTGATTTGCTTTGTGCGGAAATTGTTTTAAAGTTAAAAAGAAAACACGATTTAAAATTGGTTGCGTGCATTCCGTGCGAAAGTCAAAGCGCGTATTATTCGCAGGCTGATAAAATAAGGTACGACAAAATTCTTGCCGCTTGCAACGAAAAAATAGTGCTTGCGCCCCTCTATTATAACGGCTGTATGCAAAAGCGCGACAGATATATGGTTGAGCGCGCCGACGTCGTTTTTTGCTACTTAACGCAAAAAACGGGCGGAACTTATTATACGGTAAATTACGCCAAATCCAGCGAAGTAAAAATCGTTTATTTTTAAATTTAAACGCTATAGTTTAAAAAAAATCAATTAAATAATTTTCAAATAAAAAACAAGCGCCCCGCAGTTTCCTGCGGGGCGCTTGCCCGTTAAAAAAGAGTTAAGTATTGCAATTCTTCAGTAAGTAAAACAAGATTATCAGAGGCAAAAAACCGCCGTTTTGGGTAACTTTACAATCTGGTTGCAAACAAATTTCTTCCCGTTCGGTTCGCGGCTCGTGCAAATAGATGCTCATACCCCATAATACGCCGCTACAAATCTTTTTGTTAATTCAGCCCGTTATTTTTATATTGGAATATTCGGTTAAAGTATTTTGCAATCTTTCTATAATAAACGACGAAATCCCCTCAGAAATAATCTCCGCCATTTTGTATATAATATTAAGGCGGGTTGCCGAAAACAAAGAATAATTAAATACGGAATGTTCGGCAACGATGCCCATAATGGAAACGTCGCCCACCTTGGAAAGCCGCTTGTTTGCGCCGCTGCCAGGTTTAAGTCCGCGCTTTGCAAGCCTTATAAGCCCGATATCGCCGGCAAGCCCTACGGCGGCGTCTACCGCAATAACCGGACTTTCGGGGTGCGTTGCTTTTAAAAATTCGTTCATATATTTTACTTCGTGCGCCGTTATGGGTTTGGAGAGAGTTCCGTAAACGTAGCAGTTTAGTCCTGCAAGTTTTTCTTTTAATTTAGTTCCCGCAACGGGACCAAGACTGTCGCCTACCGATAAATCGCTACCAATACACAAAACGACGGGCGCTTGCGAGCTTGGAGACAAAATTTTTTTAAGCGACAGGCAAATTCCCTGCGGCGCTAACGCGTTATATAAATTGAATGAGTAATCCATAATAAACCCCACGGCTTAAAGTAACTGAAATAATTATTGACGGAGTTATTTTAAATTATAAGTAGATTAAACGAAAATAGTTACAAGGCGGGTTTAAGTCCACTTTTAAAAAATTTATCCACATATCAACAATGCGCCAAGC
>CAMXOH010000139.1 GCA_947245485.1 uncultured Clostridia bacterium | reverse complement strand
TAAGTATTGCCAAAACCATACCGCCTATGTACGTGGTAACGGTTGAAAGCACCGCCCACAACAGCGTCCAGCCCAAAAGCTTGAAAAACGTCGAACCCAGCGAGTTGTCGCCCTGCATATCGAACAGATGCTTGAAGTTATCAAGTCCGACCCAGGTAAACAAATTGTTAGGCGTTAAGTGTTCGTTATCGTAGTTGGTAAAAGCAATTAAAATCATGAATACCAACGGAATAACCGTGCCTACCACTATACCCGCCGTAGGCAGCGCCAGCAAAGTCGCATGGAAATTTTTGTCTAGCATATTGCGCAAATCTTTTTTCGTATTTGCGATAGGCATATTAAATTCGGAACGGGTTTGATTTTCGTACGCGTTTTTAAGCTGTTTGACGTACATAAAAACGAATACCAAAATAATCATTATCGTTGCGACGCCGAATAGCAATATGGCCAGAGAATCGTCGCCCGGCGTTCTTTCGTTGGTGGGCAAACCCGTAATCGGGTCTATTACCGGTTCGGACAAATTCGTTCCGAGCGTTCCGAATTTACTCAGATAGTAACTGCCGGTAAACACCATAAACAATACGAAACCTATTTCGAGCAACAAATAAAGCGCGCCTCTTAACGGCTGCCCGTACGCAAAGCATCCGAAACCCATAATCAAAAGAGAAAGTCGGGTTTTCCAATTACCGTAACGTACCGTTTGCCACAAACCGACGAAAAAATTGCCGATTTTTTTGAAAAACGAAACGAACGAATCTCCGATTTGCGCAAGCCACCGTACGAATCGGTTGGTCCGTTTTACCGTTTTAGTTCCAATATTTTCAGTCATAAAGCTTTCTCCTGACAAAAATATACGTTAAAACCGTTTATGAAAAAACGCCTTTAACCAGAAATCTAAATCATATTTCAATAAGAAATTTTACGAAACTTACGTTTCCGTAATAATTTCCGAATATTCCGTTTAAAAAACGTTCTTAAAATCGAAGTTACGAAGCGAAATCCGTAAAACGGTTATTTTAAGAACAAATCGGAGAAGAGGTTGCCCCCTCCTCCGATGCCTTGAATTATTAAAAACCGGTATTTATTTTGCGGTTTCCAGTTCCATAGCTTTAACCATAGCGGTTAACAATTTGCGTAATTCCGCGTCTTGATATACGCCGTCTTTAAAATAAACGTCTTTCGTTCTGTCGGCAAGAGCGCCGGCGGTTTTTACTGCGTTGACGGGAGTTTTTATCGCTTCCCAATATCCTTTGGGAAGATTAAGCTGCGGTATGCTGTAAGCAGACTGCGCTGCAAGTACTTTTGCAATGTCGCTTGTGGAAGCGCCTGCGTCGTTCGCTGCGTTTATATTGCTGGGACCGGCGGAAAGTTTTATCATTTTGTCTTTCTGTACGGCTTCGCTCGTCATAAAGTTAGCTAAGTCGCGCGCCGCTACAATGTTTTGAGACAAAGAATTTACGCCGATAAGTTTGTTGCTTAAGAAAGGTATCATTTGCGCTTGCTCTTGTTCGTAAACGAACTTAGGCAAAGGCGCGATTTTGATGTTGGGATTGTTTGCAAGAACCTCCGTATAAACGAACGGTCCGCCTACGCCTACGGCTATTTTTTGCGAAGTTTTGTTAAACTCTTTTGGCAAATCGTTTGCGGGAACAACTTTCAAAAGCGGATTCATAGACATTTTATGAGCGGTTTTAAGCGCTTTAAGACCTATGTCATCCGTACCGAAATTGGTTTCCGTTTTAGTTGCCTCTCCGCCGAAAGCGTAGAAAAACGCCGATTGATACCAAGGATCGCCCAAATCCAGCTGAACGCGGTAGTTGGAAGAATGTTCCGTATTGTAAGCGGCTACCTTTTCAAAGATATTATCCCATGTGGTAAGTTCGCTTTCGCTGATGATTGCGGGGTCGTAAAACAGAAAATACGTATTGTCAGCCTGCATCGGGAAAGCGTAAAGCAATCCGTCGGGTCCCGTTGCCGCGGCCACCGAACCTTCGGTATTGCGCGACGCAATATCTTTCGCCAAAACGGCGTTTTCGTTTTTAGGGTCGCCGAGCGCCGACAATAATTTTGCGTCGAGCAACGTGTCCATTTGGTCGTCTACGAAACAGAAAACGTCCGCTCCGTCGGCTCCCAAATTTTTCATTTGCGTAGCGGCTGTTTTTTCCGCTTCTACGCCCATAATTACCGTGTAGGTTTTTCCGCCGGCAGCTTCGGATTTATTATACTCTTCCGCCCATTTTTTAGCCCATTCGGCATAGAACGTCTGCGCGCCGGACGGAGCCCACATAACTATCTCTACGTCTTTGTCATTATCCGTACACGCTATCAGCGAAACAAGCGACAACGTCATTACGGCAACTAACAGCAACGACAGTAATATTTTAGATTTTTTCATATTGTTTTTCCTCAATATCAAATTCTATTTACTAAGCTTCCGGAGTAGGAGTAACTGTTTCGGCAACGACAGCCGTAACTGTGATAGTGATTTCTTTCGTCGTATAATCCAAAACTACCGTTACGGTCATAGCGTTTAACGCTTTGATATTAGAGCCTGTTAAATCGAACAGATCTGCAACGGTTTTTCCTTCGGGAAGTTCAACGCCGTCATCCAACACTACGTTTTTAACTTTGTCAGATCCGTATTGGGGAGTCCAATTACCGGTTTCGCCGTTTTTGATTTGAAATTCGTCGTTTAATGCAAGTTCCAAACCTTCTTTTGTAAATACGGTTTTTTCCGCATTTGCAGTCATTTGAATTTTAGGAGTTTCGCTGCCCCATCCGTTAAGAGAACCTGCGATAGAAAATCCGGCTTCGGGCGCAGATTCGTCTCTTACAGGATTTATCGCAGTAATCGTTATATCCAATTTTCCGGCTTCGAGGTCAAGAACAACCGTTACCGTCATAGCGTACTTTGCCTTTATATTGGCTTTTACATTAGTTGTGTCGCCTTCGAAAACAAGGTTGGCAGTATCTGCTGTTATACCTTCGGGTAAAGTCGTAACGCTTTCGTCAAAAACAACTGTTCTAACGGTTCCGAGTCCGTATTGTCCGCGAGTCCAGGCCTCTTCGTTTATTTTGATTTGGAATCCTTTATCTTGAGGAATTTGAACGCCTGTTACGGTAAAGAGCTTTTTAGCAGCATCGGGAACAAGCACGAAGG
>CAMXOH010000138.1 GCA_947245485.1 uncultured Clostridia bacterium | reverse complement strand
GATACCCCTTGCCGACCGCTTTTATTTTTTCGTCAAGCTGTTTATCGTCGTACGCATATTCTACGTGTTCTTTCTTATACACCTTATATAAAGGCGGCATACCTATATACACGCAACCCGCGTTCACGAGTTCGCGCATATACTTAAAAAAGAAAGTCAAAAGAATACAGCGTATGTGCATACCGTCCTGGTCTGCATCGGAGAGGATAATTACTTTTTTGTATTTTGCTTTTTCCAAATCGAACGAACGGTTGAAACCCGCACCGATAGCCGAAACAAGCGTCTTTATTTCCTCGTTCTGCAAAGCCTGCAAAGCCGTTTTTTTCTGCACGTTGAGCGGCTTGCCGCGAAGTGGAAGAATAGACTGATACTGTCTTACGCGCGCCTGCTTTGCGGTGCCGCCCGCGCTGTCGCCCTCGACTATGAACAGTTCGTTCATTTCGGGATTTCTGCCCGAACAGGGCGCGAGCTTGCCTATTAAATTTAGTCCGTCGTTATCAGACGCGGCTTTTGCCACGTCGCGCTCGGCGCGGTGTTTGATTCTGTCGTCCGCGGCGAATTTGGCTTTTTTCGCCATTTCGTCGAAATAGACTTTGTTCGACTTATTGGCTGCAAGCGCGGTGAGTCCTTCCACAACCGCCTGCTCTACCGGAGCTTTGACTTCGGGGTTGCCGAGTTTCGTCTTGGTCTGCCCCTCGAATTCAACGCCGGTCATTTTAACGGTTAAAACCGCGGTGAGTCCTTCCTTTATATCGTCCACGATAAACGGCGCGTCTTTCGCCCTCAGCACTCCGTTACTTTTAGCGTACTCGTTGATTACTTTTAAAAGTCCGTTGTGAAAACCCGTTTCGTGGTATCCGCCCTCTACCGTCGAAATATTGTTTACGAACGAAAACAAACTCTCCGAATCGTCCTTGGTATGGCAGAGCGCAAATTCTATTCTTATTTTTCCCTTGGGCGCGCCTTTCAGTTGCACGTCCTTTACCGCCGAACAATAAAGAGGCTGGCTGTACAAAGCCGTCCTGTCGCCGTTCAAATGCTTGACGAAATCTATGAGTCCGCCGTCGTATTTGAACGTGACGGGTTCGCGCGGGGGCAAAAGTTCCGGAACCGAACCGCCGTCCTCGTCGTCATACTCGCCAGCCCGTTCCGTTTTACGGTATAACTCCCGCTCGTCTAAAAGATTGATTTTTAGTCCTTTATTCAAAAACGCGAGTTCTCTCAAACGTTTTGCAACCGCGTCGTAGCTCCATTCAACCGTTTCGAAAACTTCCTTGTCAGGCATAAATCGCACGAAAGTTCCCTTCTTCTTAGTCTTTTCGCGGGTATTCAGAAGCGGAGCGTCGGGAGTGCCGCAAAGCCATTTTTTTCTTTCGCCGTCATAGCGGCTCGAAAATCCCATTTTATAAACAGTGCCGCGGTATACTTCGACTTTGAGCCAGGACGACAGCGCGTTAGTTACCGACGCGCCGACGCCGTGCAATCCGCCGGAAAAAGCGTAATTTTCAGTATCGAATTTACCGCCCGCGTGCAACTTTGTGAAGATGACTTCCACACCGCTCATTCTTGCTTTCGTGTTGACGTCGGTCGGCATTCCCCTGCCGTTGTCCTCGACGGAAGCCGAGCCGTCACGCCAAAGTTTTACGGTTATTTCGTCCGCATATCCGTTCGCCGCCTCGTCTACGGCGTTATCCACTATTTCCCAAAGTATATGATGCAGTCCCTTTATTCCGGTAGAACCGATATACATACCCGGGCGCATACGCACCGCTTCGAGTCCTTCCAGAATTTTTAAGTCGTCTGCGTTGTAGCTTTTTTCAGTCATGAGTGTTTTCCTCTTACGTCACTACTTAATTTATAACCCAAAAAGTTATAAACATACATTTTGAGTATACCACGTTTGGCAGAAAATGTAAAGCACGTGCCGCAATTTTTTCAACGTCTTGACATAAAGAGAAATAAATGATAAAATTTTAAATATAGTATTAACGAAAGAGAAAACGAGGAATTACCCTATGATAACTGTTAAACAAGTACATACAAAACGCGAAAAAAAGAAGTTTTTCAAGTTCTATATCGATTTATACAAAAACAGTAAATTCGCCGTGCCCAATCTTTACGCGGACGAGCTCGGCGAATTCGACCCCGCAGTGAACGACGCGTTCCGCTTTGCCGACTGCAAGATGTTTTTAGCTTACAAGGACGGAAAACCTGCGGGAAGAATAGCCGCGATATGGCACAGGGGCGCTAACGACAAGACGGGACTAAAACAGTTGCGGTTTACGCGCTTTGACGCAATAGACGACTTCGAAGTGACAAAAGCGCTCTTTGCCAAAGTACGCGAATGGGCGGAAGAACTTGGAATGGAAGAGATTATCGGCCCGATAAGTTTTTCGGATTTGAACGAAGAGGGAATGCTTATAGACGGTTTCGACAAACCCGCTACGTATATGGAAATTTACAACGAACCGTACTATGTGGAACATATGCAAAAGCTCGGCGCGTACAAAATCGTGGATTGGAACAGTTACCGCCTGAAAGTACCCGAGTACGACGAAAGATTATCCCGCCTTAGCAAAAAAATCGCCGACAAAAACGGCTATACCCTTGCGGACGTGAAATATTTGATGAAGCGCGACAAAAAGAAACTCGACGGTTACATTATGCAGTGTCTCGGCGTGCTTGACGAAGCGTTTTCCGATTTGTACGGAACGAGTCCCTTAAACGAAAAACAGAAAGCGCGCGAAATGAAAACCATTTACCAAGTATTAGTACCCGAACTCGCCGCGGTTGTTCTGCATGAGGACAGAGTTATCGCCTACGGATTTATGATGCCTTCTATGACGAAAGTTCTGCAAAAGGCGTGCGGCAATATTCTTCCCCGAGCGCTGTTTGCTTTTATTAAAGCAATGAAAAACATCGAAACCGCCGATATGATGAGCATAGGCGTAACCAAAGAACACAATAACAAGGGCGCGGTTGCGCTCATTATGAACAGCTGTCTTGAAGGTCTTAACAAGCTCGGAGTGAAAAACCTCGAAACCGGTCCCGAACTCGAAACAAACGCAAACGTACAGAACCTTTGGAAAAACTACGAGCGCGAGCTTGTGAAACGTCACCGTTGCTGGGGCATTAAAGTCTGATAAAATTTCATAATCATAACTACGTGGGCAACACGTAGTTTGCACACGCCCTAAAAGGGCACGGTACCGGCAGCGCTATTCGCGCGTTGA
>CAMXOH010000137.1 GCA_947245485.1 uncultured Clostridia bacterium | reverse complement strand
CTCTTACCGTCGCTTTTTCGGTTTGGTATTCGAGATAGTCGTCAAGCCCGACGTTTGTTCTGCTCGCAAGGTCGTTGAAGTAGTCGCTGAAACAGTCGGTGGAAAATCTTTTCGCGTAGATCTTAGCGTTCATAAGATAATACTTTTTCTTATCCGCTTTGCCGTCCATTGTTCCGCGCTCTTTCTCGACGTTAAGCACGCAATACCCGTAACGGTTGTAATTCCGTACATTCCTGTTCCATACCCACGCGACGAGCTTTTTGTACAAGTAAATGAACAGCGTATTGTCGCCGCGTCTGTATCTGAAATCCGTGTACGTCGCTATGAACCTATTGAACAGCCATTCGCCGAACATATCTTGCAGTGTGTAAAACGGCAACGCTATTCGCTGTTCGCCCGATTCCGCTATGCGGATAATATCGCAAAGGTCGCGCGCGTCCGCGCCCCAGCTTTCCGGTCGTTGTTCGTCGGTGAATACCTTTATGAACGGAAAGTTATCTACCGTCGCCGAGTGTCTGCACATCTTTAACCAACTGTTGAACAGATCGTTCTTTTGGTTGGTTTCGTCGTTGTTGCGCTTTACTTCCCGAAGTTCGAGATTGTTGCCGCGCTCCTTGCCTATCTCGGAAATAGTTACTACGCCGAACTCGAAGCTGCCTATATTCGGATTATCTTCAATGACCTTTCTGCCGAGCCGCAACACGTCGAAGTCGAGTATGTGCGAGTGCCGGCTGTCGTTCACGTCTCTTTGCACGAAAAAGTCCGTGAACCATAACGGCAAGTTGCCGCTGTCCGCAATGACGTTGCTTGTTCTTATCGCATAATTAGAAACGATCAAACTGCTCGTAATGACGTAGATGAAATACGCCAAGGAATAGTTTTCGAGCACGTCGAACAGCGCGGTCGTGTATAAACCGTTGTCGTAACCGTCGCCGTACTTTTGTATATCGTAACCGTAAAGCTGTAAATACATGTCGCCGTGAGATAAAAACCTATCTCGCTTTAACCGTACCCACTGCTTGACCGTTGCGAGATTGTAAACCGTTCGGTGTTCCATACAGCATTGCAATTCTTTCTCGAACATTATCCACGGGAAATACGGGAATTTAAGATTGGACTGTTGTAAGATTTCGAGCGCTCTTTGCCGAAACATTTTTTCCTGACTCAATGCCATATCCGTGATCATCGTCGTTTTCTTTTTGCCCATGCTTCCGCATGTTATGGTGACGATCGGCAGCTCGTTTATGAACCCGCAGTTGCGCGCTTCGTAGTGTCGAAGTCTGTTTAGCGCTATATTACGTCGCCAACGACTGAACAGCATCAACGCGACGATCGCTACGCCCCATACGTTGAACACTTTCCAGAACGGCGTCAGGTCTATTAACAGTTTACGGATCTGAACGAACACAGACAATACGTCTATGCTTACGGCGAAATAGAAATAGTACGCAATGAACTCGACGAGTATAGTTGCGAGATTAAAGTGCAATATAGCTATGAGCAACCACGATATATATATCCACCGATGACGGCGCAAGAAAGCTACATACCCTACAACAAAGTTTTTTACGGGCATATACGCCGTACTGCTTATGCGCTTGAATATTTTAAGCGGCAATGTATCTCGGTCGTAGTTTGTATTGGTTCGTCCGTAAACGGCGCGAATGAGTAAGATCGCCGACAACACGCACGGCAAGACTATTAGCAACGTCATTGTTACGAAGTTCGTAGCGGCAAGCCCCCAAGCCTTGAAATTGTTCATGTCGAAGAACACGCCGAAATATGTTGTCGTACCGCTCACGACTTCGCTCGGCGCGGACGGGATGCTCGGCTTGTCCGGTATTACGGGCGAATGGTTTATTACGGTGGGTGTTATGTCGGACGGTATTGCGAACAGTCTGCAAAAGTAGTACGCTATTGACGTGCCGAGATCTTTTACGCTCTCGAACAACCGTAAGTATGAGTTCCCGAACACGAACACGCCGAGAAGCACAAGCGCAATGAATATGTCTATTGTTAAAGCTATGTATATTCTTCTACGCATTGATCTGCTCTCCCGTGTAAATACAGTATGAGATAAGCAGTATGACAACAACGAGTATTGTCACCGCAAGTATTCTTTTTAGTAATTTCATAGATCTTCCTCGCTCGGAAAGTAGAAGAATGTCGGCGGCTCTTCGACGTCCATTTCGTCAAGTATCTCGCATATCTCGTCGTCGCTCATTCCGTTCTTGCGCAACCGTTCTTCCGTGCGCATTAAAGCCTTGTGCTTGCGCTTGGATTCTTTATTCCGTTTGTTGTATTGTTTAATGCATTCTTTATCCCGTTTCTTTCGCGCTTTGTCCTTGCGCTTGCGCTCGCGTTCCTGTTCTTGTCTTTGCTCGCGTTCCATACGCCTTTGCTCTTTACGTTCTTGTCGTAGTTGTCTATTCCTTTCGCGCATCGGCTTCGTCTTTTCGTTTATGCTCTTGACTGCCTTGAACGGCATGGCTATTACTTTTCCCAATAATACGAACAGCGACGGCGCAAGCTTGAACAGCAGTATTATTACGAGAACAACGAGCAGTATTGCGATCAATATCTCCCACCAAGTAAGACCGTTGTCGTCGGTGGTATACACCGGATGATCTACGTCCGCGGCTATATCCATAGGACTCATTATTACGGGTATTTTCGTTATGACGTTGTCTTTGGTAAACGTAAGATTGATTATGTCGAAATCCAGCTGCACCCACACTTGCGCTATGTATGCGTTACTGTCTATCTCTCGGTAGTTCCCGAACGTTCCCCTTGCTATTGCCCAATCCTTGACAAACTCGAACTCACGCGCTTCCTGACATTCGTATCTGCTTTGGTAATACCTAAACAAATACACCGTTTCGTTCTTTGCCGCACTGTCCGTGACGTACCGATTCAATTCGTCGTAATCGCTTTCGTCCACATAGAACTCATTGCAAAACGCCGTTTTCGAACTCGCGTTGTCTATGTCGTTTATTCCTACTTCCTGTATAGCCGAAACGTTATACGTCGTCTCGCCGGTTATGTCGGGTTTCAAATGCGGGAACAGCCAGCTCCACCAATTTTCTTTTGTCGTTACGTCGGTGAGCTTGAATTCGTCGTTCGCGGTAATATTGACTTCGGTAAACTCATCGTCCACTTCGTCGAACAGGTCTTTACTGTATCGGGCGTTTACTAACTCTCCGCCGTACTTTTCGGTGTACTTCTCGAACCAGCCTTTG
>CAMXOH010000136.1 GCA_947245485.1 uncultured Clostridia bacterium | reverse complement strand
GCCAACAAGTAGGCTCGCAATGACGGTACCCGATGACGGGTAGCAAGATGATGCAGGACTGGCAGGTCTAAAATACGCGCACTTGTGCGCAGCCGGTAATGATTAGGGCTAATTGCCCGAAAATGAAATATCACCCGCTATGCGGGTGGATTATTATTAAACCGAATTTCATTTTTGAAATCGGGCAGAAGATTATGCTTCTTTAATTGTCTTTTTAAAGTTGTCGCATAGCAGATAGTCATTCCTATTATAATGCCCGTAATTTCCTGTATAACGTTGGCAACTGCTTTATATCCGCAGATAATCGGCTCGTATCCGTTTATATAATATCGCAGTATGAAATATCCTGCAATAACAATAACGCCGCCGACAACGGAGGAGATTCCAGCCGTTAACGGTTCGTGTTTTTTTGGAAATACGCAGTGCAACAACGCTGAAACCGCAACGGCTTGTAAACCGTGGATGACTAGTGAGGCAAACATCATTGCGCTGTTTCCGTGTACAACGTCATAAAGAAAAGTTCCTACGCCTCCTGTTATGAAAGACGCGAGCGGGTCTAAAAGATAAGCAGTCATAAATATTACCGCGTCGCACCAGTAAAGATTACCGAAAGGCGGAATAGGTAAGGGTACTATAAAACTCGTAGCAATTACAAGCGATGTGGTCATTGCCGTATAAGCAATCCATTTTGCGGAATAATATGCTTTCTTGTTTTTCATAGTTTTATTTTCTCATTGTTTTTAAAACGTGTTCGAAGTTTACGCCGTAACGGTGTTCGCCGTCGGTTGCCTTTATGCTTTTAGCAACCAGCTCGCCCGCAACCGCGCAAGCCTTCTCGAAGTTTTCGCTGTCGAGATATTCCGCGGTGAACGCAGAAGCGAATATGTCTCCCGTGCCGTGAAAGCGGACGGGCAGTTTCTCCGCCCACACGTAGGAATACTTTCCCTCGCGGTAAATAATTTCGCCTATTTCGCCCTCTCTTTCCGCGCCCGTAAGAACAATCACGGCGTCGGTTAATGCGGAAAGTTTCTCGATGACTCTCTGAATAAATTCAACGTCAGCGTCGGCTCTGTAATCCGAGCCGCTTAAAAAGCAGGCTTCCGTAAGGTTGGGTAAAATTATGTCCGCGTGTTTGATTAATTTTCTCATAGCCGCCACATATCCCGCGTCGAAAGCGGGGTAGAGTTTGCCGTTATCGCCGAAAGCAGGGTCTATAATGACTTTCGCGCCTTCGGCGGAAAAGTTTTTAAAACACTCTTTCGCAACTTCGGTAAGGCTTTCCGAACCTAAATATCCCAAATAAAACGCGTCGAACTTGAAAGCGTTTTCTTTCCATACTTTCATAATATTGCGCGTCTCCTGAGTTAAGTCGAGACAGCTCCATTTCGGGAACATAGTGTGGTTTGAAAGCAACGCCGTCGGCAGTACGCAGGTTTCCACGCCGTAAGCCGAAAGCACGGGCAGAGCCACGGTGAGGGAGCACTGCCCTACGCATGAAAGGTCCTGCATTGTAAGTATTCTTTTGGATAACATCTTTTAACCTCGTTCAATTTACTGTTGACTATTATACGCAGTTTTGGTATTATTAAAATATCCAATTTGGTACAATTTAATAATACCAATTAAATTTCGGTAAAAATATGCTTACTTATAATTTGAAAGGCAAAAACAAATATTATACTCTGTATTCGCTTATACGCGACGATATACTTTGCGGCAAGTTGAAACGGGGGGAAAGGCTGCCGTCCAAGCGCGCCCTTGCCGAAGAGCTTTCCGTAAGCGTGGTTACGGTTCAGACGGCTTACGAACAGCTTATCGCAGAGGGATACATTTATTCCGCGGAAAGAAACGGCTATTTCGTTGCGGAAGTGAACGCGGACTTTTACGGTAAGCGGGAAATTTCTCTTCCGCCGGAAGAGCGGGAAAAGAAGTTCGCCGTCGATTTCGTAAACGGCGCGCGGACGGAACTGTTCCCTTTTTCGGTATGGGCGCGGCTTATGCGCAAGGTTTTATCGGACTGCGGCGAACATCTTTTGGAGCGGGTGCCGTGTAGCGGCGACGCAGAACTCAGACGCGCTGTCGCAAGCTATCTGTACAGGGCGCGCGCCATTGACGTCGAGCCGCGGTATGTGGTAATAGGCGCGGGCGCGGAATATCTATACGGCATTATAGTCCAACTGTTGGGGCGCGACAAAGTCTTTGCCGTCGAAAACCCGGGGCACGGAAAAATTTCGGCAACCTACCGTTTAAACGGCGCGCGTTGCGCCTATATTGGCGTAAACGAAGAGGGCGTATGCTGTGATGAAGTAGAGCAAAGCGGAGCGAACGTACTGCACGTTTCTCCGTCGCACCAGTTCCCGACGGGGGCGGTAATTCCCGTTTCGGGCAGGGCAAGATTAATAAGTTGGGCAAATTCTTGCGGCGGGTATATAATCGAGGACGACTACGACAGCGAATTCAGGTTAGTCGGAAAACCCTTACAGTGCGCTTACAGCCTTTGTTCCGACAGAGTAATTTATATGAACACTTTTTCCAAAAGCCTTGCGCCGTCTATGCGTATGGGGTATATGGTTCTTCCGCCGAAACTTTATGAAAAGTATTTGAAAGTGTTCGGACATTCCGCCTGCGCCGTGCCGCTGTTCGAACAGAAAACGCTTGCCGCAATGCTCGACGGCGGCTATTTCGAACGGCATATATCACGCCTTAAAAATTATTACCGCGCGCTCAGACAAGCGGCTTTGGAGAAAGCCGCAAACCTCGGCGTGCGGTGCACCGTGATTGCGCCCGGCAGCGGACTTCATATGCTGTTACAGTTTCCCGACGCGCCGTCGGACGGATATATTAAAGAGCGTGCGGCGAAAGCGGGGTTAAATCTTAAATGCGTTTCCGACTATCTGCTTGCGCCCGCGCCTGTTCCCGAAAGGTGCGCCGTCATAAACTATTCGGGCGTGAGCCTTGAACAAATTAATGCGATAAACGTTTTGAAGTAAAATAATAATCCACCCGCATAGCGGGTGGTATTTCATTTTCGGGCAATAAGCCCTAATCATTACCGGCTGCGCACAAGTGCGCGTATTTTAGACCTGCCAGTCATGCGTCATCTTGCTACCCGTCTACGGGTACCGTCATTGCGAGCCAACTTGTTGGCGCGGCAATCCAGACGTTAAGCATTTTCTTGCTACCCGTCTACGGGTACCGTCATTGCGAGGGAGCATCGCGAACGCGGCAATCCAGTCATTTTGTTCGTCTT
>CAMXOH010000135.1 GCA_947245485.1 uncultured Clostridia bacterium | reverse complement strand
TATAGCTATTTGCAACAGATTTATCGCCAAAGCGGACGGGCAAAAGGTACAGGGCGTCGGCATAGGCTGCCCCGGAGTAATAGACGCGCAAAACGGCACGGTTGTTTTCGCGGGCAATTTAAGGCTTAAAAATTATCCGCTTGCGCAGACAGTAAAAGACGCGCTAAAACTCCCCGTAAAAATAACCAACGACGCCAACGCCGCGGCATTGGGCGAAGCGAAGTTCGGTGCGGGCAAAAACTATAAAGACAGCGTTTTAATCACTCTCGGTACGGGAGTGGGAAGCGGAATAGTAATAGACGGCAAACTGTTCGAAGGCAACAAATCGGCGGGCGCGGAAATCGGGCATATGGTAATAGAACACGGCGGCAACCGCTGTACGTGCGGACGGCGCGGCTGTTTCGAAGCGTACTCTTCCGCAACCGCGCTTATTAAGCGCACAAGATGGGCGATGGAAGAGAACCCCGGCTCGGAAATGTGGCAGAGCTGTACTTCCGAAACGGCTTCGGGCGAAACCGCGTTTTTGTGCGCGGAAACCGACATTGCCGCAAGCGAAGTAGTGGATTGGTATATCAAATACCTTGCGTGCGGACTTGTCAACGTGGCTAATATTTTCCGCCCGCAGGTAATAATGCTCGGCGGCGGCGTGTCGGGGCAGAAAGAAAGGCTCACAACGCCCCTTCAAGGCATAATGGACAGGGAAGCGTTCGCCGCGCACTTTGCTCCCGTTAAAGTAACCACGGCAACCCTCGGTTCGTCTGCCGGCGCGTACGGCGCGGCGGCTTTGGTTGCGGAGGTTTAATATGAATACGGAAATACCCGTAATATCCCTGCAAAGACTTCCCATATATTTAAATTACCTCAAATCTTTGCCCGCGGAAAGAACTTACGTTTCAAGCGGTTCAATCGCAGAGGCGCTCGGTATGGGCGAAGTGCTTGTAAGAAAGGATTTGGCGTATACTTCCGCCGTGGGCAGACCGCGCGTAGGGTATATTACAAAGGAACTCATTTCCGCGCTCGAAGAGTTTTTGTGCTGTAACAGCAGAAGAAACGCCGTTATTGTCGGCGCGGGCGCGCTCGGCAAAGCGATACTCGGTTACGGCGGATTTCACAATTACGGTATAGAAATTGTCGCCGCGTTTGACAGCAACCCCGAAAAATTCGGCATAAGCATAGCGGGCAAACACGTATACGACATTGCGGAAGCCGAAAGCGTATTGAAAAAACTCAAAGCCGAACTCGCCGTAATATGTATACCCGCAGAGCATGCGCAGGAAGCGGCGGACAGGTTGATTAATTGCGGAATAAGGGCGATATTGAATTTTGCGCCCGTTCTCATAAAAGCGCCCGACGGCGTTGCGGTGCGGCATATCGACGTTGCGGCAAACCTTGCGATACTTTCGAGTATGATAGAAAATTGATTGAACTTTAATGCGGAGATTTTGATATGGTTAGCGAAATTTATGCGCAGATGCTTGCGGACAGGGCGGAGCGCGCCGTTAAGTTGCTTAAAATTCTTATATGCGTAGCAAGCGCGGTGTTTGCGGGATTGCTCATGTTCGCGGCGCTTTCCGCAAGCGTTATCAAGGACGAACAGTCGGTTATAATCGGCTTAATAGTGTTTATGGTTATTCTTATCGTTTTGGTTATAAGCGTGTTCGCGGTTATCGCGTACGCGTTTTACCACTTAAACAAATTGAAAAAACTCAAATAAATTTACCGCCCCCGAACGCTAAACCGCGTTCGGGGGCATTTTCCGTTCGGTACGGGCGGACGGGAGCGCTATTGAGGAATGAGAGGACGGCGGACGGAATATATATAGCGTATGGCACAGGAAAGATTTAAATCAAGAGGCGGGTTCATACTCGCTTGCGTTGGCGCGGCAATCGGACTCGGCGACTCTCTGCGCTTCCCGGGACTATGCGCAAAGTACGGCGGGGGTACTTTTTTGCTTATTTACAGCATTGCGCTCGTTCTCATCGGCATACCCGTTCTCAATGCGGAAATTGCGCTCGGCAGGAAGTTCCGCGCGGGCGCGCCCAAGTGTATGGCGAATCTCAATAAAAAGGCGGAGCCGCTCGGCTGGGCGTCTTGTTTCAATTCGCTTGCCGTCGCGGTTATGTACGCCGCGTTGCTCGGCTGGATTATCGCCATGCTTTTCAAAATTGCGCCGCTCTGCAAACAGTCTACTTCTATGACGCATTCGGAAGTAAGCGGCTATTTTTTTAACGAGGTAATCGGCGGCAAATTCTCGCCGTTGGCGTTTATCTGCATTCTCGCCGCTTGGATTCTTATGTATCTCTGTCTGCGCGGCGGCGCGGGTTCGCTCGCAAAGACGGCGAAATTTACGGTTATTATACCCGTCGTGCTCTTAACTTTTATGGCGGGCAGGGGACTTCTCTACCCGAACAGCGGGGAAGCGTTGCGCGCGCTGTTCGTCCCCGATTTTTCGGCGTTCGGAGACGCGGAACTTTGGCTCAACGCAGTGGGACAGGTGTTTTTCTCGCTTTCGGTATTAGTGGGCATAATGCCCGCGTACGGCGCGTATCTGCCCGAGGGAACCAATATTTTCCGCGACAGTATGATTATCGCGCTGTCGGACTTTCTCGTATCCATTCTCTCATCCGTAGTGCTGTTCACTACGCTTTACGGCTGCGGTTTACAGGGCGAGTTTTCGCAGTCGGGCATAGCTACCGCATTTATGGTGTACCCTGCGGCGATAACGCTTGTATTCGGCGCGGGCAATACTGTGCTTAATTCCGTAACGGGCGTACTGTTCTACGCCTCGCTCGCAATGATGGCGTTGCAGTCCTCCGTGTCTATGCTCGAAGCGGCGGCAAATCCCCTTTCCGAAAAACTCAATATAAACAAAAAGAAAATAGCCGCCGCCGTATGTATAACCGGCGCGGCGGTATGCGTTATTTTTGCAACTCCGCTCGCGTCCGTTGTTCTGGACGTCGCGGACCATTTTCTGAATTATTTCAATATACTGCTTCTGGGCGTTGCGGAATGTATGGTAATAGGCGGTAAAGTAAAAACTTTAAACCTTGCGGGCGAAGTGAACCGCTATACGGGAAAATTCAGAATGCCGTCCAAACCGTTCTATTTTTCGCTTAAATATTTAAGTCCCGCCGCGCTGTCCGCGCTTGCGCTTTGGGGCGTCTATCACCTTATATTTCAGGAAGGCGGGCGGTACGGCGGTTATCCGTTCTGGGCGCAGGCGGCTTTCGGCTGGTTGGTAAGCATTGCGGTATTCTGCGCGGGATTCATAATCTGCGGACTCGCGGGCAGAAAACGCAGGGGTAAAAGAAATTTACGAACGTCATTGCGAACGCAGTGAAGCAATCCAGAAAAGACGAACAAAATGACT
>CAMXOH010000134.1 GCA_947245485.1 uncultured Clostridia bacterium | reverse complement strand
ACAATTTGTCTTGCCCGAACTCCGCAACGTATTCGGCGTAAAAACCGTACTTGTGAGCAATGGATTCCAAAATATCGTAAAACGCTTTTTCTTCAAAAGTAAGATTAAGCGCTTCAAACGACATCTTGTCTTTGCCAAGTTCTTCGAGCAAGCGCGTTAATTGTTCGGCAACGTCGTCCAAAACTTCATTGGCAAACGCTTTGTCGTTTCGACGCGCATTATACAAATCAACAATAGCATTCAATCGTTTAGTGAAATCCACGCCTTTAATTTTATTCACTCGGCGATAGTCGTCGATTGCTTTTTTCAACAGCCTTTGCAAAATTTTGATTTTGGTATTTACAAGCGGAATACGATTTATTCTCGCAAGATACTCATCGCCGAAAATATCTTCTTCTAAACGCCGGGTATCTTTCCCGACAGTGAAAAGTTCGGTAACGCCTTCCGCCTGCAATGCTTCTTCCACCATACGCGAAACGTGTTCATTCATTTGCGCGGCATCGGGCGCTTCGCCCTTTGTGTATTTGTAAAGCACAGATCTCACGGCAAAATAGAAATGAATTTTATCGCGCTCGGCATCCGTGAGTTCGTCGCCGCCCACGCAAAGATTAAACGCTTCTTTTAACCGTTTTGTCGCCGCCATAAAACGGTCTTCCATATCCTTTGTAATTTGCACAAATTCGACCGCGTGTTTCAAACATTCCAACTGTTGTAACGGCGTTCCACTATAAAACGCCGTGGCATTAAACGTATTAAACATAGAGTCCAACACTTCTAACATATCGCGCACGATAATTACGGACTTGCCGATTTCTTCCAATTCGCTCTCTTTATAATCAGTATACATTTTAAGCGCCTTATTAAGACTGTTTTTGATACCGATATAATCGACGATAAGCCCCTTATCCTTGCCCTTGCAAACACGGTTTACGCGCGAAATTGTTTGAATAAGAGTATGCTGTTGCACCGGTTTATCCAAATACAGCGTGTCGAGTTCGGGAACGTCGAAGCCGGTCAGCCACATATCCACGACTATTGCGATCTTAAAGTTGGATTTTGCGTTCTTGAACTGCCTGTCGAGTTCGCGCCTGTATTCTTCGTTTCCGAGAAAATCCCATAACGCTTTTTTGTCGTCTTTATTGCGCGTCATAACCAAGTTCATTTTGGGCATAGGCTTGATTTCTTTGCGCTCGCGCGCGGACAGCTCCGCACAATCTTCCGCGCCTTTGGCAATCACCCAATCGGGGCGCAAGTCTTTGATACAGCAATACAGTTTATAAGCGATTTCTCGGTTGGCGCATACAAACATAGCCTTGCCGCAAACGGTACTGCCTTCCGACACTCTTTTTTCGTAGTGCGTTACAAAATCTTCTGCTATGGCTTGCAGGCGGTCTTTATCGCCCAAAACGATCTCCAACCGCGTCATAGCCTTTTTGCTTTCTTCGATTTGGTTTTCGTTCGCGCCTTCTTGCTCGCACTTTTCGTAGTACGCTTCGATTTCTTCGAGTTTGGCTTTGTTCGGCGAAACCTTTGCCGCCCGACCTTCGTAAACGAGATTTACGGTAATTCCATCTTTGACCGATTCGGTCATAGTATATCTGTCCACGACCTTGCCAAAAACGTCTATCGTCGCGTCGATAGGCGTACCCGTGAAACCGACGTATGTGGCGTTCGGCAAAGAATCATGCAAATACTTTGCAAAACCGTAATGCTTTTCCACGCCGCGCTCGGTTACGCGCACTTTTTGTTCGAGATTGACTTGACTGCGGTGCGCTTCGTCCGATATACAAATAATGTTAGTTCTGTCAGATAACAATTTTGTATCTTCGGTGAATTTTTGAATAGTGGTAAGATACACGCCGCCGCTTGCACGACCTTGCAATTTTCCCCGTAAAGCGGCGCGCGATTCGATACTCTCCACCGTATTATCGCCGATAAACTTTTTTGCGTTACAAAACGTTTCCGACAGTTGATTATCCAAGTCCGTGCGGTCGGTAATCAATACGATAGTGGGGCTATGGAAATATTCGCTTTTCATAAGCAGTCGCGTAAGGAACAGCATCGTATAGCTTTTGCCGCAACCCGTCGCGCCGAAATACGTTCCGCCTTTGCCGTCGCCTCGCGGCTTTTGGTGCAACCTGATATTTTCCAAAAGTTTGGTCGCGGCAAAATATTGCGGATAGCGACATACGATTTTTTCTTCCTTTTTAGAACTATCGGGAAAGAAAATAAAGTCCTTGATAACCGAAAGCAATCTGTCTTTACGAAACAGTCCGTTTACCATAGAATACAACGAGTTGATGCCTTCTACTTCTTCGCTCTCGTCGATTGTACGCCAAGAGTAAAAGTAGCCGTACTCGGCGAACAGCGAGCCATATTTATTGTTTACGCCGTCGCTTATAACGACAAACGCATTGTATTTGAACAAATCGGGAATATCCCGCGTATAGCGCACCGTGAGTTGCTTGTACGCGTCGTATATCGTAGCGTTTTCGCGCACCGCGCTTTTGAATTCTATGACTATGAGCGGCAAGCCGTTTATGTACACAATAGCGTCGGGAATACGAATCTCTTGCGCGCCTTGTATTTCCACCTGATTGACGATTTTGAATATATTATTTTCGGGCGCGTCGAAGTCGATAAGTCGAATAAACAAATCTTTTTTCGTCTTATCTTCGCGGCGAAAAATAAAGCCTTCGGTGATTTTAGTCAGCATTTGTTTGTTTGCGTCGTACAATGGATCGCAGGACGCGCGCACAAGTCCGAAGATAATATTTTCGATTTCGTTTGCCGTTATGTCATCAGCCGAATACCGTGTGGCAAGAAACGCGCGCAAATCGTCTTTGATAAGCACGTCCGACGCTTCGCGCAAAATTTCTTCGCCGCGCAAAGTTTCATATTCTATATCTTTGAACAATTCCATTACGGACAGTTCCAACCGCGATTCGTTCATTTGCTACTCCTTATTTAGCTGCAAAATTTTGTCATAAAAATCTTCTGCCATATATTCTGTTCGATCATTAGGATCAAATGATATATCTCTATATCGCTTTGCAAACTTATGAGCTGATACAAAGCTTGATTCATAAAGATATACATCTATCTTTTCATTTAAGCATTTATCAGCTAACAATCCATTTAAGCGAGCTTCTAGAGGAATTAAATTACCAATTATCGCGTTATTTGCATTTTGACTATCCGGAAGTATGTGTTCAATTGTAAATTCAAGTTCCCAATTTTCGGGATGCAAGTAATTCTCATATAAACGCAAAATTGTCTGTACTTGCTTTTTCCTTGATTCATCATTAAAGAAAGACTTGTTGTGCGAATACCCTATACGTTTAAACATACTAATAAATGTCTTTTTATTGGGCATTTT
>CAMXOH010000133.1 GCA_947245485.1 uncultured Clostridia bacterium | reverse complement strand
TGGACCGATTCGAGCGTTCCTACGGCTGACGACTTCAATCGTATCGAAAACAACATAGCGGCTCTTGACAATAATAAAGAACCCAATATATCGGTATTACCGATAAGTAAAGGCGGCACGGGATCAAAAACGGTAGAAAGCGCCAGAGATAATTTGGGATTAGGCTATACGCGTGGTCCCGTTCCCATAAATTGCGGCGGGACGGAAGCAACGACTGTAGCTGAAGCGCGAAATGCTTTAAAACTCGGGGATACGGAAGGACCCGTTCCTATTTCGTGTGGCGGTACGGGTGCTACAAGTGTTGCGAATGCTCGCAGTAATTTGGGTGTGGGCGTATATTCGGTATCGTCTTGGTTATTCAGTTTGCCTTCGACCGAATCTTCTTTGAAATAGTGCATAGCCCGGCCACACACGACCGAATCTTCCACGCACGCGCTGTTAGCGCCTTTCTCTGCGAGCTTTCTCGCTTCGTCTGTCGCATACTTCATAAACCCGTTAAGGCCTTTGCGGTTTATAAGCTGTTTGCTGTCTTTAACGAACAGCACGCCGTTGTTTATCTTGTCCGTAAGAACTTCCGACGCGTTTTCGGTAAGATAGGCGAGTATGAGTTCTTGGTCGCGTCGATTGGCGGGAAGGGTTATCGTGGGCATTATACGTCACGCTCCTTTTTGAGAATTGAAAGAATAGTTTGCTCGTTGTAACCGATCGAGCATATCCAAATGATGGTTGCCAACCGTTCGATACTCGCGCCTTGAACCCTTTGAACGCTTTTTCGTAATCGGGATCTTGTGTTAAAAGTTCTTCGTTATTCATCGTCGTCACCCACGTTTTGGAAATCATCGAGATGTATCTTGTTTTCATAGAACAGACCGTACTCGAAATACAGTTTACCGTCTTTGTCGCGGAGTAATAGGAACGTATCTTGCATTATCTTTCCGTAACGGGTGTTTGCGACGGTGATAGTTTCGTAGACGAACGAAATATCTACTATATTGAAGATGATCCCGTATTCGCCGTCGTCGAAAGAGAATTCGGTAAGGCAGAACTTTCTGACATCGTTCTCTCGGTTTACATTTTTACTTGTTACTTTCATTTGGAAAACTGCTTTGAGAATTTATTTTGCCTTTTCGGGCAAAAAGGGGAGTAGCACCGATAAAAGCTCAAATGAAAGAAAAATACAAGTAACGGAAACCATAAGTCAACGGGAACGCGGAAAATATTGCATAATAATAAAAAGATCGAGACCGTTACGACTCGACCTAAAATTGCAAAACCGATATATTACGAAATTTTCGATCTGTATTGCGAAGGCGACATGCCGTATTTCTTTTTGAATATTTTGGAAAAATAATTGTAATCCGGCAGCCCCGATTTTACGGCGATTCGACTTACCGACATATTTGTGGTACGCAAAAGCTTTGCCGCATGGTGCAGTCTGCGGTTTTTGATGAGTTCGGCGGGCGTGCACTTAAACGAGAAGTTGACGTTTCGGTACAGTTCCACGCGCGACATGTAAAACTTGCGCATGAGCGCGTCGATACTGAGATCGCCCGTTATATTTTCGTCTATAAACTGCAACAGCCTTGTGGAAAATGTGTTACTGCTTTCTTCGACCAACGACTTTAATTGGTCGTATGTGGCGCACGCTTCCAAAACGTGCATTGCCGATTCTATGGTTTTTCTTTGCGTTATAGGCAGGTTTTGGAAACGCCTATTCAGCTCTTCGGGGTTTTGGCAAGATTTGATCAAAACGACGGAATCGTTTTCCCTGACTTGACCTAACGCTATAAAACCGACAAGCGAGTTGTTTATAACGATAGGCGCGATGCCTTCGGTGAGCCCCGCATGACAGGTGTAAATTATAGGCTGTTGCGTGCGCCGACAAGCCGAAATGGCGTTCATGTCGCATTCGTGGCATGCGTGATCGAACCCTTCGTGGTTGCGCAAGTATTCGCAAAACGGCGTAAATTGCGCGGGATAGAAGCAGATCTCTTTCCCCTCGGCGTCGTATACCAAAGTTTTCATTCTTGTTATCTCGTAAAAATCTTTTATGAGTTTTAATAATTGCGCCTTGTCGGAATCCATGTTATATCGCTCTCCCGAAACACTATATCATATAATTCGCATAAAATCAAGTATGTGTAATTATAGATACGATTTTACCATACGATTTTACTTTAAATACTATTATAAGCTTAAATAACGCCGTACACTTACAATAATATTTATACTTATTTTTATTGGTGGTAAAATGATCAAAATCGATTTCAACCGCGATTGGCAATATCGGCATTTGAATGCCTGTGACGAAGCGTTTACGCCCGTCACGCTCCCGCATGACGCCATGCTCTGCGAAAAGCGCATAAATGACAGCGACGGCGGCGTGAATACAGGTTGGTACGAAGGGCTGGATTACGAGTATGTGAAAACGTTTTCCTTGCCCGAAAAATATAGGGATAAGACGATCGTTTTCGAGTTCGAGGGTGTGTATCACAACGCCGAAGTTTACATAAACGGCGTTAAAGCGGGCGAGCGCAACTACGGTTATACCAATTTTTACGTGCCCGCCGACGGGTTTTTAAAGTTCGGCGAACAAAACGAGATCCGCGTAATAGCCCGCAACTCCGATCAGCCCAACAGTCGCTGGTACACGGGTACCGGCATTTACCGTCCCGTGGCGATGTGGGTGGCGGACAAAAAGCATATACCGCTCAACGGCGTCAAGATCCGCACGATAAGCATAGACCCTGCGGTGGTCGAGGTGCGCGTATCGACGAGCGAGCCGGGCGAAGCGGCGGTAACTATCGGTCGAAACGGCAAAATCGTGTGCAACGCTTTAAAAAGCACCGACGAAAACAAGATCGCCGTTTTTTCGTTTGAAATAGCGGATGCGCAATTATGGTCGCCGGACGATCCCGAGCTTTATGAGTGCACGGCGATATTCGGCAATGACGAGCACAAAGAAACGTTCGGCATACGCGCGTTCACTTGCGATCACACCGACGGGATAAAGATAAACGGGATCCGCACGGTTTTGCGCGGCGCGTGTATTCACAGCGACAACGGTATCTTGGGAGCGCGGTGCTATCCCGAAGCGGAAGAGCGCAAGGTAAGACTCTTAAAAGAGTGGGGGTACAACGCCGTTCGTTCGGCGCATAACCCGTGTAGCAAAAGCTTTTTGGATGCGTGCGATAAGTTCGGTATTCTCGTAATGGACGAGTACGCGGATATGTGGTACATCCACAAAAACAAATACGACTATGCGGGTTTTGTGGAAAGCATGTACGAGCAGGATATAACCGACATGATAAACAAGGACTACAATCATCCGTCGGTCATAATGTATTCGTTGGGCAACGAGGTCGCCGAAACGGGCGAAAAGCGCGGCATAGA
>CAMXOH010000132.1 GCA_947245485.1 uncultured Clostridia bacterium | reverse complement strand
AATATTTAATTAATCCTATCGGGATAGATATACAAAATCCGCGTCTAATGTGGACTTGTAGCGGCGGTAAAACGCAAAGCGCATACCGTATTGTCGCCGTAACCGACGGAGAAACGGTTTGGGACAGCGGTAAGGTTTTGTCTGCGGAAATGCATGCGGATTATCAGCCGAAACTTGTTTCCCGTCAGCGTGTAGAATGGACAGTTACGGTATGGAACGAACACGACGAAGAGGGCGAAAAAGCAGACGCATTTTTTGAAATGGGTTTGTTGAGTAGTTCCGATTTCAAAGCGAAATGGATATGCGGAAATTACGGCGTAAATAAGAAAAAACGTTATCCCGTTGACTGCTTCAAAAAATCTTTTAATGGAATTTGCGTTCAGAGGGCAAGGCTGTATATAACCGCTTGCGGACTTTACGAAGCGAAATTAAACGGCAAAAAGGTTGGCGATTTCTGTCTTGCGCCGGGGCATACGGATTATAGGAAGCGTATTCAGTTGCAGACTTACGACATAACCGAGCTTATACAAAGCAGTAACAATGATTTTACGGTTGAGCTTGCCGACGGTTGGTATAGAGGCAGTTGCGGCGCTTGGGGACGGAAAAACCAATACGGTAAACAAACGAAGTTTTTGGCACAGTTAGAGATTACGGGGCACGACGGGAATATTAGCCGTATTATATCTGATGAAACTTGGGATTGGAGCAATGACGGCGCGATTCGCTTTGCCGACAATAAAGACGGTGAGGTCGTGGAGGCTTACCGTACGCCTTCTTACAATCGGAAGGCTAAATTAACGAAGCAAGAAGTGATTCCTTCCGCTTCCAACAACGTGCCTTTAACCGAACACGAAACGTTTAAGCCTACGGTTATTAAAACCCCGAAGGGAGCAACCGTTCTCGATTTCGGACAGAATATCGCGGGTTATATCGCATTTTCGTTAAAAGCTCGAAAGGGGCAAATAATTAAACTTCGCTTTGGGGAAATGTTCGACAAAGAAGGCGAATTTACCCAAAAGAATATTCAATGCGCCAATAAAAAGCGCACGAAGGTTACGCCTTTACAGCAGGTTGTTTGTACGGCAGAAGAGGGCGTAAACGAGTATAAAACGAAGTTCGCAATTTTTGGTTTTCAGTACGTATTAATTGAAACGGATATTGCTTGGCAACCCGAAGATTTTACTGCGATTGCCGTTTATTCGGATATGCAAGACACGATTAAATTTAACTGTTCGCATGAACTGATTAATAAATTAGTCGAGTGTACACGGTGGTCAACGAGAAACAATCACGCCGACGTTCCAACCGACTGTCCTACGAGGGAACGTCATGGTTGGTCGGGCGATGCGCAGATTTTTTGTAATACGGCAAGCTATTTCGTCGATTATGCCGCTATGGCAAGAAAATATGTTGCGGATATGTGCGACGGGCAGAGAAAGAACGGCAATTTCCGTCAGATTACGCCTATGGGCGGTATCGACTTTTATATGAACGTAATGGATGGTTCTCCCGGTTGGTCGGATGCGGGCGTACTGATACCTTACCGCATTTACGAAAAGTACGGCGATAAACGTATTTTGGAAAATAACTACGATGCTATGCGCCGATTTGCAATGTACAAGATAAAGACGCTCGGCAAGCATTATTTTACGAGTGCGCCTACGGGATTAAAGCGTAAATACCGTAAAATGATATCCAATTACGGTCAGTCTTACGGCGAATGGGCTGAACCCGTTGACGTCAAGGCGTTCGCTATATCCGACTTTGTAAGTCCTCATCCCGAAGAAACTACGGCGTATATCGTTTATATGCTTGAACATATGAAAAAAATCGCCGACTTACTCGGTAAAGTGGAAGACGCGCAATACTTCAAAAAGTATGCCGACAGAACAAGAATAGGCTACCAAAAACTTGTAGAGACAAAGAAACACGGTATGGATACGGACAGACAGGCGAAACTCGTGCGTCCGCTGTATCTTAAACTTTTGAACGACAAGCAAACGGAATATGCAAAAAAGCGTTTGATAAAGGCGCTTGATAACTACGGCTGGCGTTTGGGTACGGGCTTTTTGTCAACTCCGTTTATACTCTACGTTCTGGCAGATATAAATATTGAGTATGCTTACAGGCTTCTTGAAAACGAGGAAATGCCCGGTTGGTTATTTATGCCGAAAATGGGGGCAAACACTATTTGGGAAAGTTGGGAAGGAACGGAAGCGCAAGGAGGCGTAGCGTCGCTCGACCATTACAGTAAGGGTGCCGTCTGCGAATGGCTGTTTGACAGTATGTGCGGAATTAAAGTCGCCGGAGAGAGAAAATTTATTATTGCACCGAAAGTCGGCGGCAGCATAACTCACGCCGAATGTGAGTACGACAGCATATACGGCAAGATCGTAAGCAAGTGGAAAAGAAATGGTAACAAGATTGAATATACGATAATCGTTCCTTCCAATACTACGGCGCAAATCGTTTTGCCGAGCGGTACTCAAACCGTTGGCGCAGGGACTTACGAGATATGAGTTTGATACATTTCATTGTCTATAACATAATAAAAAAGGGTAAAAAAGAATTCGATAAAAACAATCCGCCCGATTATGTTTTAAGACGCGAGCAGGAAATACAGTCCCGTGCTCCGAAAAACGTAAAAGTAGAGCAAATCGCAAACGACGGGGTTAACGGAGAGTATCTTTCAAAAGGAAATAATCCCGAAGATAAGGTTTTAATGTATATTCACGGAGGCGGTTTTGTAGGAGGATCGCCTGCGGCAAGAAGGACTTTTACGGGATATACGGCAAAGAAGCTCGGTTACAACGTTTATAGTATAGATTACCGTCTTGCGCCGGAATACGCTTTTCCTTTTGGTGCGGAAGACTGCCTGAAAGCTTATAAAATGCTTGTTGAAAAATACGGAGCAAGAAATATTTGTCTGATAGGCGAAAGCGCAGGCGGCAATCTCGTGCTGTCCGTAGCTTTGCAAGCAAAAGCGCAAGGAATAGAGCTTCCTGCTTGTATCGTTGTGTTTTCGCCTACGCTGCAATATACCCGAATATTTCCTTCTTACAAAAACAATGCAAAAACGGATTGTATGTTAGACATTACGTTTTTGGAAGAAGTAAAAAAGACGTATCTCAAAACATTGGAAAACGAAACCAATCCGTACGCTGCTCCGCTTTATGGTGATTTTACGGGTTTCCCGCCGATTTATATCGCCGTATCGGATAGCGAATACCTGTACGATGATTCGTTGGAGTTTTATAAAAAACTGCAAACGTTAAACGTTACAAGTCAATTTGACGTTTATCACAAAAAGATGCACGCTTTTCATGTAATACCCGTATTGCCCGAAGCGAAAAGAGCGCTTAAAAATGCAAAATCGTTTATCGATAAATACTTAAATCAGTGAT
>CAMXOH010000131.1 GCA_947245485.1 uncultured Clostridia bacterium | reverse complement strand
GGGACCTGTCGCTCCGTCTGCGCCCGTTGCACCCGTGGGACCTGTCGCTCCGTCTGCACCCGTTGCACCTGCGGGACCTGTCGCTCCGTCTGCACCCGTTGCACCTGCGGGACCTGTCGCTCCCGTTACGCCGTCGGCTCCGTCTTCACCTGCCGCGCCCGTCGGACCTGTCGGACCCATTGCGCCGCGAAAACCTCTCGGACCCGTCGCGCCCGTCGGACCTGTCGGACCGGTTATGCCCGTAAGCGTATACACGGTACGGATTTGCTGCGGTTTAGAATGACAGCCGCCGCAACCGTCGTTACAGCAAGCAAAAAGTTTTAATATTAAATTTTCAATCATTGATTTTTCCTCTTATTCCGAGTTGTTCGAAATACTTTTTATTGTTGAGATAATTTACGTTATCGGGTTTGAATTTACCTGCACGCTCGTTGAAAGCATTTGCCTTTGCGTAATTGCCGAGCCTGTCGTACAGTACGCACAACTGCATGCACGGAATAAACCCGCAATAGTCGCGGTTTACGAACGCGCCGCTCTTTCCGTCGTCCGAAACGCCGAGGGCGGCTTCATACCAATAAATCGCCGAATCACTGTCGCCGTTTTCCATAAAATGTTCGCCCAAAATACAGCACGTTCTGCTGTTAGGAACATTCAGCGTCAACGCGTGCAAAAGCCAACCGAAAGCGCGGCGTTTTCGCCCGAGAAACGTATAAGCCTGATAGAGATTTAGGCACGCTTCCTCCTTGTTCACCCGCCAACCGTCGCCTTGCATAAAATCTTCGAGCACGGCGATTGATTCTTTGTACATTTTGTTGAACAGAAGTTCCCTTCCGTAGTAAAATTTCTGCCGTTCGTCAAGCTGAACGCCCGACGAAATTAATTTTTGAAGTATGCGCAAATTGCGCATAGGCTCGTTTTCCTTTACTTTTTTATGGTAAATTACTGCGTCGGAATACAGTATGCGCCCGCACGGCACAATCGCCTCGTGAACCGCGCCCGAAAACCTGTAATTTTTACTGCTACGGAAAATGCGCTCCCTGTTGTATACGAACGTGGGTTGAACGCCGTCAAAAGCCGCGGCGTACGGCAAAACAGCCATATCGTAATCCGAAAAGGCGTTTTTTAAATTTAAAATTTTTTCACAGTTTTCGTCCGTGACTACGTCGTCTGCGTCAAGCCACATTAACAGTTCGCCCGAAGCCTTATCGAACGCAAAATTGCGGGCGGCGGAAAAATCGTCGCACCATTTGAAAAAGAATACCTTGTCTGTATACTTTTTAACTTCCGCAACCGTGCCGTCCGACGAACCTGTGTCGACCACCACAATTTCGTCTGCGAATTTAGAGGCACAGTTTAGGCACCTGCCTATTACGTCCTGTTCGTCTTTAACTATAATACACACACTCAACGTCATACGATAATATATTATATGTTAAAAAAACGTTTAATGATTGTATCCCTAGCGCTTTTATTTACTTCTCTTTTAAACAATATTAAACGGCGTAAGGCATTGTTACCGCCTTACGCCGTCAGTCTTTATTAAACTTTTTTCTTTTCCGAACGGAATGTAAGTTCGCCGTCCTTGACGTCTACCGTAACGATTTCGCCCGGCAGAACGTTGCCTGCGAGTATTTCGTCCGAAAGTCTGTCCTCTATTCGCTTTTGAATTATCCTTTTCAACGGACGCGCGCCGTACATATCGTTGTAACCCTCTTCGACTATTTTATCCATAGCCGCGTCCGAGAGAACGAGCGACACGTTGCGGAGCGAAAGCCGCTTTGAAAGCGCTTCTACTATTTTGCGGCAAATCAGCGCCGCCTCGTCCTTGGTGAGTTTACGGAAGATTATTATATCGTCGAGTCTGTTCAAAAATTCGGGTTTGAACTGTTCGCGCAACGCCTCGTTGATATTGTCCTTCATATTATCGTACCCGTCGTTATCCGAAGAGGTAAATCCGAAATTGGACATCTTCTTGATTTGGCTTGCGCCGACGTTGGAAGTCATTATTATTATTGTGTTCTTGAAGTTGATAACTCTGCCCTTGCTGTCCGTCAGTCTGCCGTCGTCGAGTATCTGTAAAAGCACGTTGAATACATCGGGATGAGCTTTTTCCACTTCGTCGAAAAGAACTACGCTGTACGGCTTTCTTCTCACCTTTTCCGTGAGCTGTCCGCCGCCGTTTTCGTCAAAACCGACGTATCCCGGAGGCGCGCCGATAAGTTTCGATACCGAGTGCTTTTCCATATACTCCGACATATCGAGCCTTATCATAAGTTTTTCGTCGCCGAACATACTTTCCGCAAGCGCTTTTGCAAGGTCGGTTTTACCAACGCCCGTAGGTCCTACGAATATAAACGAACCTATGGGTTTGTTGGGTTCGCTAAGTCCCGCGCGGGCGCGGCGTATTGCGCGCGAAACCGCGCTTACCGCTTCGTCCTGTCCGATAATGCGCTCGTGCAGGTTGCTTTCAAGGTGCAAAAGTTTTTCGCTCTCCTGCTCGGTAAGTTTGATTACGGGAACGCCCGTCCAACCGCTGACTATTTCCGCGATTTCGTCGCTTGCGATTTTGGGGGAAACCGAATATTTCTGTCCCTTCCACTCTGTTTCGAGCTTTTTAATTCTTTCGTGAAGGTTATTAATCTCTTCCACGTATTTTTGCGCCTGAGTGTAATTTTCGCCTTTCGCCGCCTTGTTCTTTTCAAGATTTAATCTCTTGATTTTCTCTTCGAGTTCCTTTACTTCTTCGGGACTGTTTAAACTGTTAAGGCGCGCGCGGGAAGCCGCTTCGTCTATAAGGTCGATTGCCTTGTCGGGAAGATACCTGTCGGTAATATACCTGTCGGAAAGTGTTGCCGCGGCTATAATCGCCTCGTCGGTTATTACGACTTTGTGGTGAGCTTCGTATCTGTCGCGCAGTCCGCGGAGGATAGAAACGGTATCCTCTACCGACGGTTCGTCAACCTGTACGGGCGTGAAACGGCGTTCGAGAGCGGCGTCCTTTTCGATATATTTTCTGTATTCTTCAAGCGTAGTCGCGCCGATTGTCTGCAATTCGCCGCGGGCGAGCATAGGCTTTAAAATGTTAGCCGCGTCCATATTTCCATCCGACGTCGAGCCTGCGCCCACAATCGAATGAATTTCGTCTATAAAAAGAATTACGTTGCCGTTATTCTTTATGCTGTTGATTGCGTTTTTAAGCCTTTCCTCGAAATCGCCGCGGTACTTCGCGCCTGCAACCATCCCCGCCAAATCGAGCGAAAAGACTATTTTATTTTTAAGAAGGTCGGGAACTTCGTTCTTGATTATCGCCTGCGCGAGTCCTTCTACAACCGCGCTCTTGCCTACGCCCGGTTCGCCAATAAGAACGGGGTTATTTTTCGTACGGCGGGAAAGCACCTGTATGATTTTATCTATTTCTTTCTTTCTGCCTATAACGGGGTCTATTTTGCCC
>CAMXOH010000130.1 GCA_947245485.1 uncultured Clostridia bacterium | reverse complement strand
GGCAATCCGGTCATTTTTACCGTCTTGTCTCGATTGCTTCGTCACCGACGGTTCCCCGTAATGACGACAAAACAGCAATGCTACCGCTTCTTTTTTGCCTCCCGCATAGCGGGAGGTTACCGTTACTCTTTTTATTTGACAGAACGGCGGCGCGGTAGTATAATAAATTTACAATGATTAAAGAACTTCAAGAAGAAATTTTAAAGTTAAAGGCGCAGACTGACACCTGTATTCTCGCGCACAGTTATATGTCGGAAGATATTTGCGAAATCGCCGATTTTACGGGCGACAGTTTCGCGCTTTCCTTAAAGGCAAAGACGGCGCCGCAGAAAAACGTTATAATGTGCGGAGTAAGGTTTATGGCGGAAACGGTAAAAATGCTTTCGCCGCAAAAACGCGTACTGCTTGCCAATCCGCAGGCGGGTTGCCCTATGGCGGAGCAGTTCGACGCGGATTATATTTCGGAAATAAAAAAAGCGCACCCCGACTATGCGGTAGTGGCTTACGTTAATACTACCGCGCGGCTTAAAACGCTTGCCGACGTGTGCGTAACTTCTTCGAGCGCGCTGAAAATCTGCCGCGCGATTCCCGCCCAAAACATACTGTTCATTCCCGATATAAATCTCGGTACGTACGTTAAAGAGAGAATACCCGAAAAGAATTTCATATTATTGCAGGGCGGCTGTCCCGCGCACGCGAAGATAAAAAGAGAGGACGTTCTCGTCGCCAAAAAAGCTCATCCCGACGCGCTGTTCCTCGTTCACCCCGAATGCCGTCCCGAAACGGTGAGCCTTGCCGATTACGTGGGTTCGACTTCGGGCATTATGGAATATGCGGAAAAATCGCAATGCAGGGAGTTTATTATCGGCACGGAAAATTCAATAGTACAGCACTTGCAGTTCAAGTGTCCCGATAAAAAGTTTTATCCTCTCTCCAAAGAACTTGTCTGCAACGATATGAAAGTTACTACTCTCGTAGACGTTTTTAACTGTCTTAAAGGCGAGGGCGGCGAAGAGATTGTAATGGACGGAAATTTAGTCGCTTCCGCCGTTAAGTGCATAAACGCAATGTTGGAGTTGGGCGAATAGTCCGCGCAAGTTTACGCTTTTAAGCGCAACTTAAAGGAAAGTTTTATGTTTATTACCACGAAGGGCAGAAACGCCCTTAAAATTATGCTCGACCTTGCCCGCAATGAGGACGAGGGGTATATTTCTCTGAGTGAAATAGCGGAGCGGCAGAGGGAGTCGTTAAAATATCTTGAAGCGTCGGCAAAACAGCTTTCGGCGGCGGGACTCGTCGTCAGCGCGCGCGGCAAAAGCGGCGGGTATAAACTTGCGCGCAGGGCGGAGGAATACACCGTTGCGGAAATTCTACTTTCGGGCGAGGGCACGCTTGCGCCCGTTCAGTGCATAGAAAGCGGTTGCGAAAATGCGGGAAGCTGTATGACATTACCGCTTTTCAAAGAGCTTGACGAAGTTATAATGAATTTTTTGACTTCCAAGACGCTCAAAGATTTACTCAACCAAAATTAAATTTTAATAAAATAGCGCATAATTCCTATTGACAAGATAGGAATTAATATTTATAATTAATTCATACTAATTAAATAGGAATTATAACTTTGAAAACAGTTTACGTAGACAACGCGGCGACAACCGCAATGAGCGATACTGCAATCGCGGCAATGACGCCCTATCTTAAAGAAGTTTACGGCAACCCGTCGTCGCTTCATTCGGCGGGACAAGCCGCCAAGGACGCGCTCGAAGCCGCCCGTGAAAAAATAGCGAAATGCCTTAACGCCGAACCGCGTGAAATTTACTTCACCTCGGGCGGAAGCGAAGCCGACAATCAGGCGCTCCGTTCCGCGGCATTAAACGGACTGAGGAAAGGAAAAAAACACATAATATCTACGGCGTTCGAACATCACGCCGTCCTGCACACCCTTAAAAAACTTGAAAAAGAGGGATTCGAGATAACGCTGCTCGACGTGCATTCAAACGGAATTATAACGGCGGAGCAGGTTGAAAAGGCAATCCGTCCCGACACCGCGCTCGTCACCGTTATGTACGCCAATAACGAAGTGGGAACCGTTCAACCCGTCAGGGAAATAGGCGAAGTTTGCAGAAAGGCGGGCGTGCCTTTTCATACGGACGCGGTTCAGGCGGTCGGGCATATCCCCGTGGACGTCAAGGCGGACAATATAGATATGCTTTCGCTTTCGGCGCATAAATTCCACGGTCCTAAGGGCGTCGGCGCGCTGTACTGCAAGCGCGGCGTTCCGCTGAATACGTTCGTAGAGGGCGGCGCGCAGGAAAGAAACCGCCGCGCGGGCACTGAAAATTTAGGCGGCATAGCCGCAATGGCGGCGGCTTTGGAAGAAGCGTGCGCCAATATGAGCGCAAACGCGAAAAAGTTGAGCGCGCTCCGCGAAAAAATCATAGACGGACTTTTGAAAATTCCCCATTCAAAACTCAACGGCGACAGAAAAACGCGGTTGCCGTCCAATATAAATATGTGCTTCGAGGGTATCGAGGGAGAGGGACTTTTACTTCTCCTCGACGCAAAGGGCATATGCGCGTCGTCGGGTTCGGCGTGCACTTCGGGTTCGCTCGAACCGTCGCACGTTCTGCTCGCGCTCGGACTCCCGCACGAGGTAGCGCACGGCTCGCTGAGAATAAGTCTTTCGGAGTATAACACCGAAGAGGACGCGGAAGCGATTTTGAAAGCCGTGCCCGAAGTGGTTGAGTATCTGCGCAATATGTCGCCCGTGTGGGAAGAACTTTGCAACGGCGAAAGAAAACACTTAATTTAACATAAAACACGTAAAGAGGTAACGTATGGCATTATACAGCGAAAAGGTTATGGAACACTTCACCAACCCGAGGAACGTCGGTAAAATAGAGGACGCAGATGGCGTGGGCGAAGTCGGCAACGCAAAGTGCGGAGATATAATGAAGATATATCTCAAAATCGAGAACGATATAATTACCGACGTAAAGTTCAATACGTTCGGTTGCGGAAGCGCGATTGCGTCGTCGTCTATGGCGACGGAACTTATCAAGGGCAAGCCGTTGTCGCAGGCGCTCGAACTTACAAACAAGGCGGTTGCGGAAGCGTTGGACGGACTCCCCGCGCACAAAATGCACTGTTCGGTGCTTGCGGAAGAAGCAATCCGTTCGGCTATAAAAAACTATTACGATAAAAACGGCATAGCATACGACAAAACGCAGTTCCCCGAACCCCACGATGAAGAGGAAGAACACTTTTCGGAAGAGGACTGATTAAAACATTGAACGACAGCGCCCGCGCGGAAATTTCCGCGCGGGCGCTAATTTTGTAAACGAAAACCCCGCATAGTGGCGGGGTTCTAATGAGGCTACTGCCTGTGAGCAGAAAATCAGCGGAAAAGAAATTTAAATCGCGTAAATTTACAATCGTCATTGCGAACGAAG
>CAMXOH010000129.1 GCA_947245485.1 uncultured Clostridia bacterium | reverse complement strand
TCGGGCTGGTTTTAATTTCAAGTATTGAAATAACTGCTGATATCAGCAAAAAATCAGTCGAATTATGTTTGAAAAACGCTTGCCGCAAAATTTACCTTAAGGGTTTTTAGAATAAATAAGTATTTAGCGTTGATATAGAAAGTAAAAAACTGCCGCCGCCGAGATACTCGGCAGCGGCAGTTTGCTAATAAATAACTGCGAAAAAACTCCGTCAAAAGTTTTATATAATCCAATCGCCGTCGCGGAAAATCGGTACGATCTTTCCGTCGTAACCTATGCCGTCGATATCGATATCTTTTGTTCCTACCATAAAGTCTACGTGCTGTATGCTTTGGTTCATACCGCGTGCGGCAAGTTGTTCGTCCGTCATATCGTTTCCGCCTTTAACAGTGGTGGGGTAGCTTGCTCCGAACGCCAAGTGGCAGCTTGCGTTTTCGTCGAACAACGTGTTGTAAAAGAGAATACCGCTTTGCGCTATGGGTGAATTTTTGCCGATAAGAGCAATTTCTCCCAGAGAAAGTACGCCTTCGTCGCTTTCGAGCAGTCCTTTTAACGCGTCGTATCCTATTTTAGCTTTGTAATCTACAACCTTGCCGTCTTTAAACGTTATCGAAAAATCGTCGATTACGTTGCCGTTGTTAACAAGCGGAAGCGCGTTTACGACAGTGCCGTCTATTTTGCGGTTATGCGGAGCGGTAAATACCTCTTCCGTAGGCATATTCGCCGTAAAAGGTACGCCGTCTTGTCCGTCTTCCTCCGCGGCAATCCAAACGTGTCCTTCCGCAAGTCCGACTTTCAAATCGGTTCCGGTTTTGTTTTTCATATGGATATATACTAAATTGTGTTACGTAAGGAATTTCGCGCGGGAAACCAGCGTTTCTATATGTTTTCTCCACGCTGCGGTCGGGTCCGGAGTATCCAACCTCATTATGCGCGCTATCGCGTCCCACATTTTGTCTACCGCGACGTTTACGGGGTCGTTCGGGAAAACCTGTTTAGCCCATTCCGGCGTCGGTACGGAAACGATAGTCCATCTAAGATAGTTAGACATCGTTGCGTTGCGGAAAAGCTGTCTTGCCGTTTGAAATGCTATTTGGTAAGCGGAAAGCTTGTTCGCGTCGCATCCTTTGTATTTATTCGGGTCTTCCGCGGAGATGGAAATCAAACAGCATTTGCGGTCTATAAAGTAGTTCCACAATTCCGTTTGATATTTGGGAATATCGCAAATCGCGTCTTTTGTTGCGTTTAACATATTGATTCTGTCAAGTTTTTCGTCGCGCCATTCCATATGTACTTTTTTCGCGCCGAATTCGTAAGCTTTTTGAGCAATTAAATGGGCGAAATCCTGACAATTGACGTCGCAGCGTATAACTACTTCTTGTCCTTTTTGCATATTCGCTCCCACGCGTACCGCAAGTTCGGCAAAGTTTTGTAATTGTTTTTCCGTAAGCATTTCAATTCTCCTATCGCAAGTTTTAACTTGCAAAAATTTATATTGTAATTATACAAAAGCTAATAAATAAAGTCAATAAAATGCGACGTTAAACGCTAAACGGCAGGTTAAATCCTTATTGACATATTGACCGCTATTAGTTATAATTTAAACTGACTTTACCGTCTTCAATCCGCGTTTACGGTTATTGCGCGCGTTCGGTCGTCGGTTAAGTTACCGTCGTAATGATGTTATATACGCAAAAATAAAAGGAGATTAAATATGCAAAACCCGCAAGTAACAATCACAATGCAAAACGGCAAACAAATAGTTTTGGAATTATATCCGCAAGTTGCGCCTAACACCGTAAACAATTTTATAAGTCTTGTAAACAAAGGTTTTTACAACGGTTTGATTTTTCATCGCGTCATCCGCGGATTTATGATTCAGGGCGGCTGTCCCGACGGCAGAGGAACTGGCGGTCCCGGATACGCAATAAAAGGCGAGTTCAATCAAAACGGTTTTAAAAACGATTTAAAGCACGAAAGAGGCGTAATTTCTATGGCTCGCGCTATGAATCCGGACAGCGCGGGCAGTCAGTTTTTTATTATGCATAAAAACGCGCCGCATTTAGACGGAGCGTACGCGGCTTTCGGCAAAGTTACAAGCGGTATGGAAGCGGTGGACGAAATAGCCGAAGAATACGTCGACTTTAACGACCGTCCGTATTCTAAGCAGGTTATAAAAACCGTTACCGTCGATACGTTCGGAGAAGTTTACCCCGAACCCGTTAAAGCGTAATTCGAACCGATTTACAGCGTTTCTTCTTTAAAGACGGACAAGCGTTAATACAAATGTTTGATGAACTTAACAGTCAAACGCAAAATAAAGAATTTTTATAATAAGTTTTTGATTGTTTTTATTATTTAAAACGGCTTAAATCCAACCGATTTAAGCCGTTTGTGTTTAGTTCTATTGTTCGATATGTTTCCCTGCTCGGCGTCAGCGCATAACGGTAAATTTTATAAGCCGATTTTCTTCTTCTATAATTTTAAATATTTCCGCAAGATTTTGTCCGTCTTCGAAACAGGCGAAATTTAAAACTTCAATTTCCAAATCCTGTTCTATACCCCGCGCTCCGTCGATAAACGCGTCGTAATTCAAACCGTACATTTCTTCGAATACTTTTTGCATTTCCAAAAGAAAGCTTTTTTTTGTACGGCAAACATCACAATCCACGGTTACTTTCATACGAACCTCATTATCGAAAAACTTTCGTAGTGGTCGCTTGTATAGAAGATAAGAAAGTCCGAAGAAAATACTATCCGCAAAGCGTTTCTGTTTCCTCCGCGATAACCTATATCGCATTCGGTATACGTTCTGTTGCTTGCTTTGGGCAGTAAGCCTTCGCGGTTTTGAAACGTGCCGCCGGTATAGCTTAATTTATTTTGCGCGTTATAGTTGTTTTTTACGTAGTTTGAACTTGAACTGTAATTACTGGGCAGTTTGTGATACAGGTAAATGTACGCGCCGACTTCTTCTTTGGTATTGTAAATTCCCTTTTCCGTTACGTTTATGTTAGAAAGCGTAACGGTTATAACGTTCATTCCGTAGTCGTTAAAATTATCGTCGGGTTTTTCGTTTCCGTTGCCGTTGTTATTTCCGTCGTCGGGATTGTTATCGCCGTCGTCAGGTTTCTCGTCGGGCGCAGTGTCGTCTTTGTCGTCGGTGTCGGTTGAAGGAGGAGTAATCACAGCGCCGTCTCCGCCTGACGGATTGCCGGGTTTATTCGTCGGCGAACCGTATATATAGTCCAACAAATCGCAGCCCGCGGGAAATACTATAGCCGTTAGAAGCAGCGTTAATATCAATATAATCGAAAGAATTTTTTTCATATAGTTATATTTTATCCAAATTTCATCGGTTAATCAACCGAATCGGCCGAATTTATCCCGAAAAAAGATTTTTACTTTTTTCGGGATAAAAGACGTAACCGATTATTTATTTGTGAAATTAAGAGTGTTCGGCGTTTTCGTTCCGTCTTCGTTGTAAACGGCAAGGACGCAGCTCTTATAAAACTGTTTGTCGTTCCAGTTGCATAAAGCGAGTTCCATTTTTACTGTTTTTTGGTCGAATTCGTTTAACCAAGCGTAT
>CAMXOH010000128.1 GCA_947245485.1 uncultured Clostridia bacterium | reverse complement strand
CGAAGCTGATAAAAGATTAACGACGCTTGATAGCCAGGCAGACAGGGAAGAAGGATATTATAAAACTAAGCTTCATATCGATTTCGTATTCGAGGGCAAACCCGAAAGCTATGAAAATTGCAGATTTGATATCGGCTCTGAGAACGGCGGTTTAGTGCATCACATCGATGAATATTTAAAGAACGACCTATTTCAAAGCGCAGATGACCGAGCGGAAGCCGACGCGTTGCGTGAGTATTTTAAACGTCATTTAGAAGTTTCGGAATATCTTTTGAATCCTGAAACGCTTGCGGAATTATCCGAAGAAGAGCAAGGGGACGTAAATATGTATATTTCACGTTCTCGCGACGTTCTGAACAATTCTGAACCTTTTTCTGATTATTATTACCATATGCCGTTAACGCCGGAAGAAATAAAAAAAGGACGCGAAGCTGCGCACGCGGCGGGTTTGCCGTTCTATGAAGGTAAGGACGAAGATTTCGAAGCTTTTGAAGATGCCGGCGGATATGTATATGACGGAAATATGAGCGTTGAAGATTATAAAAGAATGTGGGAGCTTCGGGAACAGGATGCAGAAACAGAAAACGCAGAAGTTCCCGGCGAAGAGCAAGCAACAGACATTAATCAAAGATATTATTACCCCATAAATGAAGAGTCGGCACGGCGTGCTAGAGAAGCGAACAGCTTTTCGGATTATAAAGAAGGCAGCGCGACGTCAAGCTATCGTAGTCAAGTAGATAGAGCAATAACAATAGCAGAGGAACAAAAAAAATTAGTTGACTCAAGCTATCATGATAAAATTGAAGGTTTATTAAATTCCTATGCAAAACGGCTTGCCGATAATATTAATAAAGGCAACGAAATTGATGCGCGAGTTCCTTCGATTTTAATATCCGGTGGAGGGAATTTTCCGGTTAGAAAAAAGCAAAAACAAAATGCCGCGCGTGATAGAAATTATCAAGAGTGGCAGGAGATACAAGGCATACTTGATAATATTCGTAACATCGGCAAAGGGGGTATTAGTTCGGATGACCCGAATTCAATACAAAAATTAACTACGAAGCTTGAGAGTTTAGAGAAATCACAAGAAACAATGAAAGCGGTAAATGCTTATTACCGCAAGAATAAAAATCTTGACGGTTGCCCCGAATTGACAGCTGAACAAATAGCAGAGCTTAAAGCAGATATGAATCGTTTTCCGCACTTGGAAGGCAAGCCCTACCCGACGTGGGCACTGTCAAACAATAATGCTGAAATTCGACGTGTTAAAGAACGTATTGAAGAACTATCAAAGCGGCAAGAGGTTGGTTTTGTAGGTTGGGAGTTTAACGGCGGCGAAGTAAGAGCCAATACAGCTGATAATCGTCTGCAGATATTCTTTGAAGAAAAACCCGACGAAGAAACCCGTTCAGACTTGAAACACAACGGTTTCAAGTGGTCGCCTAAAGCGAATGCGTGGCAACGCCAGCTCACGGCGAACGCATATTATGCGGCAGACCGTATAAATGCAATTCAACCCATAAGCGGCGAAAAACCCACAGCTTTACAGCGAGCGCACGTTAGGCAACATAATGCCGACGTTGACGAACATTCAGTTCAGAACGATATCAATCAAGAGCAGTACGTGAGATGGATGCAGAAACCATAAGGGAATATGCTGAACAGTATCGGGCTTATCTTGACTATGCAGCCGAGTTTATTAATGACGAAAGCGAACGCACGAATTACAATTATTCGGCATCCGACCTGTTTAAAGCTTGGCGTGAAAATGCGCAGACAGAAGAAACCACAAAAGAAAAGTTAACGGTTGAGCAAGCACGGAACGCAATGCTTGACGCTCAAGAGCAACGGCAGAGATATTATGCAGTCCGTATAGAAGATGTACCTTATACAGACCCCGAAGACGGGTATGAGAGCGAAGAACCCGCACAGGTTATTTATACTATATCGCCAACAGGGCGGATAGAGCAACATAAAACAATAGCGTTAGACAGTGACGTTTTCACGTCGGACTTGCCGTATGGCGGTCTTGTAAGCTACGAACCCGTTGAGTATGAAGAGCTTGAAGAGATAGCTCGGAGAGTACGTGAGCCGATACAGACGTTTAAAGACGTTTTGAGAGCGGAAATTGAAGTGGGAACGGAACGTCGGCGTTCAGACGCCTATTACGACCAACGCGTTGAAGATATTTTAGACGAGCATTATCGGACGGAATACGGCTTATTTAAACGTTATATAGAGAACCCTAAGTATTTAAGCGGAACGCTTTATGCGGAAGAAACGTTCAGAGGGGAAAGAATAGTAAGCCTTACGCAAGACGAGAGCGGAAAGAACGTTGCAATAATAGCACGTGTGGGCGGAAGCTTTGCAGTTGCCGAAGATTATCATACCGATGACGGAAGACGTTGGGGGAAAGCTCATTATTTTGACGACCAAAAGTCCGCAGAAGAATTCAGAGCGAAGAATTTTCCGAGTACGAATGAACGTGCAAATCGATATCAAAGATTAGCCGCGTCTAAATCGCCGTTGGGACAGGAATATGCCCGAATTAAAGGCGAAAACGCAGACAGCGTTGTGTTTTACCGTGTGGGCGATTTCTTTGAAGTTTTAGGCGCTGACGCCGAACGTGTAGCAGAGAAGCTGGAGCTTACGCTTACAGGCAGAACGATAGGCACAGAAGAGCGCGTACCGATATGCGGAGTGCCTTACCGCGCAATCAACGAATATGCAGAAACGCTTGCTAAAAAAGGCGAGAACGTCGTTGTTGCCGACGGTACCGATATCAAAGAGTATAAAGCAAAAATCGATTTAACAGAAAAGCGGTTAAAAGAGTATGCAAACACTTTGCGTAGAAACGATTTAGAAGTCGGGAATACGGCGCAGTCGGACGAATACTACTTGAACCAAGCTCGGGAGCAGATAGCCACCTATGAGCGTTCAGACGAATATCAGCAAGCCTTACGAGAAGATTTCCCGAATGACTTTATTGACGATAGCCCCCAAGATATGGCTCAAATACCGCAAAATAAGCCCGTAGAAGCGCAAGAGCGCAAACGTGAATGGTTGAGCATAGAATTGCCTAACGGCGCCGTAAGCGGGCAGTACGGCGAAAATACGATGATTAAAATGCCGAAAGGCGAATTCTCGTATTACGCATTTTATGTGCCTACAAGATTTCTCAAAGAAGCGGACGGCAAAACGCAGCTTCGAGTAGCTTCAGATTTTACATTTCGCCTTAATAACGATGGACGTCAAGTTGAGCTCACCGGGCAAGAGCTGAAAGACAGCTTTGCTGGAAAGCATATCGATAAGACGTATAAGCGAGTAACGCCGAGCCGCAGATATGCGCAAGGGCTTGCAAATCTTGAAAAGAACGTTCCCGCCGAACTGAAAGCAATTCCGACTTGGTGTTGTTATCGAACCCAGTGGAACGAAGAGAAGGGCAAGAAGGATAAGTTTATAATTTCCCCCATTGATGGGAAATGGACGAGTACTAAAGAGCCGGGCAAATGGGTAACGTTCGAAGCAGCGATGAAATACGCCCGAGAGAATAACTGTGAAGGCTTATCCATATTGCTTGACAAGAAATA
>CAMXOH010000127.1 GCA_947245485.1 uncultured Clostridia bacterium | reverse complement strand
AGGTCTGTATAGATTCCGCTTACGGTATGGTTGCCCCACGCGTCGTATTCATATTTTACCACTTCTATACCGTTACTGTCAAGATTGGGGTTTTAAAAATTATAAACAGTAAGGCGATACGCTTTTTAGCGTATCGCCCCTTGCTTATTCCTTTTTTGCGTCCATTATTTCTCTTACTCTTGCAATTTTTTTATAAATCTCTCTCGCTTCTTTTTGAGATACGCATATTATATATGATTCTTCTATATCGTTTACATATTTTACTTGCAATCCTTCCGGTATTATACAATATACGTATGTTATTGATTCAACGTCTTCCCAAGACTTATAGAATTTTTCTTTACCTTTTCTATTTTGAAATGATACGCCTTTTTCATCTATAATATAGTAGAGCCGGGGAAAAATTGAAAGCATTATATATGTAAACATCGCCAAAACGTTTGCTGATATTCCCCAAATTATTGTTACTATCCAATCTTCCCATGTATTATTTTCATCTACAAAAAGAATAAGAAAAAAATTACCTACAAGAAAAAATATTGTAAATGTCCATTTTATTATATCAACGTTTATCCTTATTTTTAATTGTTCGCTCTCATTTTCCATTTATATCCCCCAGTTTATTTCTATTAATTTTTCTAATCCATACCTTATTACAGTAGACGGCAAATTAAATAATACACCCCTGCTCGCCGTTTCAATTACTTTATTATAATTAAAGATGGTTTTCGATGAGTGTTTAAAAAACCCGCGGATTCCCGCAAATGCGCCAAATCCGAACGATATTATTCCGAACATAAAGCCTTTCAATAGACTTGCGAAATATCCGTTAGCGCTCGTAGGCGTATTATAAGCTAACGAACTCAACTGATAATCTGCCACACTTGCCAATGCCGTACCGTAAGCAGCTGCCGCAAACAGGGCAAGTCCCGATATTTTTATTATCTTTCCACCAATAGCCAATCCCGTAGCAGCGACGCCGCCGAAACCAAACGCCGCGGATACGGCAGCTCCAAATATCGCTCCGCCTAATATAGCCAAAGCAAGATTTTTTCCGCTAAGTCCTCTGTTTTTTGCTTCTACCCCGGAAACTACGCCGCCTAATATACCGCCAAAAGCTATTGAAATTAAGAGAACAGACAACGCTATATTTCCGTCGGGGTCTACGTTCATTACGGGGTTATTGCCGCAGTATGCGTAGAGGTTTAAGCCGTTTATTGCAGTAGGTTCTGCACAGCTTACGCTGTCCATATTAAGGAACCTGCATACGTACGGGTCATAATAACGGGATTTGAGATAATATAACTGCGTTTCCGTATCGTAGAAGTAACTGCGGTACCTGAACGGATTCAATGCGCCTATTGTGTTCGCCTTGCTTCCGCTTACCTTGTGTCTACCCCACGCATTGTAGTCGTATTCTACCACTTCCGTACCGTTGCTGTCAAGTATGCCCGTTATATTGTTTTGTATATCGCGTTTATACACATAGTATTCGCCGCCGTATCTGAATCCCGCTACCCCTATATGGTCGTAGAAGTATTCCATTCCGTCGCTGCTCGCTATTAATCTGTCCGCATAGTCGTAATAGTATCTTACGGTATTCTTCTTTGTCCTTCTGCCTCTTCCGTCGTATTCGAACGAAGTTTCTCCGAACTTTTTAAGCCGCTTTCCTTTCTCCCACGTTAATTCTTTGCCGCGGTAATTTGTTGGATTGCCGAGCGTGTCGTACATTATCCTATGCCCTTCGCCGTCGTTAGTGAGTCTGTCTTTGTTATACGTATAATCCGTATATTCGCTTACGCCGTTCGATACTACTTCCTTGCTCACTATATTTCCGTTATTATCGTATTCGTAATAATACGTTTTATTCAGCAACGGGTTATGTTCGTATATCAATCTGCCGAGTCCGTCGTACTGATAAACTATTTTATTGCTTCCGTTTTTGCTTATGCCCGTTATGTTTCCGTTATCGTCGTAAGTGTAATCCAAGTATTCACCGCCCGAATAACTTATTTTGGACGGCAGTATGCTCTGCTTATACATGCTTTTCGTACCGCTTGAAGTGGGAACAAGCGTATTCACCTGTTTATAACTTATGGTTTCCGTCAGCACGTTCTTTCTCGTTTGTCCGTAATATACCCTTCTGCCCGTATTTCGACCTAACAAGTCGTAGTTTAAATAAAACCTTTCTTCGCCCGCTTTCACGCTTAAAAGTCTGCCGTCGTACATTTCGTCATACGCATACTCGTAGGATATTCCCGTTCTTCCGCCCTGATTTATTCGCTGTATTCTTCCCTCGGGATTGTACGTGAACTGCGCAGTATACGTTGTTATATTGTTTTCCTTTACTTCGTAACTGCTTAATTTTTCGGTTTTGTCATAAGCATATTTCGCCGTTTCACCCGTAAGCGCGTCCGACTTGCTCGATATTAAATGCCGAGCCTCATACGCAGTATTGAGTTCCGTATTAATCCCGTAGGATATTTTCGTATACGTATGCTCTTTATCTTCTTCGCATATGAAGTTTTCGCTTTTGGCATTTTTCACCACTAATTTTACGGGATTTGCATTGTCCGCACTGTACGTTAAAATAACAATAATAAGGCGGATAAAATATCCGCCTTATTACTTTTTTGCTTATTTTTGATTTGTTATTTGACTTCTTAAATTATCAGGAATATATTGTTCGAGTATTTTACATTTCTTCTTCGTCTTGGAAAATAATATTGTTAATTTCCCCGGTTCTCTTTTTTTATGAGAATTTTTAGACGTGTCTTCCTTACATAAACATACCCATAGGTCTGCCCTAAAATATATGTACTTTATTTCTTCCCATTTCCAACTCTTTATTTTTATTCCAAATAATCTCTTTGTTATTCCTGCTTCGTCTAAATATAATTTCGCGCCAAACATGTATATACCCCAAATAAAAAATCCTGTTGGCAATACTGCAAGCATTAAGGTCAACTCTAATGTCAATCCTATGTCTTCGCCAAATGCATCTATGGCAAACCATATATATGCACCTACTCCGCTAAAAACCCAAAACACAAATACAAATAACATTCCAATAGAAACAAAAAAATTATTTTTCATTATTAGAGTTTTCCCCTCAATTCATTAGGATTAAATATAGGCAACGTTCCAAGATTTACCGACATAGCTAACGGTATCATATCGAGATACAGGTTTTCCGCAAATCTTTTTAGAAAACTGCCCGCTACGCTATATGCCCCCGAAACTCGCAACCCCGAAAACAACAATAGATTTGCTCCCGCACTTATGCCTCCTGCAATTTTAGCGACATTCCAATCCACATCGCCATATGAAATAGATTGTGTAATTACATTACCGACAAACCCACCTACAAAACCAAGTCCGGCAGCTACTGCTCCACCGGCTATAAGTAAAGGAAGTCCGCCCGAAGCCGCTAACGCAAGGCCTGCGGCTAATCCGACACCGCTAATCAATCCGTTGACAAAGCCGCCTAAAAACGCAGAACCGAAAGACTCGCCTTCCGCCGCATTTGCTCCCGCAATAATTCCGTTAACTACACTTCCTACCAATAAGCCACCCACTATGAGCGCTATGACAATAAAAGAGTGTCCGTCGGGGTCAACGTTCATTACGGGGTTATTGCCGCAATA
>CAMXOH010000126.1 GCA_947245485.1 uncultured Clostridia bacterium | reverse complement strand
GTATTTACAAAAGGAGTCAATATTAAAACCCCGAGCGGAAAAGGCAATATGCTTTTCCGCTCGGGGTTTTAATCTTCCAAACCTAAAATATAGTCTACACTAACTTGAAATGTTTTAGCAATCTTTATTAGCATTTCAATATCGGGTTCGGCTCGTCCGCATTCCCAATCACATACGCTACTATTAGTGGTTCCTAAAATATCCGCGAGTTTTTTTTGACTTAGTTTATTTTCTATTCGCAGAGATTTTAATTTAGATAGTTGTTTTTTCATAATTAAATTATAGGATATTTTCCTAAAAATTGCTTGACATTAGGAAATATTCCTAATATAATTTTTATGTAAGTAAAAAAATTATAAAATAAAAATTTTACAAAAGGAGAACGCAATGAGAAATTCTATTTTGGAGGCCATTCTTTTACAGCATATTCCTATGCTTCAAGATATTAAATTGAACGAAGCGCATGAGGAAGCGTTGTACAAACATGAAGAGTACTACAAAAAACTTAAAGGCAAATTGAGCGAGGAAAACGTTTCGGAGTTGGACAAAATGCTCGACTGCTGTTTTACAATGGACTGCGAAAATTCTATTGCGCATTTTAAATTAGGGTTTAAAATCGCGTTTTTAATTGCCGCCGAATGCTTCGGCTCAACCGCAGATTAATATTTTTAAAAACAGCGTAATTTTATTTGCTATTTTAATTGCAGTATGGTAAAATACTTTCAGTTACGGTTTCGAAGGGGTTCGAGTACTCTGCGGCTCGCTTCGTTTCCCGCAAATATTTCCATAGGAGGATAAATTAAATGGAAAAGTCCGAAGTAATTGCAAAATACGCTTTAAAGGAAGGCGACACAGGTTCGCCCGAAGTTCAGATTGCGCTTTTAACCGAAAGAATCAATCACTTGAACGAGCATCTTAAAGAGCATATTCACGACAATCATTCGCGCCGCGGTCTTCTTAAAATGGTTGGTCGCCGTCGCGGTCTTTTGGATTATTTAAAGAGCAAGGATATCGAAAGATATCGTTCGATTATTGCTGCTTTGAATTTGAGAAAGTAAAATTAACGGGGCAAGCATTATTTTTGCTTACCCGTTTTTTGTTTATAACGAGGGCGTTATAAACGCAAGAATAAAGGAGTTAAGGAGTTATTTTAATGAGCAAAGAATGTAAAAAGTTCAGTACTACAATCGGAGGAAGAGAAGTAGTAATCGAAACGGGTAAGTATGCGGAACAGACAAACGGTTCCTGCCTTGTTCGCTGCGGCGAAACGGCGGTTATGGTTTCCGTATGTATGTCGGCAAGTCCCAGAGACGGTATGGATTTCTTCCCCCTGCAAGTGGACTATGAAGAGAAAATGTATTCAATCGGAAAAATCCCCGGCGGTTTCAAAAAGCGCGAGGGCAGGGCAAGCGATAAAGCCATTCTCACGGCAAGACTTATCGACAGACCTCTCCGTCCGCTGTTCCCCAAGGGACTTTTCAATGACGTAGTAGTTACCGCGCAGGCGCTTTCGGTTGAACCCGACGTTTCCCCCGAACCTCTCGCAATGCTCGGTTCTTCAATCGCTATCGCTATTTCCGATATTCCGTGGGCGGGTCCTACGGGTTCGGTAGTGGTAGGTATGGTAGACGGCAAATACGTCATCAACCCCGACCTTGCCGAGCGTGCAAAAAGCGCGATTCATCTCAACCTCGCGGGAACAAAGGACGCGATTTTGATGATTGAAGCGGGCGCAAACGAAGTTACCAACGACGAAATGGTGGGCGCGATTACTTACGGCTTCGAAGAGATTAAGAAAATCTGCGAATTTATCGAAACCGAAATCGTACCCGCAGTCGGCAAAACCAAAAAGGAAATCGAGCTTTACCATATCCCCGAAGAACTCGACAAAGCAGTCCGCGACTACGCGGGCGCAAAAATCGATTGGGCAATCGATACGTTCGACAGACAGGAGAGAGAAGAAAGACAGAATCAGGCGGAAGCCGAAATTCTCGAACACTTCGCGGAAATTTATCCCGACAACAAGCGCGAAATAAAGGACAGCCTTTATTATCTCACCAAAGAAAAAGTGCGCGCAAAGATATTCGACAAAGGTATCCGTCCCGACGGCAGAGGTTTAAAGGACGTCCGCCCCATATGGTGCGAAAGAAGCGTTCTTCCCCGCGTACACGGCTCGGCTGTGTTCACCCGCGGACAAACCCAAACGCTTACCACCTGTACCCTCGGTATGCTTACCGAAGCGCAGAAGCTCGAAGGACTTGACGAAGAGACCAAAAAGAGATATATGCACCAATACAACTTCCCCGGCTACTGCACGGGCGAAGCAAAGGCGCTCCGCTCCCCCGGCAGACGCGAAATAGGACACGGCGCGCTTGCAGAGCGCGCGCTCATTCCCGTACTTCCCGAAGAGGATTCCTTCCCCTACGCTATAAGAGTGGTTAACGATATAACTTCGTCCAACGGTTCGTCGTCAATGGCTTCCGTCTGCGGCTCCACTATGGCGCTTATGGACGCGGGCGTTCCCATCAAGGCTCCCGTTGCTGGCGTGGCTATGGGACTTATCAAAAATCAGGAAACGGGCGACTTCAAGGTTCTTACCGACATTCAGGGACTCGAAGACTTCCTCGGCGATATGGACTTCAAGGTTGCGGGCACCCAAAAGGGCATCACCGCAATTCAGATGGATATAAAAATCAAAGGCATATCCGAAGAGATTATGCACACGGCGATTAATCAGGCTAACGAGGGCAGACAGTACATTCTTTCCAAGATGCTCGAAGTCGTGCCCGAAGTTGCGCCCAAACTTTCCAAATACGCTCCCAAGATTATATTCTTCGAAATTGCGCCCGACAAAATCGGCGACGTCATCGGCAAGCAGGGCAGCGTAATCAAGAAGATTATGGAAGAAACGGGAACGGAAATCGAGTTCAACGACGACGACAGCGGCAAGGGTTATATCTCCACCGTCGGACCCGTAGAGAACGCGGAGAGAGCCAAGGCGATAATTATGAGCATTGCGCACGACCCCGAAGTCGGCGATATGTTCGTCGGTACGGTTGTGAGAATACTCAATTTCGGCGCGTTCGTTGAGTTTGCGCCCGGCAAGGACGGTATGATACACATTTCCAAACTTTCGGACAAGCGCGTTGAAAAGGTAGAGGACGTAGTTAAAATCGGCGACATAGTAAAAGTTGAAATAATCAAAATCGGCGACAAGGGCATAGACCTTAAACTGCTTGAAAAAATGTCTTAATAACCCGTGTAATTCTCGGTAAAACAAAAAATCATAACTACGTGTTGCACACGTAGTTGCACAAGCCTTAAAAGGGCACGGTACCGCAAATGCCGTCATTATTTCGTCATTGCGAGCGTAGCGCGGCAATCCAGACTATTCCGCTCTTTCCGAACATTTTCTTCCGGATTGCTTCGTCACCTACGGTTCCTCGCAATGACGACAAATCAGCAACGCTACCGCAAATGCAGTCATTCTTTCGTCATTGCGAGCGTAGCGCGGCAATCCAGACTATTCCGCTCTTTTCGAACATTTACTTCTGGATTGCTTCGTCACCTACGGTTCCTCGCAATGACGATAAATCAGCAACGCTTCCGCAAATGCTGTCATTCTTTCGTCATTGCGAGCGTAGCGCGGCAATCCAGACTA
>CAMXOH010000125.1 GCA_947245485.1 uncultured Clostridia bacterium | reverse complement strand
AAAAATAATAAATTCAAAGGAGAAGCCAATGAAAAAGAAAATAATATATTTTTTAATGGTAATGGTAATTATAATTTCCTCTGTTAATATCGGCGCGTGCGGCGGCGGGTACAGGGTTGTATATACAACGGACGGAAACGGCATTATACAGGGCGAAAGCGAACAAAATTTGAGGAAGGGACAGCGTACCTCGAAAGTAACAGCCGTTCCTAACGAGGGTTATGAATTTGAAAAATGGTCTGACGAAAGAACCGAGCCGTCGCGCACGGATAAGGCGGAAGTCAAGGAATTAAAATTAACGGCATTATTTAAAAAGCGCCAATACACGGTAAAATACGAAGTTACGCACGGCGGGACAATATTAGGCGAAAGCGAGCAAACTGTCGAACACGGTAAAAATTCAACCGAAGTTACGGCGACAAATCTTATGGGGTACAGATTCATAAAATGGTCTGACAATGAAAGCACAAATCCCGTTAGAACGGATGAGAATGTAACGGCGGATATAGAAGCGATTGCAATATTCGAACAAATAAGATACGACGTGTTTTTTGTGGAATACGAAACGGACGGCAACGGAAAGTTAGAGGGACAGCAATTACAGCAAATACAGTACGGTCAAGACGGAACCAAAGTAACGGCAATAGCGGACGACGGATATGAGTTCGTGCAGTGGTCCGACGGAGTGAAAACGGCGGAAAGACAGGACTTTAACGTATGCGAAAGTTTCAAAGTAACGGCTGAATTTAAGCGGTTATACGTAAGGTATAAACTCGATTACAAACTCGGCAAAGCGAACCCGAGCACAAGCGAGTTTATATTCTATGAACAATTTTTCAATACGGTGCTGTTTCCTGTGCCAAAGAGAGAACGGTTTACATTCGAGGGTTGGTATTTAGGCGAAACGCGCGTAACGGATAGATACGGAAAAATGGTAATAGGCAAGGAGCTGTTAAAAAGAGAGGGGAAAGTAATATACGCGAAATGGAAAGCAAACGAAAATTATACCTATAAGATATTAATGGTATATGTAACCGAACTTGACGCGCTTATACTCAGGAGAGACGAAAGCGGATACGAGCATGTATATTACAAGATGAGCGAATTCGATATAGAAATATGCAAAACGACAACCAAACAGGTAAGAAACTATATGAACGACTTGCTTGACGGATTGGTTACGTTTGAAGTTGACGAGTATTTTACGACAGTTCCGGTTGGTACCGACAGTGTCACAACAGGGTATAACGAAAAAGGAGCGGATAGTTTTATATTTGCCGATGACATACCCGAAATGGTAAATTCAGGACTGCTCGAAAAATATCAAAGCACGTTGCTCGTTTTTTGTATGGACGATTTTGATTATAAATTCCGTGACGGAGCAGGAGTGGCTGACGTAAAACACGGTTGTGTTTATTTGGAATCGGTTTATAAAGAAACAAAAATAAATGACGAGCCGTTGGAATATCTTTTGGACTTGGATTTTTGGAGGTGGTATACGACAATAGAACCGTTTATGCATGAATTGGCTCATACAATCGAAATGCAAATTCCAAAAGATACTTATCATACTACTTTATACTGGTGGGTAGATAATGATTTAGGCGACCATATTTTATTAAATAAAATGTATTATCTTGATTTAATTGAAATTGACGGAGTAAAAGTGGGGATACCAATAGGTTTCTGGAAAAGAAAATGGGATTCTGTGTAAGAAGATTAAAATATAAAATGGGAAAGTTTAATTTTTCTATTTTTTAAAGCAGAAACTAATATTTATAAGTATATATATTAGAATAAAAAACAAAGGAGAAACATTATGCAACTTACCAAACAGAGAAAAATTATTATCGTTGTTTTAATTCTATTGGCGGCGTTAGCTTGCGCAGTTTATCTGTTCGCCAATGTAAAGTCTGTTAATGCAGATACATTAGAACCTAACGAAAATTACAATTTTACTCTTGTAACAAATGAAGAAGGGCAGTCGTATTACAAAATAGCAATCAAACCGGCATACCGTGCAACGGTCGAATTCGTAGTAATTCCCGAAAGCTATGAAGGATTGCCCGTAACCGAAATTGCGGCAAACGGCTTTATGTCTTGCGCTAATCTGTCAAAAGTTGTCTTGCCGGACAGCGTGGAAAAAATAGGCAACAATGCGTTTATGAACTGCGCAAAGTTAACTAAAATAACTATGCCCAACGTGCGCAGTATAGGTGCAAATGCCTTCGGACTGTGCGTAAACTTAGACAGAGTATTTATCCCCGACACAGTAACTGACGTCGGCGCTACAATTTTTAGAAATAACACTAATACCGTATACATACAGAGTAGTTCGTCAAAAGTAGATGTATTATGGAGTTCTACTTGGGATAGCTATTATACGGGTGAAATAATTTATGACGCGGTAGCGGAACAAACTATTCAGTATCGAGAAATATTTAGCGAGAATTACGATGTAGTTGGCTATGAGCTTGTAGAGCATCAGTTTATTATGGATAAAGAAGCGGACGTCGTTTTATATAACAGCGTTTGTTTAAATGAAGAACTCGGCTATCTTCCCGTATTAAATATTTGTCCCGAAGCATTCAGCTATTCCGGATTACAATCGCTGACTATAAAGGACAGGCATACAGACGAACCCGATACCCCTGAATTTACCCATAAAATAAATATCCGTAGCAATGCGTTTATTGGCAGTTTAATAAAAGAGATAAATTTAGAAGTCGGCGTGACCTTTAATCACCCGGATGGTTTGGAATTTATTGGCGGATTTTTTGATGATGAACCGGTTGTAGGCGACGCAAACGGTTATTCGTGTAGAGTGTTTGAATTTTCGGATTTGCAAACTATAACCATTCCTCAGGACATAGACAGAATAACCGAAAGTATGTTCGATAGTTGTTCATTCTTAAAATGTATAAAACTTGCAGGTGTAGAATATGACGGCAGGAACGTCTTGCCTGAGGTTAAGTATATCGGAAAAAATGCTTTCGACTCCTGTGTCGCTTTAAGTAATATCGTAATTCCCGCCACAGTTGCTTCTGTCGGTGAAAATGCGTTTTCCAGTTGGGGAGTGAATACGGAGAAGCAAGAAATTTATATTGAGCGTTATGACGATGATTTACCCGAAGGTTGGGATTCTGCATTCGAATCGGCAAATTGGGAAACGCTTTTAATACATACAAAAGAATATAAGAAGATAACTATTAATCTTTATGACGAACAAAATTTAATAATAGAGGTAAAACCCGGTAGCAGTATGCCCAAACTGCAAGAAATAGTCCGTGAAGGGTATACATTCGGCGGAGTTTATTCGGGTAAAGAAGGCAGCGGTTTTCAGTATTACAACAATACTTTTGAAAGCGCGCGGAAATGGGAAGAAAATGACCCCGAAATACTTTATGCCCTGTGGAATGCGCAAAAATATTCCATAACTTATGAAAATTTGCTTGACGGCGTGAATCCTTCTATTAATCCGAAGTATTACACCATAGAAACCGATACTATAATTTTCGCGGAACCTTATGGAATAACAGGTAAAACGGGAACGTGGGACGTGGCAAGTATAGAGAAAGGAAGCACGGGCAATAAGGTTATTACCGCGCAATGGGATTTAATTTATTACAAAATAACTTACGTGGCGGATTTAAGAGGGCAGACAAACCCGAATCCCGATAAGTACACGGTAGAAAGCGCTTTCGAATTTGTAAAACTC
>CAMXOH010000124.1 GCA_947245485.1 uncultured Clostridia bacterium | reverse complement strand
ATCAGTTACAGCGGTATAAGGGACTCGGCGAAATGTCCGCCGAACAGTTGTGGGATACAACTATGAACCCCGCTACGCGCAATCTGATACAGGTGACAATAGAGGACGTGGCGGAAGCCGCAAACGTAATCGAAATGCTGATGGGTGATAAAGTGGACGGAAGAAAGGAATTTTTAGCCGAAAACGCCAACTTCAATAAGGTAGACGGTTTCATAGAAAAAGTTCATTTGAAACCCGAAACCGAAACGGGAGGATATTGATATGGCGAAGAACGATAAAAATATCCAGACCTCTATACCTACGGGCAACGTGTACGTTACCCCGCTCGAAGACGTAATGCCGCAGTCTATGCTTCCGTACGCGGAGTTCGTAATTCTCGACAGGGCGTTGCCGCGCGTCGAGGACGGACTCAAACCCGTGCAAAGGCGCATTCTGTACACTATGTTCGAGATGGGATTGACTCCCGATAAACCGCATAAGAAATCCGCGAGAATAGTCGGCGACTGTATGGGTAAGTATCACCCGCACGGCGACAGTTCGGTATACGACGCGATGGTGCGTATGGCGCAGGAATTCAATATGCGTATGACGCTTGTCAACGGACACGGTAACTTCGGTTCGGTTGACGGCGACCCCGCCGCGGCGATGAGGTATACGGAAGCGAGGCTCGAACCGCTCGCGTTGGAGCTTTTAAAGGATTTGGACAAGGAAACGGTGCCGTTTTCGTTCAACTTCGACGATTCGCTCCTCGAACCCGATTTGCTTCCCGGGCGTTTCCCCAACCTGCTTGTAAACGGCGCGAACGGAATCGCCGTCGGACTTGCAACGAATATTCCTACGCACAACCTCGGCGAAGTTATCGAGGGATGTTGCGCATATATAGACAATCCTAAAATATCTTTAAAGGATATGATGGAAATTATACCCGGACCCGACTTTTCCACGGGCGGGTTCGTCATCGCCAAGGAGCTTAAACAGGCTTATGCTACGGGCAGGGGCAAAATTACTTTGCGCGCCCGCTACACGGTTGAACAGGGCGACTACGGTAAAAAACACATCGTCATAACCGAGCTTCCGTATCAGACGAACAAGGCGGAGCTTTTGAGAAAGATTATGCTTCTCCGCGAGGAGAAAAAAGAACAGCTTTCGGGCATAGCCGAAATAGTCGACGAATCCGACCGCACCGGAATGCGCGCCGTCATAACCCTGAAAAAAGACGCGGAAGCCGAAAAAATTATAAAATTACTTTTAAAGTATACCGACTTGGAATGCACGTTCGGTATAAATATGGTAGCCATTGCGGGCGGCAGACCCCGTCAGCTCGGACTGTTGGAAGTAATAAGATATTACGTGCAGTACCAGCGTCAGGTAGTTCTGCGCAGGACGCGTTACGAACTTAAAGAAGCGCTTGCCCGTTGCCACATTCTCGAAGGACTGATAATAGGCGTTCACAACGTGGACGAAGTGGTAAAAATAATAAAGACCGCCGACTCCACGCCCGACGCAAGACGGAAATTGATGGAGCGTTTTGCGCTGTCGGAACGGCAGGCGCAGGCAATTCTCGATTTAAGGCTTGCGCGGCTCGCCAAGCTCGAAGTGAAGAAACTCGAAGACGAGCTTGCCGCGCTTAAAATACGCATCGAGGAACTGCGCGCGATTATCGACGACACGCGCAAGCAGTGGGATATAGTCAAATCCGAAATGCGCGCAATTAAACGCAAGTACAAGTGCGAGAGAAAGACGCGCATAGTCGAGGACGAAAGCAAACTCGTCGTCAAAAACGCGGACGCGGGCAGGGCGGTTTCTGATTGGAGCGTCCTCGTCAACGCGAACGGAAATATTAAGTTTATGGAGCGGGGCGAATTTGCTTTTGCGATTAAACGCAAACTTTCTTCTTCGACTTCGCTTTCGGCAATTCACCCGCAGGCGCTCAACTGTACGGCGGACGATGCGGTTTTTGCATTCACCAATCTCGGCAACTGCGTAAAACTCACGCCTAAGTATTCCGAAATTTCGGACTTCAAGTCGGCGGGAACAAAACTCGAAAAACTCGTGGAAGGCGTTCAGGGCGGCGAATATCCCGTAAGAATGTTTGCGGTGAAAGAAGGCGCTCTTCCCGACGGCGAACTGCTGTTCTTCACGAAACAGGGCGCAGTAAAACGCACGGCGTGGAGCGAGTACGAACAGAACAAGAACGTTTTCCCCGCGATAAAACTCAAAGAAGGGGACGAGCTTCTCACGGTAGAAAAGTTCGACTCGGACGAATTTTCGACAATGCTGTTCGTGACGAGAAAGGGACTGTGTCTTAACGCCAACAAGGACGAAGTTCCCGTTCAGGGCAGAATTGCAGGCGGAGTCAAGGGCATTTCGCTCGGCGGCGGGGACGAGGTTATATTTGCAACCCAGCATACGGGCGAGGGCGAGATTATTATCGTGACGACTCTCGGAGGATTCAAACGCGTGGTTTCATCTACAATCGACCCCATAGGCAGGGCGTGCAAGGGCGTGATGATTGCCGATATAAAGGGCAAGGGCGAAATTCTGTTCTCCGACTACGTTACGGTGCCTTATTCGCTCGCCGTCATAAGCGAGGGTAAGACGGTTACGGAAGTCAATACGGAAGAATTGTCGATTGAGTCGCGCGTGTTCAAAGGCAGGGCGCTTAAAAAGGACGGCGTAGGCAACGTTACCGCGGTTTACGCGTTAAAGCACCGTTCGGAATTTCCCGACGGAAGAATGCAGATAAAATTTTAAATATTAAAGGAGTAGCGGATGAAAGGCGAAGAGATGCGCAACGAGGTTAAAAATAAAGTAAAAAGTCTCGGCGCGGTAAAACTCATTATTTTAATCGTAATGGCGGCGGCGACGATTTGCGCGTACGTATTCCACGATTACATTTTTACGCAGGACAGCATATTCAACCAAGGGATTTCCGATTCATCGTTCCTTAACGGACTGCTTGCGGCAGTGCCCAAAATTATTAAGGGCGTGCAGGTTGTCACGATAATTCTCGTAATAACCACTGTGTTAATCGGAATTATAAACATAGTTTTCAGACGCTCCCAACGCGAGATTACGGTGATAAGACTTATTACCAATATGCTCAAATGTATAGTTGCCGTCGTGCTTGTAATTGCGGTGCTTGCTATATGGGGCATTGACACAACCGCGCTTATAACGGGTGCGGGCGTGGTGACGCTCGTCGTCGGTCTCGGAATGCAGAGCCTGATTGCGGACGTGGTTGCGGGACTTTTTATAGTTTTTGAAAACGAATTTAACGTCGGAGATATAATTACCGTTGACGGTTTCCGCGGAACGGTTGTTTCCATAGGAATAAGGACAACCCGTTTAGAAGCCGTGGGCAACGTGAAAATTATCAATAACAGCGATATACGCGGCGTGCTCAACCAAACGCTTCAACCCTCTACCGCCAAGGCTCTGATAGATATTGAATACGGTGAATCCTTGGAGCGCGTCGAAGAAGTTATAAACAGCAAACTTTCCGAAATCCGTATAGAGGGACTTACGGAAGAAATGAAGTACGACGGGGTTGCCGCGCTCGGTGCGTCGGGCGTGACTTTGCAGTTTACGGCAAAGTGTCCCGAGGACGTTATCTTTTCCGTACAGAGGGAAATGAACAAGCGGCTTAAAATGATGTTTGACGAAAACGGTATAGGTATTCCCTATAATCAGCTCGTCGTGCATATGGCAAAAGAGGAAAACGCTTAAAATTATTTGTAAAAAGTTTAAAAGCGTGATATAATAAGATTAATTAAAATTACGGAGCGTAACATTATGGCTAAAATAACCAAGGATACTTTAATTGCGGATTGCCTTAAAATAAACCCCGACAGCGCGG
>CAMXOH010000123.1 GCA_947245485.1 uncultured Clostridia bacterium | reverse complement strand
TGACGCACAAGGCGCATGCGCCTTGTGCGTCAGTACAACTGACGCACAAAAACAACTTATCGGTAAAAATTAAAAATATAAGGAGGAGATTATGAAGTTCGGCAAAAAGTCGGCTTTGGCGCTGATGCTTGCGGGTATTACCGCGGTATCGATTACGGGTTTCGGCTGTGCGAAAACAGAGAAATACCCCGAAGACGAAGACACAAAATCAATGTGGATAGGTGGCTGGGACGTTCCCATTAATACCAAAGAGGACTATCAAATGGCAAAAAATATGGGACTTACCCATATGTTTATAGACGGCATATTTGCGGAGAGAGGCTCTGACGAATATAAACAACAGCTCAAACACTGTGAAGAGGTTGGTTTGAAAGCAATCGTCGGTATGGACACCTCGCTCGACAATACTGCGGGCGTACAGCTCGACGAAACAGATTACAGCTCTTTCCCTGCGGTTGACATGATTAACGTTTGGGACGAACCGTACGGAAACGTCTTTGACGACTGCGCAAAACGAATCGACAGACTCAACGAAATTTACGACGGCAAAATGACGCTGTACGTCAACCAAAGTCCCTACAATCCTTTAAGCGCGACGACGCTTACCGACAATGAAACTTTCCTCAACAAGGTTTACGACGAGTTGCTTTCAAAGACCCCGGGCAGAAAAATTTTCTCTACCGACGTATATCCTCTTTTGGAAGCCTACGGCTCTTACGAGCTGGATACGGGTTGGCTCAGCAAAATGGAAGCGTACGCGAACTTCACCAAAAAGTATAAGAGCGAGGGCGCGGAATTCCATATGTTTATCCAGTCATACTCCGGCGGTAAATGCCGTGATATTTTAAGCAAGGAAGACATAACTTTCCAGGTTTACACCGATATGGCGTTCGGCATAAACGGTTTTACGTACTTCACCTACCGTAAATCCTTCCTCGGCGGCTTCGGCGGAGGTTGCGTAGCAAACGACGTGAGCTGTAAACCGACCGAAACATATTACTGGGCAAAGGAAACGAACGAGACAATCAATAAGTTCGACCACGTTTATCTCTCCTTTGACTGGAACGGCGTAATGGGCGTTAACGGCAAAAACAACATTGCCGACGACCCCGAGTACGAAAACGCAAGTTTTATGAATTTGAATTCTCCGCTTAAAGAGCTCGACTGCGCAAAGAGCGTTTCCGCAACCGAGGACACCATAATCGGACAGTTCAAGGATAAGGACGGCAGAGACGGACTTATGGTTACGAATTTCAGCGAACCTACGACGGGACTTAAAGACGTGGTTTCCTTTGAGTTCAAGAAAGCTAACCGCGCGATAGTATACCGCAACGGCGAAAGAAAAATTTACGAAGTCAAGAAAAACAAGCTCGACTTGAAACTTGCTTGCGGCGAAGGGGTATTCGTAATCCCCGTGAACGTATAAAAATTTAAAGGAGCAAAGATATGAGAAAGTTATTTAAGATAGGCAGTCTCATTATGGGACTTACAATGAGCGCGGCAACGGCTATCGGACTTACGGCGTGCGTAGACCCCGACGGACCCGGCGGAAGCGGTTCGGGTAGCGGAAGCATCTCCGTGCATTACAGCGCGGGAGGTTTCGGCAAGGAATGGATGACTAAAATCACTGCCGACTATAAGGCTGTATCGGGCGTTTCGGTTAAGTGGGTTCCAAGCTATACGACGGGAGAAATTCAGGGACTCCTTACAAACAACCAAGAAAAGAACGACGTGGTTATGCCTCTTCTCAATATGTATCAAGCGCAGGACGCGCACCGTCTCGAAGATTTATCCGAGGTTTACTCAGCGACTTTCATGGGCGAAACGAAATCGGTAGGTGAAAAGCTCAACAAAAACCTCTATGAATACATCGAAGCGGCGGACGGCAAACGTTATCAGCTCTTTGCAAATAACTCGGTTTCTGCGTTCTGCTACAATATCGGCACGCTCAACGAGGCGTTCGGCGAAGGTAAGTGGGAGCTTCCCCGCACTACGAACGAGCTTGTTCAAATGTCGGAAAGTCTCAAAACCAAGGGATATTACGCATTCAGCACATCGACCGGCATCAACTATTACTGGGACTATATCGGCACGGTATGGTGGGCGCAGTACGACGGTATCGAGGCTTATCAGAAATATTTCTACGGCGAGTACAAGGACGGCGATGCGTGGAAAGTAGGCGTTGAAATCAACGACACCGACGGAAGAAAGTACGCCCTTGAAGCGCTTTCTTCGATTATGAAAAAATCTAACGGCTATATGCACTCTCTTGCCGATCGTATGGGATTCGAAGAGGCGCAGGCGGCGTTCCTTTCCAACGGCTATGCAGGCAATAAAACAAAGTGCGCGTTTATGGTAAACGGCGACTGGCTGGAAAACGAGATGTCCTCGTGGCTTTTAAGCAACCCGCAGGACATAGCGATGATGCGCGCGCCCGTTATTAGCAACATTATCGATAAACTTTCCACTGTAAATTCGGAAGAAAAACTTTCGGAAGTGGTTAAAGCGGTTGACGAAGGCAAAAATTCGGTTGAAAACGTAAGCGAAGAGGACTTTGCGGCAGTTCGCGACGCGCGCCTTATGTGCTATACGGCTACGCCCAACTATCCCGTAGGCATACCTGCAAACCGTCCCGAAAACAAGAAAAAACTTGCAAAGGATTTCCTTGTGTATCTGTACTCAGACCGCGCGCAGAAGATAATTGCGGGAGAGTTGCAGGGACTTACCTATCCCACAGATTACGAACCCGACGGCTCGCTTCTCTCTGACTTCGTTAAATCGCGCAAGGAAATGTTCGGTAACGATATGATACCCGTATTCCCGATTAACGCGTCGCCTATGGTATACCGCGGCGGACTCGGAGATTTGGACGGCTTAGGCGCAGGACCCGACAAGATGCTTGTAGGCGGCTCGTCGGCGGCAAGCATGCTCGAAACGTGCAAAACAAGCCTTATCAGTAACTGGGAAGTTTATTTGAAGGCGTTGAACACAAGTCAAGGCAATTAATATAAAGGGGAAATAAAATGAAGAGTAAAAATACAAAAAGAGCATTTATTGCCGTTTTATCGGTGTTTGCAATGAGCGCTTCCGGCGCGGCGTTTGCAAGTTGCACCAAGCCTTCCGGCTATATCGACGCTCCCGAAAGGTTGGAAGCCGAACTCGGCACGTACGTTATTCCCGATTACGAAGTCGTTGATAAAAACGGAATGATACTTGCGGGTTATAACGTTTACCTTAAATCGGTAACTAATTCCGACGGCGAGGAAGTAGACAGTATTTTGGGTAGCGCGGTTACTATCGACGACGCGGGCGTATACAGTTTTGTGTATTCAGCGGGAAGCAAAAAAGTCAAAGACGTGACCGTCAGCATCGATTTTGCCGACAGAACCGCACCCACAATCAACTATCAGGACGATTTGCCCAAGTTCCTTATCAAGGGTAACTCTTACAGAATACCTTCGTATACCCTTTCGGGCGATTACGACGCTTCGAAGTGCTGGACAAAAGTCTATCATATCGCGCCCGACAAGACCGAAACGGAAGTAACTGTCGAAAGTTTACGTTTCAAAGTTACCGAGGGCGAAGGACATTACGCAATACGCGTCCACGTAGAGGACGCGGCGGGCAACCCCAACGATTACGAGTTTATCCGTCCCGTTGACGGACCCGCAACCGTCGTGGAAAACAAGGTGCTTTACCTCGACGAGCAATTCGGCGAAAGACAGATAAGCTGTTATCAGTCGCATTACACGGGCGGCTACGTTTCCAAGGACGCGGAAGGCGCGCACGCATACGGCGACGAGGCGGGCGCATACAAAGTATCTTTCGACGGAGTTACCCCGACGCAGTATAACGAGGGACTTCTCACTATGGACGTTCCCGCTATAATAGATCTC
>CAMXOH010000122.1 GCA_947245485.1 uncultured Clostridia bacterium | reverse complement strand
TGTACGCGCCTTCGCAAATACTCGCGCGCCTTGTCTTACTCGCATCTCTGCGTTTTTGACTTATTGCGTTTAATACTTCGCAATACTGTGTTGCGTTGCGTGTTCGTTCGGTTGCGTACTTCCGTGTACGCGCCCTCGCAAATACTCGCGCGCCATTCGCAAATATGCACGGTTGCGCAATATTTAATGTTAATAATTCTACATTAATAATTTTTAATTCATAAGGGGAAAGCCGATGGCAAATAAAAAGCGTCAGGCGAAAAAAGCGGCTAAATACGCTAAAAAGCATCCGAAAGTAATTATCGCGCTCTTTCTCGTATTGTTCGTTATAGTGGCGGCAATCGTCGTACTTTGGTTTGTAAAACCCGCTCTGTTCCATAAACTTTTGGGTACGGGCGAACACGAATGGAGCGAATGGCAAATTACTTTGGAAGCGGATTGCGGAAACGCGGGTTCGCGCGAACGCGAATGTTCATTATGCGGAGAAAAGCAGACTGAACCCGTTCCCGCAACGGGGTTACATAATTTTAACGAAGACGGCGAATGCACTGTCTGCGGGCAGGGCGATTTCGTCGGAAGCGAAAGCGAAATTCCTTCGGCTGACTTGTCGGTTCATTTCCTCGAACTCGGCAACGCCAATACGGGCGACTGCACTTTGATAAAGTGCGGAGATACCGAAGTGCTTATAGACGCGGGTTCTAAGCGCGACAGTACTGCGACGGTTAAGCAGTACATTGACGAATACTGTACGGACGGCGTACTCGAATACGTTATAGCAACGCACGCCCATGAAGACCATATCGCGGCGCTTGTCGGTGAAAAGAACAAGGATAACGGCGTGCTTTACAGCTATGAAATAGGCACCGTAATCCAGTTTGCGGGACATAAGACGACTTCGGTTGTTTACAACGATTACGTTTTGGCAGTAGATTATGTTAAAAGCCGCGGAACAGAGGTTTATACTGCAAAACAGTGCTGGTACGGAACGGACGGGGCGCAGAAACAGTACTATCTCGACGAAGCGCAGACTGTCTCTTTAAATATCCTGTATCAGAAATATTACGACGAAACTACATCGAACGAGAACAACTATTCGGTATGTACGCTTTTGACTCAAGTTACGGGCGATACGGAATACAATTATCTTTTTACGGGAGATTTGGAAAAATCGGGCGAGGAATCGCTTGTTTCTAATAACGAACTGCCCGAATGCGTGCTTTTCAAGGGCGGACACCACGGTTCGTCAACGTCGTCTAACGACGCGCTTCTGGAAGTTATACGTCCCGAACATATTGCTATATGCGCTTGCGCAGGCACTTACGAATATGCGGAAAAACCCGAAAGCGGCAAAAATCCCAAGCCCGAAGAAGTGACGAAATTAAATACTTTCCCCACGCAGGAAGCGTTGGACAGAATGGCGAAGTGGACGGATAAAATCTACGTAACTTCGCTCGGAATTTTAAACGACGACTATTCCACGAAAGAATGCGTTTCAATGAACGGAAACATAGTATTCTATTTCAATAAACGCCTTAAATTGTACTGTTCGAATAATACGGTAATTTTAAAAGAAACCGATTGGTTTAAGGCAAACAGAACGTGGAACGGTTAAAATAATAAACAGAGAGAAATATGAAAGTCGCACGTTACAACTTTAAGTTAAAGCCTAAAAAACCCAATAAGCTGTTAATGCTGATTGCAAAGGGTTTACAGGCTTATCCGATACTCAAAAAACGCAATTTCGAATGCGAGTACGTAAATATGGAAGGCATTAAACCTCCGTATTTTCTGCTTGCCAACCACGCAAGCGAAATGGATTTCCGAATACTTTTCGGCGCAATCCGTCCGTATAATATGAACTTCGTAGTCGCTATCGACGCAATGCACGACAATACGATTACGCTCATGCGGATGGCGGGCGGAATCGCTAAGCGCAAATTCATACAAGACTTCGATATGATTCGTCATATGCAACATTGCGCAAAACGCCATAAAAACCCCCTTTGCATCTATCCCGAAGCGCGTTATACGTTCGACGGCACGCCGAGCTTCGTCACTCCCGCAGTGGGCAAAATGGCAAAATATCTGAAAATACCCGTCGTGGTTTTAATCGGCTACGGCAACTTTATAGTCAATCCGCAGTGGAATAAAGACAAATTCCGTCCCGCCCCGCTTAAAGCAAAACTCGTGTGCGTCGCAAACGCGGAAGATGTAAAGACGCTTTCATCGGAAGAAATTTTCGGGCGTATAATGAAAGAATTTGTTTACGACGACTTTAAATACCAGTTCGACAATAAAATAAAAATAGACTTCGGCGAACGCGCGCGCGGACTGCACAGCATATTGTATCAGTGCTGTGAATGCGGAACCGAACACGAAATGTATTCTTCGGGAACGACACTCGTATGCCGCAGTTGCGGTAAGAAGTGGGAGATGACGGAGTACGGCAGGCTCGAAGCGCACGACGGAAACACGCGCTTTCCGCATATTCCCGATTGGTTCAAATGGGAACGCGAAAACGTACGCAGGGAAGTGGAAAACGGTACGTATTGCATAGAGGACGAAGTAGAAGTTCACACTCTGCCTAAAAACAAATATTATGCGCAGGGCAAGGGTAAGTTCCGTCAGGATATGACGGGTACTCATTTCTATTGTACGGCTTACGGCGAACCTTTCGAATTGCACCTTGCGCCCAACGAACTTGAAAGCGTACATATAGAGTTTAATTATAGCGACAAAAAGAAAAAGGAACTTTTCGGCGACTGTATGGATATTTCCACGCATGATGACAGTTTCTGGCTTCATCCGATGAACCGCCGCGACGTAATAACAAAGATTTCTTTCGCCACGGAGGAGCTGTACCGTCTGGCGCGGCAATCCGTGCGCGAATCAATTCAGGAGGAATAAAATGAGGTATTGTTCACATTGCGGCACGCAACTTGCAGACGAAGCGGTAATCTGTCCCAAGTGCGGTTGCCCTACCGAGCTGTATAGGCAAAACGGCAACTCTTACAACTATGCGCCGCAAAACGGTATGAGTCAGCCTGCGGGAGAACAGCTTAGCGCGCTTTCCATAGTAGGTTTTATATTTGCGTTTTTGCAACCGCTCGTAGGATTGATATGCAGTATAGTAGCTTACAAAATCGCTGTTTCCGACGGCAATTCGAAGAGTAAGAGTTTTTCCAAATCGGGAATAATTTTGTCAAGCGTTTTTCTTGTTCTGGGTTTATTGCTCGTAATATTCTTTATTGTTCTTATCGCATTTGAAATAGCAAACGGAACGGGATGGGATTATCCCGAATATTACTACTGAGGAACCGTAATATGAAGTTTTGCGTTTATTGCGGCGAACAAATCGCCGACGAAGCGGTAATGTGTCCGCATTGCGGAAAAATGGTTGATTTTTCACGGCTTAATTTTCAAACGACTAACGGAGAAAATCACAGCGCGCTGTGCATTCTCGGCTTTATATTGTCGTTCTTAACGCTTGCAGTCGGACTTATTCTGTGTATCATAGGGTACAGCAAAACAAAAAACTCAAATGAAATCACCAATAAAAATCTTGCTTTGGCGGGTTTGATAATTTCTTCCGTAAAACTTGCCATTGCCGTGTTAATATTTATTGTAGCGGGGAATTTTTATATTTTTTTACTCTGCTTGATTTTGGGATTATTATAAATCCAAATTTAAAGAACGTAAAGCGTCCGCATTGCGGGCGCTTTTGCTTTGCTAAAAGACAAACTCACGCTATGGTGGAGGCAAAAAAGAAGCGGAAGCGTTGCTGTATTGTCGTCATTGCGAGGAACCGTAGGTGACGAAGCAATCCGGAAAAGACGAACAAAATGACTGGATTGTAGCGCTACGCTCGCAATGACGAAAGAATGAACGCATTTGCGGAAGCGTTGCTGTTT
>CAMXOH010000121.1 GCA_947245485.1 uncultured Clostridia bacterium | reverse complement strand
ATACGAACGAGTTTACTTAAAAAGCGGAGTTCCTGACCGCAGTATAAGTGAACGGTCTGGCGCGTTCGTGTGCGCGGGAGAAGGAGGTTAAGAATGGCGAAAAGAACGGAACTGAAATGTCCTATCTGCGGAAAGGTCGCATTGAAAGCGAGCGTATGTAAGGACGTGGAGATAGACTGTCGCGAATGTCAAGCGTCGTTGCTCATAACGAAGAACATAGACGGCTCATGTACGGTAAGCGCAAGACCGCAAAAGCAAGCGGTATAAAAACAAAGTACAACAACGAACAAGTGAATACAAAAAAGAAACGTATTTCGTATGCGATCAGTGGCAGTATAGAACCATAAGACCGAACTGCGCTGCGAAGTATAAGTTGTGCAGAAACAGAAACTATCCGCAACAAGAAGTTATCCACGCCTCACAAGGATTGAACCGTAAAACGGTCTTTCTTGTGAGGCGTTTTTTATGCCCCGAATAAGTAACGACCGATTGCGTTCAGTCCGAGCGCTGTCGGTCTTTTCTTTTATGCGAGTTTTTTTCCGAACGCGAATTTCAAAAACACGAAATTTAAATCCGGAGAAAACAGCATGAAGAAAATGACGACCACGATCATCGAGAGCGGCAAGGAAAAACGCATATCCGTATGGCTTGACGAAAGAACGGTAGAAGCGTTGGAACAAGCGAACGACGCCGCGCTCACGCAACAGTACATAATCGACAAATACAAATCGAGCCTTGTAGACCGTAGCGAAACGCGTAGGCATCAGTCATTGGACGTGTCGATGGATAACGGGTTCGAGCCGATCGACGAGCGCGATTACGCAAGCGTAGTATTGGACGGCATAGAGCACGACAGACTGAGAGCCGCGTTTGCAATACTGACGAACGAACAGCGCGAGCTTATTCGGCTCGTGTATTACGACGGCGTGCCGCAAAAGGAAATAGCGGAAAGGATGGGCTTGGACAAAACGTCGGTTCGGGACAGATTAAAAACGATCTACAAAAAAATTTCGAGATTTTTAGAAGATTGATCCCCACCAAGCCGTTTCTCGTGGCTATTAAGTGAGGGCATGAAAGAACAGTAAGCGCTCAAGTAGAAAAAAGCAATGTTGACGGTAGACGAAATACGCAAAGACCTGTTGGATATTCGGTATTACTATACGCGAAAGTCCGTGTTCGACAATTCTGGCATAGCAAACCAGATAACCGAAAAAGTCAAGCGTTACAATGCGGCGGTACGGACAGCCGAGCCGAGATTATTCGACTTGTATGTATGTCTATACATAAAGAACCAAACGCAGGAAGGCGCGGCGTCCGAGCTGTGTTGGTCTACCGTCTACGTTCAGAAATTGCATACGCGGCTTGTACTGTTCTTTCACGCTCAATTAAACAAAGAAGGAGGTGCGGCATAGTGAACGGACAACCGGGCTTTATGGAGAACGCGGACAATGTGTACAGAACGCGCGATTACATAGTCAGGCAGATAATCGGCGTAAACTTTGACGCGGAAATGGATAACAGCATTTTCAGTCAAGACACGTTTTTCGCGCGAACGCCCGCAAGGGATAAGCAATTCGAAAACATATTCGCCAAGCGTTTCAACATAAACGGCAGACGTATGAAAAGCAGTATGTATTCGCGTCAGTACGTAGAGTAACATAATCGGGCGGGCGGTAGGGAAAGCAAGTGCGCCGGACACACAAATAAAGGGCGAGAGGAATCGGCATGACGTCTGCCGACGGCGCTCACGGGAACGTGTAGTTCCGAAAGTCACTGCGGTGTGCGCTTAACTCACAATTGAATAGTCCGTCAAGGACGGACAAGTAAAATTATAGCAAGGAGATGTCTATGGCAAAGGAAAAAGAAACGGAAGCCGAAGCTAAACCGAATAAGTACGACGGTCCGCGTCGGTGGAGTATCCCCGGCAAACGCGCCAAGGGCTATGCGGAAGAGCGCAAAGCCAAAGTGCATAAATGGGGACAAAAGGAAGGCAAACAATTAACCGATTACGAAGCGGGTATTCGTTCGGGATACTTGCAAGCCCAATCCGATCACGCCGGCTTGTACAAGTACAAAAAGGCTTTGAGCGAAGGCAAGACCAAAGCCGAGGCTGCGGAAATTTCGCGCAAGCGCGGCAAGTAAAATCGTAGCGGTCAAGACCGTGAAAACAAAAATTCAATAAAAGGAGTAAAGACAAACAAATGGCAACAGTAAACGAAAAAACTATATACGTGGAGCGCGAACAGATCACGAAGAACGACAAGACGTTTTTCACGTATTTCATCAAAGGCAGCATAAGGGGCAAGGACGTAAAGGTGGCGATCGTGCCGCCCGATTTCGGCGGGTATACCGTGCTCGACATCGTGTATAACGGCGCAATGCAAGCGGAGCTCGTGCTCAAGCCCTACGAGATCAAGGACGATAAAACGGGCAAGGTCGTAAAAGGCAACAGCTACGGCGTGATCTCGACAGACGATGACGGCACGGTCTACGAGTGCCCGGTCAAACCGTTCAGAAGCTCGGACAAAGCGCTCATGAATATGCTGTTGAGATAACGGCAGAAAACGACAACGAATAGACGGTACGGCTCATGACGGTATGTCGTGAGCCGTATTGGGCTATTAACGAAAATTAAAGGAGAACAAAACAATGTACGAAGAAGATTACGATTATGACGATTGGGATTACGAGCTCGATTGGGATCCGGACGCACTGCACAAGCACAAGAAAGGCGACAAGGTAAAGTGGATACTTACCTCAATAGCGTTCGTGCTCATGGCGTTCATGCTCGTAGGACTGTGCTTGCAGGTGTTCGGTACGGGCAAGCAAAAGCCGTCCGAGTGGTTCGACAACGACGAACAAACCGAAACCGAGAATACGGTAATAACAACTACTCCGAAGCTCACAAGTACAAGGATACAAAAAGAGCAGTTCGAGTATTACGGTATAGACAGCCAAGCGGACAGCGCGTATACGGTAACTGCAAGTATATCCCCGGATAATGCGGACAACAAAGCCGTCACGTGGAGCATAGCGTGGAGCGAAGCGGACACCGCATGGTCTAACGGCAAAGACATATCCGAATACATAACATTAAGCTCGACAACGGCAAATCCCGTGACGGTAACTTGTAAACAGCCGTTCGGCGCGCAAGCGGTAATAACGTGTACTTCGCAAGACAACGAAGAACTGACCGCTACATGTACGGTGGACTACAAGCAAAAGATCTCGAGCGTGCTGCCGAAGATAAACATAGGCAGTACCGAGTACGTGTTGTTAAGCACACCGTCGTTGCCAATAGCGAATAATGCAGCGTTCAACGTAAATCCGACCGTATCCGTAGGCAGTATACAAGAAGAGTTTACTGCGGAAATAACGGTACGATTCAGCGACGAGTGTATAGCATGGCTGGAAAGCAATTATTCGAATTGGGGCACGGGATATAATAAACAAGCGACGTTATCCGACGGACAAAATTTTTCAATAAGCTATTTGATGGATGAAAGTAATCCCGACTGTTTGTTTATACCGCATAAAAGCGGCGGAGTGTACGGCTCGAGCGCCGGCGGTATGTTCTTTTACCAATACCTATTGTCGGACTTCAACGATCAAACTTTTCCGAAACTCGCATTTACCGTAAAACTTACCGACTCGAGCGGAAATACGACGACATACGAATACAAAGTCAAGCTCGAAAGACTGACTGTTGCGGCGGTGAGCCTTTCGCTCGACAATACAGGACTGATATTCTAACGGCGGTGAGATATGAGCAAAACGGTAAGAACAATGATCTCGTGCATTTCGGCTTTGCTCGTAATAGCTCTGCTGTGCGGCGTTATAGCGTGGATAGCAAGAAGCCAAGGTCTTGATGTATACGTCGGGTATAACGACAAAAAATATCTTTCGACGGATAAGAATAGCTCATTAGGACAGATGACAAGCGGAGAACACATTTTTGCTGTCAGGAGTTTAACGGGCGAGAAACCGG
>CAMXOH010000120.1 GCA_947245485.1 uncultured Clostridia bacterium | reverse complement strand
GTTATACCCCGATCCTATGTATACCGTAAACGCATTGAGCAAGATATCGACCAAAAGTATGACCGCCGAAAGCAACAGCATGTATCCGTTTTTTATATGCAGATCTCCGTCGCGGCTTATCTTTTTGCCTATCACGAAATATGCCGCCGTGTACACCGCGAGATTGGCGTCGAAGTACAATAATGCGGCAATGACCGTTTCGCCCGATAATTCAGTAAAATCGAGCATGTCGTTGCCGTATAAGCTTTTAGCGTCGAAAAACGAGAACGGCGTCATTGCCAGCTTAAACAATTCGTACGATAAATGCTGTGCGGTATACGCGGTAAGACAACAGAAAAACGCGTTTTTGAGCGGCACGGCATAGCACAGCATGACTGCGCCGAATGTGGCTGCAAACAGCGTCAAAAACATAAACGAAACGTACCACCCGTTATACGTGTTGTCGAACAGCGGAAACAGCGCCGTCAGCGTATAACATGCGGCGACGCCGCCGAGCGCGCGCCAAACAAAATGTTTGCGCCGCGCGAACCGCCGCGTAAAAAGCGCTTCCGCGACCAAAAGCTCGGTCGTAAATAAAAATTTATACAGCGCGAGAGCAGTCAAGATTTTACGCCCCTCCCCCGCCTGCGCCCAGATATTCGTTGAACGCATTTAAAAACTCGTGCCGACGCGGCGCGGCTATTTGCAGTTCGTCGCCGCCGACTACGACCGTATTCCCGTTTATCTCGGTCACGTATTTGAAGTTGACCAGATAACAGCGGTTGCAAAGCGCAAACGGCAAGCCTTCCAAATTTTCCACCACGCTTTTCAGCGTGCCGCTCGCCGTTACGGTTTCGTGCTCCAAGTGATAAATGACGACATGCTTCATCACCTCCACGTATTTGAGCGCCGCCGCGTTTATCTGCTTTTTACCCTGTCGAGTCGCCACCCAGATCTCTCTGTCGCGCCGCATGTGCAAATACTTCAACACCCGCCTGAGCTTCATGGCAAAACTCGGATACATCACGGGCTTTACTATAAAGTCGAACGCATTGACTTCGTATCCGCCGACGGCATACTGCGCGAGATTGGTCACGAAAATTATGGTCACTTTGGAATCGATCTGCCGTATCTTTTTTGCCGCATCCATACCGTTCATGCCCGGCAATTCTATATCCAAAAACATCACGTCGACCGAACGGTCGTATTTTTTGAGCATGGCAACGGCGCTCGTAAACCTGACTATCTCCGTAGTCAAGCTCGTCGCTTTGGCATATCTGTCTATAAATCCTTTCAGACGCGCAGCCTCGCCGTCGTCGTCCTCGACAATACAAAACTTGACCATATTCCTGATCCTATAACATAATATTTGCCCAAAATAGTTTAACATAAACGCGGCATAAAATCAATATTCGGCGGCACTTATCGCACGAATTAATGTTTGAGCCGCACGAAAAACGCTCCATCGCAGTGAAATACGACACGAAAAAACGACGACGGAAATGCGTACTTCCCATAGGGAATTAAATAACCGAATAATGAGAAAGGACTCTCGAACAAATTGTTAGAGAGTTCTTTCTGCTTGTAAGTCAGTAAGCTAAATTGAAATTGATCGTTCTGTTTCTTGTGCTTGTCTTGATATTAAAAATCGTAAACAATAACAACACCGTGTTCAAGAGAAAATTCAGCTGCTTGCCATAAAATAGAAAAAGCAAATTTTGCTAAAGACTCTGTATTATATGTCATATGTTTATGTGCTTCTTCTATTCCGTTTTCCTTGCTATATACCATATCAGCAGAATAACCTTCTGTTTTGCTCCACGAAATGATAGTATTTCTATCGGCATTCCATTCAAAAGAATTATATACTTTCAATTCTTCAAGAAGTAAACTACTTGTCGCCAAAATACTTTCCTCTGAATTTGGTAAAACATAATTAAACATTATATTCCTTTTAATAGGAAGCCACCAACCATTGCCATCAAATAAAGATAATTGAAAATCTTTCGTTTCAAGAAATTCTGATACAATAGGGTGTTTGTAAATATCAAAATTCTTAATAATTGTAGAAGGTACTTCTTTATTACTGTATTTTGAAGCAATGTAAAGTAATAAAGCATTTAAGGCATCCCAGTCCGGCTTATCTGTATAATATGGCGTAACCTCATAATCCTCATTCCATAATGGAACAGGATTTAAATTAAGACCTTTTACTATAGCATTTTGCCATTGAGTTACTAACTCTTGAATTTCTTGTAAAGAAAGTTTATCTTCACTATCTTGTTGTGGTCTTATTGTTCGGAAATTTATTCCATTAGCCTCGGCAAATTGTTGTGATACTGTTTTCCAATTACGCGCATAATAACGAATTAATGTCCCTGCATATATATCTAGTCCCATAACAAGACTTCCTCCTTAATCACAAATCATTTAGTCCGCTAAATTACTGTTTATCGTTGTTACATTTTAGGCATCGGCGCATTGTAAAAGCCGAGTTTGTGGAAATTGTACCAACCCTTGATTTGTTCTTCGGTTGCTACCGATAAAGTCCGTAAAACTTCTTGTGCAAATTCGAGCGTTGCTGTGCCGTTCGCCGTTATAACATTATTGTCCGATACCGCTTGCCTATGAATAAAGCCTTGCTCGTTAGTGTAATTCGAATACTGCTTTAACTCGTTCAAATCGTTTGCCGTATGTTTCGCGCTATTCAATGCACCGATAGAGCCTAAAAATCTGCAAGCGTCGCAAATCGCGCTCAACACTTTGCCGCTTTGTATGCAATCGTCTATAAGCGGCTTAATTTGCATAGCGTTCTCGTTATGCCACGACATACCGCCTATAAGAATTAAAGCGTCGTAGTCGGACGGAACATCTTGTAAATCGTAATCGGGCAAACACTTAACCCCACCGATAGAAGCAACGGCGTTCTTTGTGAGCGATACGGTCTTGTTCTCAAACTTACCTTGTCCAAGCATATTGACTGCCGAAGATATATAGGCAAGTTCCCAATCTGCCCATTGTTCCAAGATAATGTATAATATTTTTTTCATTGCGTGTTTCTACGATATTTATAACCAAACAGACCAATCGCCGTAATTAAATATCCCTGCGCCGTGATGTAGCTTGCCTTGCGCTTTCGGTTCTCGATACGCTAAATTAGCTTATTTGAGATCGTCCTTTGTTCTCGGGAACTCGATGGTGTCGCGTATATTGGACATGCCCGTCACGTACATCAACATGCGTTCCAAGCCGAGTCCGAACCCGCTGTGCGGCACCGTACCGAATTTGCGAAGATCGAGATAGTTGGCGTAGTCCGCAAGCTTCATGCCGCGCGCCTTGATCTCGGCAAGAAGTTTGTCGTGATCCGCTTCGCGCTCCGAACACCCTATTATTTCGCCGACGCCCGGCACCAACAGATCTGTCGCGGCGACCGTCTTACCGTCGGGATTCTGCTTCATATAGAATGATTTTATCGCGCGCGGATAGTTTACGACAAACACGGGCTTTTTAAAGTGCTCGTCCGTCAAATACCGTTCGTGCTCGGTCTGCAAGTCCAGACCCCACTCCACGGGATACACAAAGGTCTTGCCCGATTTTTTTAGTATCTCTATCGCGTCCGTATAATCGACGCGCGCGAACTCGCTGTCGACCACGTGTCGGAGCTTGGCTATCAATCCGTTCTCGAACCGCTCGTCAAAGAACTTCAATTCCGCCGCGCAATTCTTTAACAGGTGGTCGATGATGCTCTTTATCATGTCTGTCGCGATGCCGATTATGTCGTCTATATCGCAAAACGCGACTTCGGGCTCGATCTGCCAAAACTCGGCGGCGTGCCGCGGCGTATTGCTGTTTTCGGCGCGGAACGTCGGACCGAACGTATAGATCTTTCCGAGCGCCGTCGCCATGACCTCGCCTTCGAGCTGACCGGACACCGTAAGCCCCGCGCTTCGACCGAAAAAGTCTTTGGCGTTGTAATCGTCCTCCGACTTGACCGTAGGATCGTAGCCGACGGTAGTCACCTTAAATACTTCGCCCGCGCCCTCGCAGTCACTGCCGGTTATTATGGGCGAGTGCACATAATAATA
>CAMXOH010000119.1 GCA_947245485.1 uncultured Clostridia bacterium | reverse complement strand
CCTGCTCGGTTAATCCGTCCTCGCTGTCAACCACTAAAAGGCATACGTCGGCGCGGCGGACTGCGTCGAACGCGCGCATAACGGAATAATACTCGACGTCGTCCTCAACCTTGCTTTTCTTTCTTATTCCCGCTGTATCGATTATCGTATAGTATCTGCCGTCGTAAGTGAACTTCGTATCTATCGCGTCGCGCGTAGTACCCGCTATATTTGTTACAATAGAACGTTCGAAACCGAGCAATTTATTTACAAGACTGCTCTTACCCGCATTGGGTTTACCGACTACCGCGATTTTAACGCTGTCGTCCTCGACGGCTTCGCTCTTTTCGAACCAACTTACGGCTTCGTCCAAGACGTCGCCTATTCCCGTTCCGTGTTCTGCCGATACGGGATAAGGTTCTCCCAATCCGAGAGAATAAAATTCGAATACCTTTTCCTCGGAATATTCGTCGATTTTATTGACTACGAGAATTACGGGTTTTTTGGAACGGCGAAGCATATCGGAAACGTCGTAATCGGAAGAGGTGAGTCCCTCTCTGCCGTCGACAAAAAACAGTATAACCTGTGCGGTATCTATTGCGACTTCCGCCTGTTTTTTAATTTCGCGCCACATAGTGTCTTCGGAGCGCAATTCTATGCCCCCCGTATCCACCATTGAAAAAGTTTTGCCGCGCCACTCGGAATCGCAGTAAAGTCTGTCGCGCGTAACGCCGGGGCGGTCTTCGGTTATTGAAATTTTTCTGCCGGCGACTTTATTGAAAAAAGTGCTTTTGCCCACGTTGGGTCTGCCGACAATCGCTATTAACGGATTTGCCATATATCAACCTTTTATAAGATTTCCGAAAAAATCTTCCGTATTTCTGTTTATAATAATTTTTTTGCCTTTAACTGCGCGTTTTAACTGCTTTACCGTCATATCGTCGAGAAAAACGTCCTCAAACTCCCGCAGAGTATTCGCGGGTATAACCGCTACGTCAAATTTTTCCGAATTTTTATTAAGCGCTCGCGCAATATCGCCGCCCGTCAAAAGTCCCGTACAAGTTACGGTTTTGCCGAAAAATTCATTCTCGACGGGAAGAGCGAACGCTTCCAGTCCGCTTACCGCGCCGTTCGCAAGCGAGCATAATTTATTAATTGTCTTATAAGCGCTTACTCCCGTAATTACGGCGACGCGGCGCTTCGAGTTAAGCTGAGTTTTATAAATACTCCCGCTTACTTCGTAAATAAACTTGCTCGTCATCCCTATTCCGTTTTCGATTTGCGAGAAATCGCCGTAGAATTCAATCGGTTTAAATTCCCTGCCGCTACGCACAAAATATTCGTCCGCGGGTAAAATAAAGTTTACGCCGAATTCCGCATTAAGCCTGTCGCACAAATCGAGAATTTCCGTAGCTCCTTCCGCAGTTATATCGGGAATATAAGGTAAATTTTCGCGGTTTTTGGTAAGTCCCGTCGGCACCACAGCCAAATCCGCAATATACGGATACATTTTGAAAAGTTCTCTTGCCGTGTATTCGAGATTTTCGCCGTCATTTTTAGACGGAACTATTACCGCCTGACAATGCACGGTGATTTTTGCGTCCGTAAGTTTTTTGAGTTGGGAAGTTATTTTCCCCGCAAAGCGGTTGCGCATAAGTTCGCAACGCATAGCTTCGTCCATTGTATGCACGGAAATGTACAACGGCGAAAGGTGAAGCCGAATTATCCTTTCAAGTTCTTCGTCGCTTACGTTCGTGAGAGTGACGAAGTTCCCGCACATAAAGCTCATCGTATAGTCGTCGTCTTTCACATAAAGACTTTCACGCATTCCCGCGCCCATCTGGTCTACGAAACAAAAAACACAGTTATTGCGGCAGGTTCGGATTTTATCCGAACTTTTAAATACAAGTTCAAAACTCTCGTCCTCGGGTTTGTCCACAATTATTTCCCTTTCGCCGTCGCCGCTTTTAACGCGCATAGTAAAACTTTTTTTACTGTCGAAGAAAATATAATCGAGCGAGTCCTCGGTGTCAAAGCCGTCGAAACTTATAATTTTATCGCCCTTTTTTAAATTATATTTTTTAGCAAGCCGACTTTTCGCGGAAATAATTTCAAGCATAAAACAATTATAAATTATTTTTAATTAATTGTAAAGAAATTTGAAGACATACGAAGCCGCGCCGAAAATAAAAAATCCCCGAAATAATCGGGGAAATTCAAATTTAAAAATTAGTGTAAATTACCAAACGAATACGCCGAAATTGCCGAGCATACCGAGTACCGCGCCGAACGCGAATCCGACAATCGCTATCCAATATACAACTTTCCAACCCGTTGCCTTGTACTTCACAAACTGCCAAGCGGGAATCGCTACCGCTATTATCAATGCGATATTACCAATAAAAGTGATAATATTGTAAATGTTATTTAGCAAATTAGCTGTGTTTGTTCCGTTAAGGCTCTTTATCGTAGAAATTAAAAGTTTGACTATTCCTCCGAATAAATATGCGAATCCCGAGATTACAACTGCCCAGAATGCGCAGATTTCGGTCCATGTGTGAGTACCGGAATATCTTCTTGACATAAATATTTACTCCTTTTCTAAATCAAGTCAGCCAAAGTATAGCATAGCTTAAAATTTTTGGCAAGCAATTTTATAATTCTTTTTCACTCCTCGCTCAGCTTGCCGAGTACTTCCGTAAAATAAGCGGGAAGCGGAGCTTCGAAAGTCATTTCTTCACCCGTGGCAGGGTGCACGAACGATAGCCTGAACGCATGCAAAAGCTGTCCGTTAAGTTTGAATTTTTGTTTTTTGTTCCCGTAAACCGCGTCGCCGACGACAGGATGTCCGAGGTGTTTTGCATGTACGCGGATTTGATGCGTTCTTCCCGTCTTTAAATCGAAACGGCAGAGCGTATATCCCGAATACCTTTTGACAACCGTATAATCTGTTATTGCGAGTTTGCCTTTATCGGGAGGAACTACCGCCATTTTAACCCTGTCCTGCGCACTTCTTCCTATATAAGTCGTTACCGTGCCGCGAGCGTCCTTCAAACGCCCTTCCAAAAGCGCGAGGTAAGTTCTGCGACAAGTTTTCTCCGCTATCTGCGACGAAAGACTCAAATGAGCTTTGTCGTTTTTAGCCACAACGAGCAAACCCGAAGTATCCTTGTCTATTCGGTGAACTATACCCGGACGGATTACTCCGTTAATGCCGCTCAAAGAGTCGAGTCTGTATAAAAGCGCGTTGACGAGCGTGCCGTCTATATTGCCGTTACCGAGATGAACCGTCATTCCCTGCGGTTTATTTACGACAGCCAAATCGCCGTCCTCGTAGATTATATCTATTGGAATATCTTCGGGTCTTGCGCTGTACTCACGCGCTTCGGGAACGTTTGCTTCCACAATATCGCCGAAATTAATTTCCTGCGACGCTTTCGCAGTCTTTCCGTTAACCGTAACGAGCGAACTTTCAAAAAGTTTTTTTACTGCCGAACGCGTTTTTCCTTCCAGAACGGAACACAGATATATATCTGCGCGCGGATACGCCTGCTCTGCCGTAAATTTCGCGTTACTCATTTTTCTTTCCGTCTTGCGGCTCCGCAGTACCGTCCGCACTGGTTTCCGTTTCTTCGTCGGTTTTTATTTGTTCTTGCGTATTTGCTTCTTCCGCTTTTTGTTCCTCTGCCTGTTCCGCTTGCGCCGCTTTCGCGCGCTTTGTGAGCGGAATTAACGCCCATTCGTTCAAAAACATAATGTCCACTATTGCTAAAATAGTTCCGATTACAATCCAGAAGTCGGCAAAGTTGCAGGACACCATACTGCCGAACATATTTATTTCCACAAAATCGCGCACTTCACGGTAAGCTATACGGTCTATAAGATTGCCGACAGCGCCCGCGGTTATAAGGCAAATGGCTACTTTCATAAAAGTAAAGCGTTCGGGCAGGAATATAAACAGCGCAATGAGGACGATTAACAGAATGAAGGTCATTACGATTAAAAAAGTCTGTCCCCAAGCCGCTTCCGATAAAAAGCTGAAAGCGCAACCGGGATTGCGGCTTCCGCTCTCGACTTCGATAAAATTCGGAATAACTTTAAAATTCCAACCGTCGCGTTCTTCGAATATTTTAGTCAGCAAGTCAACGAGAACGAGCACTACTCCTACGGCTATAAGAACGATACTTTTCCAGCC
>CAMXOH010000118.1 GCA_947245485.1 uncultured Clostridia bacterium | reverse complement strand
AGCGTATAATCCGTACCGTCCGTTATCTTTTTTAAACAACCTCCGCTATAAGCGAAAGACGCTTTACCGTAAGGCGTTATTAAAGCTCCGGTATCGTCTATGCTACATACAGTCTCTCCGTTATATTTAACTCCGGTAAAAAACCACATGCCGACCATAGATTTAAAAAGAAGTTCGACTTCTCTTCCTCGCGAATCTTTAAGCTTAATTGTGCCGTTATTATACGTAATTTCCAGCTTCGGTGCGATATTATCGTAATATGTACCCGGCATCTCTATAGATGCAAGTATGCCCGATACAAATTTAAGCTTTTTACCCGTTTTATCGGTTAATATTATAACGTTATCGGAGTTGGGATCTTTTGTGAGTACAAAATTATCATTGCTTATTTCGGCAAATACCCCCGTATCGCCGTCGTACGGCTGATAACGTTTATATGACTTATCCCCGCGATATGTATAATACCTTGTATCTATCTCTTGCTTATTACCGAACGCGTCGGTATACTCGTAGCATTCGTGATAGTCGTCGCCTTTATATGACGTATACGGCGCCTTACTTATCAGTTTGATCGATTGCATGAAATTAAACATCCAACCCTCTCCGTAAGTATATCCGTTAAACCCGAGTTCGTTTTTTCTATTGGAGTTGTATACAAGAGATATATCTATAGGCAACGGCGTTCCTTCCAATTTCAATATATCTATAACATATGTCAACGCGCCCGTAAACAAGTCTATAGATCCGTTTCCCGCCGTATTACATGACTGGGCTATAGATTTTCCTCCGCGCAAATATCCGTCTTGCAAATACGAAATAGTTAACGTAACAAGAGAATTGCTGTCCTCTTTCGGCACGTATACGCTATTCTGCCAACCTCCGTTATAAAAATCGTTCGAGTGATTACCCTTGATGACAAATCCCGTATATCCGGAACGAAGTGCATCGGTTATATCAAACTCTAAAGAATAATTCTTTCCGTTTTTCGAATACGGTTTTGCACTGCCGATTATTTCGTACTCGGTTTCGGGCTTGTTGTTTTTCCAATCTATACTCGAATTTTTCCACTTGGAATCGTTTGTGGCATATATGGCAAAGTATCCGTTTGCTTGCAATACATAAGGAGATAAGTAAACCGGGATACTTAACAAAGCATTCGAAATATGCGCCAGCTTCGATTTCGTCGCCGATTTAAGCTCGAAGTACAAATATGTCTCACCGAATATTTTATTTGCATCGTCGGATCTGCCATCAAAATAACCTATTTGCTGACACCCCGCTTCCGTTCTGTCAAATTTAGACGATGCCGGGTATTTCGAATAATCGGGCACTATCTTATAGATAAATTGATTCCCGCTTGATAACACCGTCGGATCTATCGTTACGGGAAACTTACGGTCATCGGCGTTTATCCATGTTTCGTCGGGAATTATCTTTAACAGATACCGACCGTCGCCTATGCTCTCCGTTTCGTACTTAACGGCATACGACGTTTCGCCGTCGTCATCGAACATATACGGCGCAGGCATGGTAAATACGGGCTCAGCGTTTATGTTCGCGCTTTCGGGATAAAACTCTATCTCGTTGCTTTCGCCGTTCGCTTCGAGCCGCAAACCGTTAGCCGTCACTACGAACGCAAATTCGTAATTATCCGAAAGTTTGGCTATCCGTATGTTCTCTTTTATCTCGTTCGGCTTTACTTCGTACTCGAAATTTACTCCGTCGAATATGTCGGGATAGTCTATCCCGCTTTCGAGCTTGTCGTCGGCATTATCCGTCATGCGCGCTTTTACGTCGCGCAAAACCGCATGGCAACCGCGCCGCCCCGACCGCAACATTCTACCGTCGGTCGCGGAATTATCCGCAAGCGCGAATGCGATCTCGTATCCGTCTTTTTTGACGCGCATGAGATTTTCCGCAGCCGTATCTTCGGCGAACCGAACTTTAAAACCGTTGTACTTGTTTTCGTACACGCCGTTTTTGAGCTCGAGCGTATTGTCTATCCTACGCATTCGCTTGTCCGCTTCGCTGTAATAATGACGCGGCGAAGCCGTGATTACCGCTTTACGCTCGCCGTTGCCCGTGATATAATACCGCGCGTTGGCTGTGCGCAGCGTTTTATCTTCTACGCCGAATTCTTCCGTACGCAAAAATGCCCGATCGGTTTTTTCCGCTTGTGCGTGCTGTTCGGCGTCGTAACCTACGATTATCTTGCTGTCCGAGCTTTGATTCTCGGCAACACTCTTTTGCCCCGACGTTTCGGTTTCCGCGTCGTAACCTACGATTATCTTTTCGGTGTTTTTCATTTTGTTACCCCTTTGCTTGTAAAAACTTGTTTTATTCAAAGCACGCCCATTCGGAAATTTTCCGTTCGCTCGGCGTGCTGTCGACGATTTTTTTGTAACGTTTATCCAAATCGCACTGTCCGCAAAACGGCACTTCTTTGCGAAACGCGTCTATTTGTTCTCGTGTAAGGCTTTCGTTTATCTCGAGAAAGTCATTGTTTGTTATTTTAAGCCGCTCGCCGAAATAGCCGTTGAACAGCTCGGCGAACTCCGCCGACGGGCAATTGTAAATATTGCCGTTCCTTACGTTTATCTTGCTTCGCTCCCAGCCGCACTTTACGTATTTCTCATGCGTTATCGGTTGATTCTCGGAATAATTGGTAAGGTTGAAAAAGCGCTTGCCGCCGTGCAATATAGCAAGATTATTTATGCAACCGTGCTTTTTGAACAGCGTTTCGAAATAAGCTCTATCCTTGTCGTAGCACGTTATTGCCCACACAATGCCGTTATCTTTAACAAACCGCCAAAAGCTTTCGTCCTCTTCGTATTTTTCGAGCGTTATTCCGTTGGAATATATCCCGACATAGTTATCTACGAAGATATTTCGGGATATTTCGAGCAATCGCATAAAGCGCGGATGTAATGTCGGCTCGCCGCCCGTCAGCCAAAACGTATGCGCGTCGGGAATAAGCTTATGTAAAATGGTTACCGTCCGTTCAAAATCTTGTTCGCCGACAAAGCTCGGCGCTTTCGCGAGCGGCGCAAGATGCGAACAGCACGCGCAGTTTCTGTTGCAAATATCCGTTATGCTGTATTCGATATGGTAGCCGTCTTTATTTCGGATCCTATCCCAATCGAATACGTACCGCTCGGTCAGCTCCATTTTTTAAAAGCCGCTATTCTTTGCTTTGTTTGCTCGTCAACGTCGTCGCGCACGAACTCGTCGCTTACATACAACGGCGGCAAGCCTTGTTTTTCCCGCTCGTACGACATGGCGATCACGTTATGTATGCGCTCGAGCATGCGCGGTCTGTCGTAGTTGTAAAAATACAGCGGTGTGCCGACGCAAACTTCGTTATACTCGGGCTTGCTTCTTATACGCTTGACAAACTCGAAATCCTCGTTAAGCAGCATATCCGTAAAACGGCTGTCGCCGATAAGCTCGCGCGAAAAGAAATGCAGCCACAGCGTCAGCCTTTTACTGAAATCGCCGTGAATATCGTTTACGCCGTGCCTCGTGACTCTTACGGCGTTATGCCCTTGCACGGCGTTATGCAGTATAGTCATTGCCGAGTTATCCATAAGATAGTCGTCGCCGTCTATAAAAAGTATATACTCGCCTACCGCATTATCCAGCCCTACGTTTCTCGCGCCGCCGGGACTGCCGCAACAGACATTGAATATGCGCATGTTTATATCGCCGTTGACGCCGCGCCACGAATTTATGACGCTTTCCGTGCCGTCGGTGCAGTTATCCAAGACCGCAAGTATTTCGTACTCGGATCTGTTAAAATCCTGCGCCGCCACGCTGTCCAAGCACGTCGTTATGCTTTCCTCAAGATTATGTATGGGAATTATTACGGATATTTTCATTTCTTTCTCCTTACTTCGGTGATCGTGATCGAAATAGGCGCATAATATACCGTTTCGCCCTTAAACGACTGCGTCCCCGCTCTGCCTTCGATATTTATTTTTCCGTCACCGACCGTCAAATTGAAGCTCGTATACGAATACAAGCTCAATGTCGCGGGGAGCTGTTGTCGCGTTATTGAATCTTCGTGCTCGTACTGCGCATAGCTGTGTGCTTCTATAAACTTCGCCGTTGCGGATACCGTTACCGTATCCCCGACTTTAAGCCCGCTTACCGCCATGCTTGTTTGCGACGTAGAAGTCCATGAACCCGAAAACAGCGTTTCCCATTCGTCTTTTTTCCACACTTCATTGCCGTACATCTGTATCGTAGTGCAT
>CAMXOH010000117.1 GCA_947245485.1 uncultured Clostridia bacterium | reverse complement strand
CTTTCATATCGTACATAAGCGCCATATGATGCTCGCAATAGCTGAACACGCTTATGTCCTTTATGATTACTGCGCCGCCCGAATTCGTGGCGGATGGAACTTCGAAAGTTTTTCCGAACATTTCCGCAATTTCGCGGTTAGTGTATTTAATTCCTTCAAACGCCTCCTCGTACATTCGCGCTACGCGGGCGGGAGTTTCGCGCAGACCTTCCCTGTCGGGATCCTCACCTATGGCGACTAATAACCCGCGGATATGTTTTTCTATTTCTTTAATATCCATACTTCCTCCTATACCCCGCGCCTATCTGGCTCCCAAATGATTTTATGCAACTGTAATTGCAGACGTACGCTGTTAAGCTTACGCTCTTTCATAAACTCTGCGATTTCTTCGGGCTTGATTTTTCCGAACACGGGGCTGAAATAAACGCGACACTTTTCTTTAAGTCCGTACGCGTTTATAATCTCTTCCGCACGCAACAAATCGTACTTATCCCCGACCACAAACTTAACCGCGTCCCGTAACGTAAGGTAAGAAAAATTTTCGGTCAGCATATATTTTTCCATTCCGCTTGAAGGAAGTTTATAATCGGCTGTAACGGCAGGACGGTGCAAAAGGGAAACGATATTTTTCAACGGCACGCTTCCGTTGGTTTCTATTTCAACTTCTGCGCCTGACGCGCCCAGCATTTCTATAAGATACGCTATTTCCGCCTGTAAAAGCGGTTCGCCGCCCGTCAGGGTAACGTTTTTCACACCCGTTGATTTCACGTATGCAACAAGCTCTTCCGCAGAAGCAAGCTCATATTTTACGTTGGCAGTATTTGCCCAACGCGTGTCACAGTAGCCGCAATTTAGATTACAGCCGCAAAACCGCAAAAACACTGCAAGCTCGCCCGCGCGCGGACCTTCGCCGTTTATGCTTACAAACTTTTCGGCAACTTTAAAACAGCACATATCACTCACCGTACACCGCGCAGTTTTCGGGTGACTCGTACACTCTCACGCTTAAAACGGGCAAACCTTTTTTGCAAAGTTCGGCGTATATGTACTCGGCAAAGTTTTCTGCAGTTGGTCTGAAATCCGTTTCAACCAATGAAAACCCTTCTTCTTTGAGTGCGGCAACAGTTGCAGGTTTTAAGGTGTTTTTTTCGTAAATAAGCGTATGGTCAAAGCCTTCAGCAAGCTCTTTTACCGCTTTCTTAAAATCGCCGAAGTCCAAAAGCATACCGCGCTTTTCGCCGCTTACTTGCAATTTGCCGCCGCTTATCTTTACTTCCGCAACCCAGTGGTGACCGTGGATATTTGCACACTTGCCCTTATATCCGTGAAGAAAGTGTGCGCTGTCAAAACAAGCCGAAGTTTTTAAATAATACATATCTCTCCCTTTGCGCAAAAAAATACAGCCGCAACAAAACGACTGCACCTAAAAAGACTATTTCTATTCAGATGCCCTGGTTTTGTTTAACGACAGGATGGCGCAAACGAACTGTCCGTTTAATTGACTATATAATACTACACCATAGCGCGTATGTCAACTCAATCAAAGTGTTTATACGCTGCTTAGTTTCAAAATAGCGGCTAATTAGGTTCAATCCGTGTGTCTGTCTGCTACCCTTTTCGGCGGTTAAGTACGCTACTTATCATTCATCATTGACATTAGGGAATTGTACGAACACACGCCAAAGTGAGTTCGTACTTTTCTTTTATACGAGTGTTTTGGCGTGCGAATACCTATTACGGACATATTGCCTAAACCGCCTACACCGACAGCGTGGAAAACACAAAAGCGTGATGCGCAAGGTAATTTTACCAAATAAAACAAAAGGCACTTCGGAAAACATCTCGGAGTGCCTTACGGTTTGCTTGATTAAAAGTTTTGTTTTTGCTATAATAATTGTACGATAAATAGTAATTTAGCGGAAAATAATATGCGAAGAAAAGACAGGGAAGTAACTGATATACAATCAATCATTAATATTATTGACAACTGCCAATGTTGCAGAATAGGCTTTCAAGATGAAGGAGAAGTTTATATTGTGCCGCTTCATTTTGGGTTCGAATATAAAAGTGACCGCTTTGTTTTGTATTTTCACGGAGCAAAAGAAGGACGCAAAATCGACTTGATTGACAAAAAGCCGTGCGTTGGATTCGAAATGGATACAACCCACGAGATATATGCAAATAACCATAACAAAACTGCCTGCACACACACTGCTCGTTTTCAAAGCGTGATAGGGACTGGCAAAATGAGTATGGTTTGTGATAACGATGAAAAGAAGCACGGAATGGTATTGCTTATGGAGCATACGGTACAAAAACGTGAATGGTCTTTTGACGAAAAAATGTTAAATGCTGTTGCCGTATTCAAATTGGAAGTATATAAGTTTAGTTGTAAAAAACACGACTAAATTTGAATTTGACTTACGGTGAAGTCAGTTAAGCGGTTCGGCAATAAAGATACTCGGCTGCATCGAATGGTTGATAAGACTAACTATCTTGTCAGTCATTTTTTTGTGTCGAGCGACTACTTTTTGCAGTTCGGGCGACTCCGTGATTTTGCCTTTCGTGGTGACTGTTGTAGCACAGTTCTCGCAAAAGTAAACGGAGAAACAACGCTTTTGTTTGTACAAACAAACGAACACTCCGCCAAAATGCGGGGGGGGGCGTACTATAAGTACTCCCCCGCATTTTGGCATAGGAAATAAAGAACCCTCGCGGTTCACGCGACACCTTTCACGAATGCGCAAAATCCCTCTCGCGTTGGAAGAGTTCCTATAACAACGCGCTTGCAGTTCAAACCTTCACTTTAACGCCACGCCAAGAGTAACATCTATAGAACTTTCGGTTTTATCAATGTTTTTTATTATTTGGTGTGCTTTACGGCGAGCGTAAGCGAGCCGTTTTCTATACTCCCCATCTTCTACACACAATGTTAAAGTTCGTTTTTAATTGCATACGGTTGAAAAATACATTTATCGGTGCTATAATTTTTTTATCATATAAGGCGGTTAAATGTGAAAGGGTAAACACGGAATCACCGTAATATCTTCCCCTCCCGAAAAAAATGCCGTTTCTATCGGAACCGAAATTTCTTTCTTACAAAGGTTTTAAGGTCTCAGATAACGCAGAACCGAATTTTACATTACGGAGTGAAAAACAATGGATAAAACACAAATCATTAAATTTATTTCCCAACAAAAAACGGCGTTTATCGCCTCCGTTGACGAACAAGGTTATCCCGTCGTCAGAGCCAAGTTTGCGCCACGTAAAATCAACGGAAACGAATTCTATTTCTCTACCAATACCTCGTCCAATAAAATTAAACAATTTTTAGCAAACAATAAGGCTTGTCTATATTTTTATAAACGCGGAAAATTCAAGTTTCAAGGCGTTTCCATAACAGGCGAAATGCAAGTTTGTACCGAACAAGAGATAAAAGACGAAATATGGCGCTTTGGCGACAAACTGTTTTATAAGCAAGGCGTAACAGACCCCGATTATTGCGTATTAAAATTCACTGGTAAAACAGCAGAATATTATTGCGATTTCAAAATCGAAACCGTCGAATTATAATAAAGTAAAATATTATAAAAGATAGATTTCAATTTACAGGAGTCTGTATAAAAATGAAAAAATTACTTTCGGTTTTAATTTTTGTATTGTAAACGTTCAATTTAATCAACGAAAAATACGATATGGAGCATATGTGGAGTCAAGGCGGCAAGGCTTGGAATTACGAATAGAAATACCGCCGCGGCGGAAAACGCTTTGCGCGTTATATGCAAGAGAAAACTGCATAGGTTTTATGATTATTTTGGGGAAGGACGAACGTTCAAAGTTTGAAACGATACGAAATAACCTTTCAGAAACAGTCCAAAAAATTTACGATGAAACCCATACTTACCTCGACGGAAAATGGCTTATGGTTGAACCGACGGACACCTCTTTATTCGAGGATTTTATAGCACTGTTAAGCATAAAAAGAAAACCGAACAAAAATCTGTAAGAAAGAAAAAAGCAAAAGAGCAACGCAAAAAGCGTACTTCCTATAGGGAATTAAAAAACTAAATTATTAAGAGTTATACTTTCAAGCAAGGAAAAAAGCTCTCGAAAGTTCCAAATATGATAACCGAAATAACATTTACCTGATTTTCCTATAAAAATTCCATGTTCCGGCATATTGGCAATCTCCCCCCAATAGACAAGGGGAAGGTCGTTACAAAATGGATATTCATTTATTTCCACTTCATTTTTGACAGTTACCAAAGTTTTTTCTCTCAACTTATTTATCAA
>CAMXOH010000116.1 GCA_947245485.1 uncultured Clostridia bacterium | reverse complement strand
AACAGGTTAGGCATAGAAAAGGGAACAACGGGCGATATAACCGTTGTCGGAAATTGGGAAGCTATTGAATATAGTATAGATTATCAGGTTGATACATGGAAATTCAATAATAATTATAATCCGCTAACTTATACAATAGAAAGTAATATTACTTTTAAAAATCTTGTAAGTAAAGGTTACACGTTTAGCTGGAATCCTGCCGGTATAGAAGCGGGTACTACGGGAGATTTGGTAGTAAAAGGAACGTGGGAAATAATAGAGTACAAAATTACTTACGTGGTGTCCGATTGGAAGGGAAATGAGAATCCCAATCCAACCGTATACACTTATGAGAGTGATTTTTACATAAGACCGTTGAATGCTCTCGGATATAATTTTTCTTGGGACCGCACAAAAGTAGATTTGCATTCAACGGGAGATATAATTGTCTACGGTACCTGGGAAGCAATTAAATACTCGATAAATTACGACGTCGATTTGAGAGGACTTACAAACCCCAACGATGATTACTATACTATAAGCGAGAATGACTATGTATTTAAAAAACTCAATCTGCCGGGATATGATTTTATTTGGACGCCAGCTAAAATAGAAAAAAATTCTGTCGGCAGTATAGACGTTAAGGGTACCTGGACACGTATTGACTATTATATTTCTTATGACGTTGATTTGAAAGGACAGACAAATCCAAATAGAACTATTTTTAATATTAACGACGATTTTGTATTTACTAAACTCGAAAAAGCGGGTTACACTTTCGAGTGGTTCCCTAACAAAATTTCAGAAGGAACGACGGAAGATATAACGGTAAAGGGAGTATGGACGCCGATAGAGTATAAAATCAATTATGTTAATTTGCTTAGCGGAACAGTCAACCCCAACCCTTCTACTTATAACGTGGACTCGCATGTCGATTTCGTATCCGCAATTTACGGGGGATACTTTGTTGACTGGGATAAAACGAGTACGAAAGGTTATATTGGCGATATAACCGTTACTGCCCGTTATACTGAAAAAAAATTTGAACAGTGTTATAATAGCGTTACTGAAAGATACGAACTGTATACCGCTGCTCAGTTGAACGGTATTAAAAATATCGATACGAATAATAAAGTTTTCTATGTAAACGTAAACTTTAATAATTCAATATGGACGCCCATAAATGAATTTAAAGGCATTTTGACAGGTACGGTTAGAAATATTAAACTTGTAGTAAACGACGATTCTGTATATTACGGATTTATGAAGAAAAATTCGGGCATTATTTCCAATTTTACGTTGGACGGCTCCATTCAGGTGAATAACGTTCATTCTTCTAATAACGCAAGATATATAGCATTGCTCTGCGGAACTAACCGGGGAACCATAGTGGGGTGCACTGTAAAGTCAACCAACGCAATATCCTATAAGATGAACACAGGCGCTTACGGTACGTTTGGCTTTTTAAATGTTAAAGACGAAGAAGTATTTGCAGCAGGAATAGCCGCTGATAATAGCGGAAAAATAACAAACAGTATTAATGAGATGCATATTTATAGCATCGGTTCTATCGGCGGTATCGCCAATCAGTCATATGGGGATATAATATCTTCGTACAATTATGGTGCTCTTCGTTATTATAGCACGTCTAACGTTGCCAAAACTGTTGGCGGTATTGCTTGTTTTGTAAACAACTCTATCGTATCACAGTGCGAGAACTACGGCGATATTTACTATATGAATACCGAAGAGAAGCAGTCAATGTATTTTTCTCCTCGTATCGGAATGATTGTCGGACAGCTTGATATGGAAAGCGGCGGAGTCGTAGCGAATTGTTCGAACCGCGCGGTATTTCATAAGGGCGCGTTAAACGAATATCAAGTAGGAAATGCGCGCGGAGATTTGGTAGGTTACTATTTTGACGAATAAATCATAACCGATTTTTATTAGTCATATGCTCGGTTGCGGAAAGGTGCCTTTCCGCAACCGAATTTTTATTAAGCGGGAAAGGTTCGCGGCAAATTTGATTAAAAACTGCCGAAAGAGGTAAAAATTTATATAAAAATAAAAGGCGGTTCAGAATATGTGTACGGCGGTAACTTATAAGACAAAAAATTTCTATTTCGGGCGCACGCTCGATTATGATTTTTCATACGCGGAGCAAGTAACCGTAACGCCCCGCAACTATGTTTTCAAATTCCGCGAAACGGAAGAAATTTCAAAGCACTATGCAATAATCGGTATGGCTTACGTAAGGGATGATTATCCGCTGTACTATGATGCCGCAAACGAAAAAGGTCTTTGTATGGCGGGATTGAACTTTGTAGGCAACGCATACTACCGCAAACCGGAAAAAGGCAAAATCAATCTCGCGCAGTTCGAGTTGGTTCCTTACATTCTCGCTAAATGCGCGTCTGTAAAGGAAGCTCTCGCCGAGCTTAAAAAAATCAACTTGGCGGATATTAAGTACAGCGACGATTTGCCGTCGGCAGAACTGCATTGGATAATCGCGGACAAAGAAAAGGCGCTCACCGTTGAATTTGTAAAAGAGGGACTAAAAATTTACGATAACCGCGTGGGAGTGCTTACTAACAATCCGCCTTTCGACGGGCAAACGTTTAATTTGAATAATTATATGGGTTGTTCTCCGAAAGAGCCTAAGAACGCTTTTTCGAAAAAACTCGGTTTAAAAGCATACAGCCGCGGTATGGGGGCATTGGGTTTGCCGGGCGATTTGTCGTCGCAGTCGCGCTTTGTAAGAGCGGCTTTCGTAAAACTCAACTCCGTATCGGGCGATTCCGAAGAGGAAAGCGTCAACCAGTTTTTCCATATACTCGGTTCTGTTTCGCATCCGCGCGGCGCCTGCATTGTCGGTGATAACGGCTATGAAATTACAGTTTACACTTCTTGTTGTAATGCCGAAAAGGGGATTTATTATTACACTACGTATGAAAATCACCGTATAACGGCGGTAGAAATGCGCAAACATAATCTCGACGGAAAGGAGCTTGTTAAATATCCGATTGGGCATAGGGAAGATATTTTATTTGTGAATAAGTAAATTTAAAAAGCCGTGACAAAGCGGCTTTTTTTTATCGGAAAAATACATTAAGTTCAAACTTTTTACAAAAAATAATTATATGGTAAAAGATATCAACGAAGGAGTATCCGAGTTCAGGAAGAATAAAAAAGCCGTACTTTTAGACGTGCGCACCGAAGAGGAGTACAAAGAAAGGCACATACAAGACAGTATAAATGTCCCCGTTTCTTCGCTCGGGCAAATACGCGGTAAAGTGGAAGATTTATCTACGCCGTTGTACGTTTATTGCCATAGCGGTGTAAGAAGCGCAATAGCGGTTGAAGAACTTACTGAAATGGGTTATTCCAAAGTTCGGGATATAGGCGGTATTAACCGCTATAAAGGAAATTAAATAAGGAGAAGAATATGAAATATATCTGTGAAGTATGTAATTGGGTGTATGACGAGGAAATGGGTTATCCCGAGGGCGGAATAGCCGCGGGAACTAAATGGGAGAATGTACCCGAAGATTTTGTCTGCCCTTTATGTTTTGTCGGAAAAGAATTCTTTACAAAAGCGGAATAATATAAAGCGCTTACAACCTAAAATGGTTGTAAGCGCTTTATTGATTCGGTTGTTACAGTAAAATTCACTGCAATAGATTTGTACTACGCCGATTGAGAAAATATAATTTAATCTATCGTAACCTTGAAACTTGTCGTTGCGCTGTCGTCAGGCGCCAAATTTGCCACGCTGTATCCGACGTCGGGACGATATGCGGAAATGTTTTGACTGTTAATCCATACCGAACCGTCCACAAAAGTGGTGCCTTGCGGGATATTATCCGTAAAATAAATATCGTTTATATTGATATTGCCCTTGTTCGTAAACGTTATGGTGTATGTCAGCGTTTCGCCTTTGACGGCATACGCCTTGTCTACGCTTTTTACGACCTCGAGTTTGGCGTTAACAACGTTTACCGTAACTGCGTTGGTGGGTTCGGTATAGGTTCTTATGATGCCGCTTACAGGTTCTCCAACGTCGTATCGAAATTCGGCAGAGTTGGTTACAGTGGTTACTGTCGAAGGACTGTTGATTTTCATGTCATACTCTACCGTGATTGTTTCGCCGGGATTTAATACGGGAAGAGTGATTCCTGATACGGGGTCTGCCGGGACTGCGACACCGTTTATTTTGGCGCTTCCGTCAACAAAACTTGCGCCGTCGGGCGCCTGGTTTATGATATAAGCTGGGGTTAAAACCGCTGATGAATTGTCTGTAATCGTTATCGTATTGTGAACGGTTTCTCCTTCTTTGGCAAAAGTTTTGTCGGTGGTCATAACTTTCTTAATGGCGTCGGACAATACTTCTGTATTAACGATATTGCTTGTAAGGC
>CAMXOH010000115.1 GCA_947245485.1 uncultured Clostridia bacterium | reverse complement strand
ATCAGCCGCAAGACCTCCGCGCCCGCATAGCCGTTCGCTCCTACTATTCCGACTTTGATATTGGGACTTGTCATAATGCTCCCGTTAAATGTATTCGTATCGATTATAATACAATTCAAAAAAAAAGGCAACCGAATACGACCGAGGTTGCGCATCGAACATATCTATATTTATCGATTTGTGCAATTATATAAAAATGCTTGACAAAGCTCTTTAAATGATGTAAAATCATTATGCTTTGCCGGTGTGGTGGAATTGGCAGACGCGCCGGACTCAAAATCCGGTGGGCTAATAACCCGTATCGGTTCGACTCCGATCACCGGCACCATAACAACATGGGTTACAAACACCCGGATCGAGAAACCGAGTTTTCGGTTTCTTTTTCTTTTGCGCCGTAAGGGACGGCGGTTTTATGCCTTACGGGAGATAAATCGTCGCCCTTTACAATTTTCAATGCGGCGTATTCCGTCCCCGGACGGTATGCACAAGCGAATAATAAACATACTCTATTTTTAACACAAATCATTTGACAAGTCTATCATTTTCATTTATACTGAACACTGTTCATAACTATGTTCAATGGGAGTTGCAAAATGGAAATTAAAGACAAAATTATCAATGTTACTATTGATTCGATAAAAGAAGCAAACGGCAATATTGATAAAATTACAATAAGAGAAATTGCCAAAAGAGCGGGGATCGGCGTTGGGCTTATTAACTATCATTTTCAAAGCAAAAAAAATTTAGTCGATATTTGCGTACGGCAGATTATCGGTAATGTTATTGCTCAATCAAAACCGAATATGGAAGGGCTTTCGCCTATGGAAAAACTAAAATGTTCGGTTAAAATTCCTATTGATTTTTTAATGGGCAATCCCGAAATCGCTAAAATATCGATTTTGGGCGATTTAATGCAAGGGAAAGCAAACGACAATACTTTTCAAACATTAGCGCGATATTGTTTTCACGCAAATAATTTAGGGTTAAACGATAATGCGTTTTTTAGTGCCGCCCTTTTAATTCACGGATTGCAAGGTATATTTTTACGTTGGGAACTTTATAAAGACAAATTTGATTTTGCGGATAAAGCGCAAAGAGATATTTTAATTGATAATTTAGTAGAAAAATTATTCGGAGCTAAAAATGAATAGAAAAATAGGTTTTATTTCTTCAATAGTAGTTTGCTGTTCGATTGCTATATTTTTGATTTGTTTGGTTGTGGCGTTGTTTGCTCTAAACACATTTACCGAAAATTTAAGTTACGGCGTTTGCACTGTACTTTCGTGGGGCTGGGTGGCTACTGCTTGCGGTTACTCTTGCTATACGCAAAAAGAACGCTATGCTGCGGCAAAAATCGGCGTTGCCGTAGGCGTGATATACGCTACAATTATCAGCATCGTATATTTTACTCAATTAACTACCGTATTACACAAATCGGTTGACGAAAAAATTTTGCAAGCCTTTTCATTTACATCTGCGGGCAGTTGGCTGTTTAATCTTGATCTATTGGGTTACGGGTTGCTTGCTATTTCCACGTTTTTTGTCGGCTTAACTATTCAAACCGAAACTAAAATTGCTTTTAATGTTGCACGGTATATTTTGTGTTTGTATGTTTGTACCTATTTTGCCGTTACCCGCAACGAATCAAGGTAACGGCGGCACAATAGCGTTGATTGGCTGGTGCTTATTCTTTTTGCCGATTTGCGTATTATCAATTTTGCATTTCAAAAAATTAAATACTAATGCAATAAAGGAAAGCCTATGACAAAACTGCGTTGTTTGCCCCGAATGGGGGTATAAATTATTCAAATTGGCGACGGCTCGAATGCGGAAATCTACTGCCCGAAATGTAAATTGAAATTACAAATAGAAATCAAGAACGGTAAAATCATTATTCAAAAAGCATTATCAGATAAAACCTAACAACCGAATAAAACTTTATCAAAAATAAAGAATTGAGTGTACGAAAGTAAAACAACAAAACAACTTTCGGGAGCGGTAAATGGCGAACTCGATTCTTTATAATACAACATCTCATAGAAACGCCTAAATCTTACATTGAAATGTTGGACGGTAATCGCACGCACGTTTACGACCGGCATATGTTTTGGGTGTGATGCGGCTGTTGTCATGAAAGTTCGATCGTGTTTTTTGCGGCGATCGGAAATAACCTAACCGTTGTTAGAAACAGTTCGGTTTCCATGTTGTCAATTATTTAAAATTAGCGTAAATAAGTATTAACTTACGACTATAAGTAAATATTAAAAGAAGTTTTGCAAAAATGATTGACAGTATTTGATAAAATATTGTTAAATCTAACGGGAGAGCCCTGAAATGGAGTACAGTCAAGTAATTTTGGAAATGCTGGAACGCATAAAGGTTTTGGAAAACAAAGTCAACGCTTTGTAAGGGCGAGTCGATATCGTAAAAGCGTCGCAACCGCAAGTGGCGGTCAGGCTTGATAAAGTCGGCATAAAATACAGAAGCTTAGCCGAGTATTTATTGGCGTCCGGCGAGAATAGGGTCGTTTTGTCTTATTCGCAAATAGAAGATATATTGGGCTTTCGTTTGCCGGATACCGCAAAAAAATACAAGCAATCTTATTGGGCTAATACGGAAACTCATTCATATGCCATGAGTTGGTTGGCGGTCGGGTATAAGGCGCGCGTGGATACGGAAAACGACATTGTTACGTTCATAAAAAATTTAATGTGACGGTGAGTTGTCATGAATATTAATTTTATTGAATTTGCGAATATCATTTGCAATAAGATCGAGAAAGACGGCGGCGAATCGCAATTGATAATGATAAACGGCGGCGTAATGAAGCTTTGGTTGTCCGAAAACGGCGACGGAGTGATGAATTCTCGCTATACCGCACTCAATTGCAAATTTAAAATATTGTTTGCTATATTAAATAAAGCGATTGCTCTCGGTGGGCAAATGGATCTCGGAGCTAACGCGGCACAAAACGGAACTCGCATTGGAAGCGGCGGATTATCGGTCGACACGATCGACGGGTATATTTCGACCGAGTTCTACGAAAAAAATATCGGGGATAAAACTTTGCGTCGTTCCACGTATTATGCGGCAATACTCGATTGGGCGGGCTTTGTCACCAACCATCGCGGCGGATATATTACCGTAAATAAAATTTTCATGAACTGATCCGTGCGGCGGAGTTTTACAACGGATCCGATGTCTTTAATAAAAAATTGACAATTACGTTATAAAGTGTTACAATCACGGTATATGACAGACATACACATACATACGCATTTTTCGTCGGACAGCGACGAGAGCGTCGAGCGGTATTTGCTTGCGGCGCGCGGCAAAGGCGATAGGACGATAGGCTTTTCCGATCATTGCGATCTCGATCTTATGCTCGACGGGCAGGGCGGCGCGACGTTGGACGTCGACGGATTTTTTCGCGAGCTCGATGATGCGTCCGAGATTTTCGGCGACGTTAAAATACTTAAAGGCGCGGAGCTCGGTTATTCGCGTAAAGCCGCGCCGTATTACGTCGATATGCTGCGTAAATATCCGTTCGACTATGTGATAATGAGCGTGCACTCGGTATCCGGGCGCGGTGACTGTTATTATCCCGCATACTTCGACGGGCTGGATAAGCGTCGGGCGTATGAGCTGTATTTGAATGCCGTGCTCGAAAGCGTTACGTCCGCGGTCGATTTTCAGATACTCGGACATTTGGGATACGTCGCGCGTTATGCGCCGTATGCCGATAAGCGGTTGTATTACGGCGAGCATGCGTCGCTTATTGATAAGATACTCGAAGCGGTGATCGATCGCGGCGCGGCGATAGAGCTGAACACGCGTTCGAGCGGATCGGATTTCGGAATAGTAACGCCTTACGATATTCTCGCGCGTTATGTCGAACTCGGCGGGCGGAGATTTTCGTTTGGTAGCGATTCGCACAAGGTCGAGCATTATCGAACGAATGCCGACGCCGTCAAAAGCACGTTGCGACGGCTCGGTATCGGACATACCGTTCGGTTTGAAAACCGAGTTCCCGTCGATGAGAATTTGTAAATTCTTTTCACAGTTGTTTTGATTTATTTTTGCGTATGTGGTAAACTATATACGTACTTACGAGAATATGCGAACGTTCAGAAAACTATTAAAACTATTATCTCAAAAGGCGGCGATAACGGTAATATCGTTACTGTTACAGATCTCGATAATCGTGGTCGGGATACTTTATGCTGCGTCGCAGTTTTGGTGGATATGGCTCATATTCGAGTTTTTCAGTTTTTTGATATGTCTGTATATCGTATCGCGCGATATAAACCCGAGCTATAAATTGAGTTGGTGCGTGTTGATATTGCTTGCGCCTGCGTTCGGCGGGTTGGTGTATCTGTTTATCGGGCGGCAACGCCTGAACAGACGGACGCGCAAGCGGTTTCGGCACGCGTCGGACATGCAACAGGTCTTGCTCAACATGACCAACGCACAGCTTTTGAATTCGCGGACGTCGCTCAAT
>CAMXOH010000114.1 GCA_947245485.1 uncultured Clostridia bacterium | reverse complement strand
TCACCTACGGTTCCTCGCAATGACGACAAAACAGCAACGCTTCCGCTTCTTTTTTGCCTCCCGCATTGCGGGAGGTTTTATTTTAGCAATACAAAAACGCCAGCGCGTTTTTAACGCGCTGGCGCACTTCGCCTGTCTATTAATTTTAAACTTCTTAAATCTCTATTAAAAATCCCCTGTCGCGAAGTTTCTGCTCTATTTCGTCAAGCACGCTTTCGCTGTCCGCCGAAACGGTGTGGTAGTGATACCCGTCCGTCACGCTCATCAGCGGCTTCGACGCGCCCGAAACGAGCGAGCGGTAAAGCTCCTCCACGTGCATACGGCTGTACAGTCCGAGTCTTGCGGAAATTTTGCCGTAAATTCTGTGGTTAACGTAAATATCTTCTATCCGTCCGCCCGCGTCGATTACAAGCGCGCCCTCTTCGAGCAGTTCTTCAAACCCGTGGCGGCACTTGAAAACGCGCGCCGCCTGCGCCTTTACGTTCAAAACGTACCCGCGGTTGGTTGAAGTTATATCGTAACCGCCCGCGCGGAGTACGGCTATATCCTGAACGATTACCTGACGGGAAACGGCAAATCTTTCCTTTAAAACATTGGCGGGAATGGGGTTGTCCGTATTTCCCAATAGACTTAAAATTTCCTGCCTTCTCTTATCCGCTTTCATTTAAAACTCCTCGCCTCAGACAGGTCTGAGATTTTTAAGCGAACAATCGAGAATGGGCGCGGAATGGGTGAGCGCGCCGCTCGAAACGAAGTCTACGCCCGTCGCTATTATGGTTTTGATATTTTCAAGCGTTATATTTCCGCTGCACTCGGTAAGAGCGCGTCCGCCGATTAATTCAACCGCCTTTTTCATATCTTCCGCAGACATATTGTCAAGCATAATTATATCCGCTCCCGCTTCTACCGCTTCGCGGCACATTTCGAGGTTTTCCACTTCCACTTCCACTTTGCGCACGAACGGCGAATATTCCCTCGCCATTTCAATCGCTTTCGCTACGCCGCCCGCCGCGCCGATATGGTTATCCTTTAATAAAATACCGTCCGAAAGATTGTAGCGGTGGTTCACCCCTCCGCCGACTTTAACTGCATATTTTTCGAAAATGCGCATATTGGGCGTAGTCTTGCGCGTATCGAGAAGGCGGGTTTTACTGCCCTTTAAAAGTTCCGCAGTCTTTGCGGTGTAAGTCGCTATGCCGCTCATTCTCTGCAAGTAGTTTAAAGCGGTTCTTTCGCCCGACAGAAGAACGCGGATGTCGCCCGTTATTTCCGCTATGAGCTGTCCGCTCTTCACGCGCGCGCCCTCTTCGGCGAAATACTCTATTTCCGTTTGGCTGTCGAGCAGTTTAAAAACCCTTTCGAACACGGGCAAGCCGCATATAATGCCTTCCGCCTTGGCTTTCAGTTCGACTTTTCCCTTTACGTAGCCGCGCATTACGGCGTTTGTGGAAACGTCCTCGCTTGTTATATCCTCTTTGAGCGCAAGTTTAATAAGTTCATCTGCGCCCAAAGCAAGTGTTACGGGGTTTAACATTTTCAGCCTCCTTAATTGCTTTTAACAAAATTTTTTTATTTTCAGAGAGAATTTTCTCCGCGTCGGCGTACTCTTCCATATCGAGCGAAGCATACGCCCGTCCTGCGGCTTCCGCGTCCGCCGCCTTATAGTTCTGCGAAATATCCCTGCCCGCCCGCTCTGCGAATATGATGCTTTCGAGCAGAGAGTTGGACGCAAGTCTGTTCGCGCCGTGCACGCCGTTACAGCAGGTTTCGCCCACGGCGTAAAGCCTGTTCATAGTGGTCCGCCCGTCGAGTCCGCTACGTATGCCCCCCATAAAATAATGTTGCGCGGGAACAACCGGCACGCATTCTTTAAACACGTCAATACCCTCTTCCGCGCATTTTTGCACTATCATAGGAAAATGGCTTTTAATCTCCTCTTTGCGAATGGGGCGCATATCCAGCCATACGAACGGCGTTTCGTCCGCCTGCATTTGTCTTAAAATACTCGCCGTCACCACGTCGCGCGGTTGAAGTTCGTCCGTAAAACGGTTGAAATTCTTATCCAAAAGATGCGCGCCCTCGCCGCGTACCGATTCGGATATTAAAAAACTTCTGCCCTTCTTTTCCGAATACAGCGTAGTTGGGTGGAACTGTATATAGTTTACGTTATCCACTGCGACGCCGTGTTTTAAACAAACGGCAACGCCGTCGCCCGTAAGAAGGCGGAAATTGGTAGACTTTTCAAAAACGCCGCCTATGCCGCCCGACGCAAGAACCGTGTAGTCGGAAAAAACAGCGCGCGTTACTTCGCCGCAACGGATTATAAGTCCGAAGCACTCGTTTCCGTCCGTAAGCAAATCGAGCATAACCGCGTTTTGGACGATTTCAACGTTGCCGAGCGCGCGGACGGCTTGCATAAGTTTTTCGGTAATTTCCCTGCCCGTGCAGTCCTCGTGAAAAAGAATGCGGTTTTTGGAATGCCCGCCCTCGCGCGTGACGGCGAGCGAACCGTCGGCGTTGCGCGCAAACCTGACGCCGAGCGAAATGAGCGCGTCCGTAGCTTCCTCGGAATTTTTCAGCATACAGTCCACGGCGGCGGCGTTGTTTTCGCCGTGTCCCGCGCGCATTGTATCGTCGAAATAGCTTTTATAATCCTCTTCGCCCTGTAAACGGCAAATACCGCCCTGAGCAAGTTCGCTGTCGCTTTCTTCGGGCGCGCCTTTACAGATTATTAAAACGCTTTTTTCTTTGGGCAGATTGAGCGCGGCGTTCAATCCCGCCACTCCCGTTCCGACAATAATTACGTCGTATCTTTCTTTCATATATTTCCTTTTACTCTTTAAAAAAGTTTACAATAAAAGTTTACACCTGTCAAGTCAACTGTAAACAAATTTTAAAAAATAGTATTCGACAAAAACGCACAAGATAATTCGTTATTTAATTACAGAATATACAGTATCATAATAGGGAGGTGAACGAAAATGAAAATTTCAGCATTGTACGGTAAACGCGCGGTCAGTACGGCGGGCGCAACGGGATACGTAATAGCGGTGAACGCCGCGGGCGGCAAACTTACGGGATTTGTCTGCGCGGACGAGAACGAAAAGAAATTTACAATAAATGCAAACGCCGTAAAGAGCGTTAAAAGCATTCTAATTTACCACGAACAGCCGGCGGAAAACGCAGGCGAGAATTTGCGGCTCGGCAAACCCGTATTCGACTGCGACGGAAAATATATCGGCAAACTTACCGATTACACGGTAGAAAAAAACGTGTTGCGTTGGGCGCACGTCGGGAACAAAAAATTTTCCGCCGACGATATAGTGGACGGCGACGCGGTAATATTGAGAAACAGCGCGAGAATACTTAAAAGCGACGTTAAAAAGAACGGCAAAGTGATTTTGAAAAAGGGCACGCCGCTGAACGCCGAAACGCTTGAAAAGGCGCGCGCCAAGGGCGAATACGTTCAGGCAAACCTGAAAACAATTTAAAATATTAAAAATGTAAAAATAAATGCGCGGCGGGGAGAAAAAAATTCTCCCCGCCGCACCGCGTTAAAACAAATTATTAAATTCGCAAAACAAAACCGTTGAACGGCTTAAACGTTATACTTAGCCATCAGCTTTAACAACGCGTTGAAATTATCGTTTAAAATATCCGATTCGGTAGGAGAAAGCGTCCCCTTCATTTGCAGTACGGCAAGGGTGTTTTTAAGTTTTTCAAGTTCCTGCCTGTCGCTTTTGCCGAGGTTTTTACAGAGAAGTTTATCCGTTACCGAAATCGCGTGTTCGAGGCGCACGCTGTTTTTGGCGGGCGTTATTTCCGTACGCGCGGCTTTACTCGGTTGCACTGCGGGAATTGCGGGCAAAGACGACAGCGCGATTTGCGCCGCAGGCGCTTCCTTTACCGTTCTTTTAAACATACATAAAACGCCGTAAAGTAAATATCCCGCGCACCAGAACAGAGCGGCGGCGATGAGCGACGGCGCAAGTTCGTTCGCCGTTAAAAACGCGGCGAGCGTCAACGCCGAATAAGCGTTTGCAAGGCAAAGAAAAGGACGCTTAGAAGCCGCTTTGAACGCGGGTTTGATTAAGCAAGCCGTAAACGCGATTACGAAAATTGCCGCAAACGAACCCCATACGATAAGTATGAGCGTATCGAAAGGAATAGAAGAACACAGAGAATAAAGTTTATTGAAATATTTTGAAAACATATGCCTTGATTATATCCGCGCCCGCCGTGCGATAACGCGTTTATTTAACGGAGTTATGCCGAAAAAAGCCGAATATTAAATTAAAATCATAACTACGTGTGCAACACGTAGTTTGCACACGCCCTAAAAGGGCACGGTACCGCAAATGCGTTCATTCTTTCGTCATTGCGAGCGTAGCGCGGCAATCCAGTCATTTTGTTCGTCTTTTCTGGATTGCTTCGCCTACGGCTCGCAATGACGGCACCAAGACAATACAAACGTTAATCTGTAATTTAGCTGAATACTCGTCATTGCGAGGGAGCAACGCGAACGCGGCAATCCAGACTATTCCGCTCTTTCCAAACATTTACTTCTGGATTGCTTCGCCTACGGCTCGCAATGACGGTTCGGATTGCTTCACTGCGT
>CAMXOH010000113.1 GCA_947245485.1 uncultured Clostridia bacterium | reverse complement strand
TAGGTATGGCGGCTTCTATGGGCGCGTTCCTTCTTTCAAGCGGAGAAAAGGGTAAGAGATTTGCTCTTCCCAACAGCGAAATTATGATTCACCAGCCTCTCGGCGGGGCGCAAGGGCAGGCAAGCGATATTAAAATCGCCGCGGAGCATATTTTGCGCACCAAGCAGAAACTCAACGAAATACTCGCTAAAAATTCGGGCAGAGCGCTCGCCGAAATAGAACGCGACACCGACAGGGACAATTACCTCTCCGCCAAGCAGGCGCAGGAATACGGACTTATAGACAAAGTGTTTGTCAAACGCTAAAATTCATAATTGTAATTTTTGAACCGGAGTTTATATATTGAAAGAAAAAAGATTTTGTTCGTTTTGCGGAAAATCGGAAGATAAAGTTCACCGCCTTATTAGCGGACAGAACGGCGCGTGCATTTGCGACGAGTGCGTTACTATCTGCGGAGATATGGTAAGGGAAGTGGAGACGGAAGGACTCGAACCCGTTCCCCTTAAAAAACCGGCTGAAATCAAGGAAGAGCTCGATAAATATATCGTCGGACAGGACGAAGCGAAAAAAGTCCTTTCCGTTGCGGTATACAATCACTATAAGCGTATAAACAATATGCGCGGCAACAGGGACGACGGCGACGTCGAAATAGAGAAGAGCAATATTCTTCTGCTCGGACCCACGGGTTGCGGCAAGACTTTGCTTGCAAGAACGCTTGCCAAAATTCTTAACGTGCCGTTCGCATCGTCGGACGCAACCACGCTCACGGAAGCGGGTTACGTCGGAGAGGACGTTGAGAACATCCTTTTAAAACTTATCCAGAACGCCGATTACGATATAGAAAAAGCTCAGCGCGGTATTATCTATATCGACGAAATCGATAAAATTGCGAGAAAGAGCGAGAACGTTTCCATTACCCGCGACGTTTCGGGCGAGGGTGTACAGCAGGCGCTCTTGAAAATCATCGAAAGCACGGTTGCAAACGTTCCCCCGCAGGGCGGAAGAAAACATCCCCAGCAGGAGTGTCTCAGAATAGACACAACAAACATTCTGTTCATTTGCGGCGGCGCATTCGTGGGACTCGATAAAATCGTGCAAAAGCGCAGGGACAACACTTCCCTCGGCTTCGGCGGAACGGTTAAAAACGACGAGGAAAACACTTACGAAATGCTTGCGGAAGTAAAACCGCAGGACTTGACGGCTTTCGGTTTGATTCCCGAATTTGTCGGACGCGTTCCCATAGTAGTTAGCCTTCATCCGCTCAACGAGGACGCGCTCGTCAATATTCTTACGCGTCCCAAAAACGCGATAATCAAGCAGTATCAAAAACTAATCGCCATGGACGGCGTAAAGCTCACCGTAGAGGACGGCGCGGTAAGGGAAATCGCCAATACCGCCATACGCCTGAAAACGGGCGCGAGAGGACTGAGAACCATCATCGAAAGTTTTATGACTTCGGTTATGTATAAACTTCCCTCCGAGAAAAACGTGGAGGAAGTAATAGTCACGCGCGAGTGCGTAACCGAAAAGGCGGAGCCTAAAATCGTCTATAACAAGGCGGGTTAACCCGTAGTTTGTAAGGCGATAAAATAATTACACAAAACACTATTTTCCCCCGCAATGGGGGAATTTAATTATAACGGAGTTTGCAATGGCTAAATTTCAAGAGTATCCTTTGCTCGCGGTGCGAGGCAGAGTGGTTTTTCCGAATACGACTGTCAGTTTCGACGTGGGCAGAATGATTTCCCTCACTGCGGTAAAACGAGCCGCGGACGGGGATTCGCGCCTTTTCGTGTGCGCGCAGAAGCAGTCCGAAATGGACGAAATAACCGACGGCGACGTCTTTACTTCGGGTACAGTGGTAAAACTCCGTCAAATAGCGCGCCTTCCCGGTAATAACCTCCGTCTTACGGTGGAGGGACTTTTCCGTGCAACCGCAAGACAGGTGCGCAGTGAAAACGGTATGTTTTTCGCTACCGTGGAGGAAATTACCGCTATACGCGGAGAAGCCGCGCTCGAAGAAGCGTACTTCCGGACCTCGAAAGAAATTTTAAAGGAAATAACTGGCGACAGCAGGCTTTCTAAGGAAGCCGCCGCCGCGCTCGACAGGTGTTCCGAACCCGATGAATTCGTCAATATCGCGGGGCATTATCTTCAAATAAAGACGGAGCAGAAGCAGGAGCTTTTAGAGTGTCCGCGCACCGTGGACAGGCTTAAAAAAGTCGATAAAATTCTCAACGACGAGCTTGAAATAATGCGCCTCGAACGCAAAATCAACGCCGTGGTAAGACAGAACATAGATAAAAACCAAAAGGAATATTACCTTAGGGAACAGCTCAAAGCCATTCATTCCGAGCTTGGCGACGACGGTGAAGAGCGCGACGAACTCGAAGAAAAAATCAAAGCCAAAGGTATGCCCGAAGAGGCGGAACAGAAATGCCTGAAAGAGCTTTCGCGTATGTCGCGCATGCAGACTTCTTCGCCCGATTACAACGTTTTGCGCGTGTATCTCGACTGGATGCTCGATATACCGTGGCACGAAAAGACGGAAGACACCGAATTGCTTTCGGATGCGGTTAAGGTGCTCGAAGAGGACCATTACGGACTCGAAAAAATCAAGGAGCGTATTACCGAATATCTTGCGGTACTCAAACGCACGGGCGGAATGAACGCGCCTATACTCTGTTTCGTCGGACCTCCGGGAGTCGGCAAGACTTCGATAGCAAGTTCCGTCGCCCGTTCCCTCGGCAGAAAATTCGTGAGGATGAGCCTCGGCGGAGTTAAGGACGAATCCGAAATAAGGGGACACAGAAAGACTTACGTAGGCGCAATGCCGGGTAGAATTATAAGCGGAATGAAAAAAGCGGGTTCGGTAAACCCGTTGTTCCTGCTTGACGAAATCGATAAAATCTCTTCCGATATGCGCGGTGACCCCGCAAGCGCGCTTTTGGAAGTACTCGACCCCGCGCAAAATTCAACTTTCCTCGACAGGTATATAGAAGTGCCGTACGATTTAAGCAAGGTACTTTTCATTACGACGGCAAACAGTCTCGATACCATTCCTGCGCCCCTTTTGGACAGAATGGAGATAATCAGCCTGTCGGGTTATACCCGCGAAGAAAAGCGCGAAATAGCAAAACGCTATTTAATCCCAAAGAAGAGGGAAGCGAACGGACTTAAAACTTCCGAAATATCGTTCAGCGATAAAGCAATCGACTTAATAATCGACGGATATACGATGGAAGCGGGCGTGAGAAATCTCGAACGCACTGTCGACGCGGTTTGCCGAAAAGCGGCTGTACGCCTTTCGGAAGGCAACGTCAAAAAAGTCAGCGTTTCCGAGCGTAGCGTCGCGGAGTTCCTCGGCGCAAGGAGATTTGAAAAGGACGGTTCGCTCAAAAAAGACGAAGTGGGCGCGGCGACGGGACTTGCGTGGACTTCCGTCGGCGGAACAACGCTCACAATAGAAGTTTCCGCAATGAGCGGCAAGGGCGATATTTTACTTACGGGCAAACTCGGCGACGTAATGAAGGAGAGCGCCCGCGCGGCAATCAGCTATATCCGTTCCAACAGCGAAACTTACGGAATAGACTGATCTGCGTTCGAAAAAACGGATATTCACATTCACGTGCCCGAGGGCGCGACGCCCAAGGATGGACCGAGCGCGGGCATTACAATGGCTACGGCAATTCTTTCGGCGTTTACGCATAAACCCGTCAAAAAGAGCATTGCAATGACGGGCGAAATTACCTTGCGCGGCAAAGTTCTGCCGATAGGCGGGTTGAAAGAGAAAGCGCTTGCCGCATACAGAATAGGTATTCACGATATAATTATTCCCGCGGACAACAGCAAGGATTTGGAAGAAATACCCAAATCGGTGCGCGAAAGCATAAACTTTATTCCCGTGACGGACGTAGATACCGTTTTCCGCAACGCGATTTTGGGAATTTAAAAAGGATTAAATAATGTTAAAAATCACGAAAGCCGAATTTATCACAAGCGCGGCAAGCAAAGAGCAGTTTATCAAAACCGAAAAACCGATAATCGCCGTGTGCGGAAAATCCAACGTAGGCAAATCAAGTTTCATTAATATGCTTGCTAACCGCAAAAAACTTGCCAAAGTTTCCAAGGAACCGGGCAGGACGCGGCTTGTGAATTATTTCGACTTCGGCGAATTTGTTCTCGCGGATTTGCCGGGTTACGGGTTCGCGCGCGTTTCAAAGGAAGAAAAGTTGAAGTGGGCGAAACTGCTCGATACGTTCTTTGCGGAAAAGAACGCGGCTCACGTGTTCGCGCTGTGCGACATAAGGCACGAACCGAGCGCGGACGACAGACAGATGCTCGAATATCTTTATTACCATATAATACCTTTCACGGTAATAGCCACAAAGGCTGACAAACTTTCAAAGGCGGCGGCGGCGCGCAGTATAGTCAATATTGCGGCTGTATACAAGTGCGGAGTCGATAATATTATAGCGACTTCTTCCGAAACGCGGCAGGGACTCGATAAAACGCTTGAAAGAATACAATCCGTAATAACCGTTGATTAAGAATACGCAATAAAAAAGCGGAACGCATTTACGGTAATGCCCATAGGGAATTTAATAAAACGCAAATAAAAAGATTTAGGCATAGCGTTAAGCTGTGCTTTTCTGTACTTTTTT
>CAMXOH010000112.1 GCA_947245485.1 uncultured Clostridia bacterium | reverse complement strand
AACTACGTGTTGCACACGTAGTTATGATTTTTAAAATGTGTTTTATAAGCAAATAATTATTCCGTGCAGTATAAGGCGCAAAAAAAACCTGCGAAGCGCTTATTATTTCATTCTTTTAGTTGACAAGAACTTTCGTCTATTGTATAATTTTTTCATAAAAAATCGGTTTTTTCCGAGTGGCGGGGGAATTAAAAAATGAAAAAGACGGGGATAATGGCGGGCGCGCTTGCGCTTTTGATTTCGTCGCAGGCGTTAGCGTTTGCGGGATGTAAAGAAAAAGAAGGCGGCGAGAACGAACCGCCTGCCGCGGCGGAAGAAGTTATGCCTGAGTTCGAATACGAAACGTACGACAATACGGTTTTCAGTAACTATTCGGAAGAGGGAACTGTACCTTGCGAGGCTCTGCCGGGGCAGTTCGAAGTGCGCGGCACCGCCGACCCGTATATATTCCGCTTCAACGGAATGTATTATCTTTACGCTACTACTCAGGCGAAAGTTCCCTATGCGCTCGGCTGGAAGAGCAGGGATATGATGAATTGGGAACAGTGCACGGGAGAGGGACTCGCGCAGGGACACGTAAGCGAGGACAAAATTCTCGAACACGCCTACGCGCCCGAAGTGTATTACTTCAACGGTAAATTTTATATGTACACGAGTCCCGCAGGCAACGGGCATTACATACTGTCGTCGGACAGTCCCGAGGGACCGTTTACCCTTGACACGGGAAATATAGGTATGTCTATCGACGGTTCGGTATTCATAGACGACGATGAAAGTATGTACTTTCTCAACGCGAGCGGTTCGGGCATAGAAATTCATACGATGAATGCGATGAACGATATTTCGCCGCGTACGACGGTGCTTTCAAATACCAAACTCGGTTGGACGGAAGGACCTATGATAATCAAGCGCGACGGTACGTACTTCTTAACGTATACGGGCGTGCATTATCTCAGCGACGGCTACCGCGTAGTGTACAGCACCGAACAGGACGGAAATCCGCTTAGCTCCGCCAACGCGTTCGCTACGGGCGGCGAGGACCCTATTTTGCTTTCGGTAGACGGCATATATAAGGGACTTGGGCACAGCGCTTTCGTGCAGGGACCCGATTTGGACAGTTACTATATCGTCTATCACAATATGAATAAGATAACGTCCGATAATTCGTGGCGCAGTATGAATATCGACAGACTTATATTCAACGGAACGCAGATGAGTGTGGACGGCTCCTCGAAGGGTTCCGTCAGACCGCAGATGCCCGAATTTTACGCGGACGGAACGGACGGGGAACAGTTTACAAGTACAGGCAACTTAAAACTTTCCAAAGCTCAAACAGGCGGAATATTCTCGGCGGAATATAATTTTACGGGCGACTCGGTTAAATGTATAGCGGGTTACGCCGACGAGAAAAATTACTCTTACGTTTCGGTAGATTACGAAGGGCATAAAATCGCGTTGGAACAGTTCAAGGACGGAAAAGTTACACGCGTTGCCGAGGGCGCGCTTAAAAACGATTTCAAAGCCGACGTCGTTCATACAGTCCGCGTAGCGTATGCGGACGGAAAGGCGGACGTGTATTTCGACAATATGTGTAAAATCCGCGACGCGGAAATTTCAATACAGGCGGGGAAAATCGGTTATGACGGCGGCGAAGCGGGGTTCACCGCGTTTTCGAACGTTGCGCGCGGTTTGTCGGACAGAAAGGAATTAAAGCAGTCGGGCGCGCAAATAGGCGCGCAAACTTATCTGCCGCAGGGCGAATACGAGGGACTTACCTCTTTTAAACTTACGGGCGATTCCAAGCTGAAAAAATATGCAAGCAGTTTGGCGGGCGACAAAAACTACGACGGCGCGAATATGCTTAAACTTGCCGAAAAAGGAGATTTCGCAAGATATTCCGTGCATTTCAGGGAGCGCGGGAAGTACGCGCTGGCGCTTACGTACGACGCTGAGTACGGCGGCAAGCAAATAGGCGTGCAGTTAAATCTCGGCGAAATCAAGTACGTTACGTTGCCAGAAGTGTTTGACGAAGAGCGCGAGGTTGTAACGGCGGTAATTACCGAACTCGAAGTCAAAAGTGGAGCAAATATAATCAGTTTCCACGGCGGGACGAGGGACGTTGAGTATATTTCGTTTACGTTTACCCCGTACGGAAGCGTCGACGTTGCCGAAGCGGACGAATATACGACGGGTTCGGGCAGAAGCATAAAGTATTTCGGCGGAGAAAAGTTCCTGAACGGAACAGTGGAAGCGAGCGTAAAAATCAATTCTACGAACGGCGCGACTGCGGGAATTATTTTAAGGGCGGGAAATTTCTCAAATACGCAGTACGACGACGTAACTTCCGTGCAGGGTTATTTTATAGGGTTAAATTCAACCAATCTGTTCATAAACAGATACAATTACAATTATTCGCTAACTAATTTAAAGAGCACCCTTCACGGCATAAAGCAGGGAGAATGGTTCACGCTTAAAGCAGAACTGCACGGTAACACATTGAACGTATATCTGAACGGCGAACTCGCGCTCGAATACACGGACGCGCGCGCCGCGCTGAGCGGTTATGCCGGAATATACGGTACGGGCGCGAACGTAACTTTCAAGGATATGATAATCAAATCGGAATAATTTGCGGCGGCGGACTTCGGGTCCGCCGTTTGCCGTAAAGGCGAAAAATTATTAATAAAATCGCTTTACAAGCTCGGAAATATTTGCTAAAATATCAAGGCTATAAAAATTCACACCCGAGGGGCGGGCGTTCCGTGGCGGTAAAATCTTTCAATGCCGCAATAAACGCCGTTTAAAAAGCCGCGCTTTCGGGGAGGTAAACGGAGGAATTAAAATGGCGGTTATAACAATGAAACAACTGCTCGAAGCAGGCGTACACTTCGGGCACCAGACGAGAAAATGGAACCCCAAAATGGGCAAGTACATCTACGCTGCGCGTAACGACATTCATATTATCGACTTGCAGATTACCGTAGGACTCATCGAAGAAGCGTACAAGTACGTTGTAGAAGCGGTAAAGGACGGCAAATCCGTACTGTTCGTAGGAACGAAGAAACAGGCGCAGGACGCGGTTAAGGAAGAGGCTGAACGCTGCGGAATGTACTATGTAAATTCGCGTTGGCTCGGCGGCACGCTCACCAACTTCAAGACCATCCGTTCGCGTATAGACAGAATGGTTAAACTTGAAAAAATGGAACAGAGCGGCGAGTTTGAACTTCTTCCCAAAAAGGAAGTGGCTAAACTCAAAGAAGAGATGACGAAACTTCAAACCAACCTCAACGGTATAAGAAATATGGGCAGACTTCCCGGAGTTATGTTCATAGTAGACCCTCATAACGAGGATATAGCGGTAAGGGAAGCGAGAAAGCTCAATATTCCCATCGTTGCAATTACGGACACCAACTGCGACCCCGACCTCGTAGACTGCGTAATCCCCGGAAACGACGACGCGATTCGCGCGGTTAAGCTCATTTCCTCGGTTATCGCAAACGCGGTTATAGAAGCAAATCAGGGCGAAACTCCCGTACTCGAAGCTGCGGAAGAAAGCGAACCCGCTTCTATCGAAGAAGTCGTAGCGGCAGAAGAAGCAGAAACCGCGGACGCGGAATAATAAGGGAGGATTTAAATTATGGCATTCACGGCTAAGGACGTTATGGATTTGCGCGCAAAGAGCGGCGCAGGTATGTTGGAATGTAAAAAGGCGCTTGCGGACGCGGACGGCGATATGGAAAAAGCCGCCGAGCTTCTTAGAGAGCGCGGCATTGCGAAAGCAGTCAAGAAAGAGGGCAGAATCGCCGCAGAGGGCGTAGTAGGTTCTTACGTATGCTCCGCTTGCGGAAGAGGCGTTCTGCTTGAAATCAACTGCGAGAGCGACTTCGTTTCCCGCGGCGATAAGTTCCACAGCATAGTGGACGAAGTTGCAAAAGTCGTTGCAAGCAATAATCCCGCCGACGTAGAAGCGCTCAACGCTTGCAAGCTCGGCGACGGTACGGTTAAAGATTTCATCACCAATCAGACGGCTGTTATCGGCGAAAAGATTTCTATTCGCAGATTCGTAATTTTCGAAACCAAAGGCAAAATCGAAACGTATATCCATATGGGCGGCAAGGTAGGCGTTATGGTTGAAGCGTCCGACTTCAAGGACGGCGCAGAAGATACTCTTCACGATATAGCTTTGCAAATCGCGGCTTCCAATCCCATCTATGTAAACGAAAGCGAAGTTCCTGCGGAAGTTCTTGAAAAAGAAAAGGAAATTATGCTTGTCCAGATGCAGAACGACCCGAAGAACGCAAACAAACCCAAGAACATTCTTGAAAAAATCGTTGCGGGCAAGATGGGTAAATTCTATCAGGATAACTGCCTTTTAGACCAGCTTTTCGTAAAGGACGACAGTCTTAAAGTTAAGGACGTTATAGGTTCCAAGTTCAACGTAGTGAGATTCGCGCGTTTCGAAATGGGCGAAGGCATCGAAAAGAAGAGCGAAAACTTGCAGGACGAAGTTGCAAAGCAAGTTGCCGCAATGAAAAAAGACTAATATGATTTATTAAAAAACTGCCGCGTTTAAACGCGGCAGTTTTTTTTATTGTGTAAACGAAACCCCCGCCATAGTGGCTGGGTTTTAATGAGGCTACTGCCTGTGAGCAGAAAATCAGCGGAAAAGAAATATAAATCGTG
>CAMXOH010000111.1 GCA_947245485.1 uncultured Clostridia bacterium | reverse complement strand
AAATAGGTGTGGATATGCAAATCGGCTCTCGTATTCTCCATAACTGCTCCTTTCAAGTCCCGCGTTTTATCCTGCCCCCGGATATGAGAATTTTATTAACTTCCTTTCCGTAAAGAACCCTTTCCGCGTGGGTGCAGGTTAAAATAGTCTGCAACCCCTGCGTCCTGCCCACAAGTCTTTTGCGGCGCGGCAAGTCGAGTTCGCTCATCACGTCGTCGAGAATGAGAACGGGATATTCGCCAGAAGTCTGTTTGAAAATTTCCACTTCGGCAAGTTTAATGGAAAGCGCCGCCGTGCGCGTCTGCCCCTGCGAGGCGAACGTTTTCGCGTCCGTGCCGTTTATAATTATATCCAAGTCGTCGCGGTGCGGTCCCGAAGAAGTAAAGCCGAGGCGTATATCCCTTTCGTAATTTGCCGACAGCTCGTTGAACAGTTTTTCCGCAAGTTCGGTTTCGCTTCCCTTATAGTTCTTTTCTGGTTTGACGACAAGTTTTTCCGCGCCGTCGGTGAGTTCGGCGTGAATGCTTTCCGCAACGGGCGAAAGTTTGGTTATAAACTCCGCGCGCTTGTACGCAACCGCCGCCGCATAGCGGCAAAGCTGTTCGTCCCATACGGGCAAGGTGTCGTAAACCATTGCCACATCTTTATTTTTCAGAAGATTGTTTCGCTGTTCGAGAATTTTATTGTATCTTGAAAGCGCGATATAATACGGTTTCGAAAGTTGGGAAACGGATATATTCAGAAAGCGGCGGCGCTCGTCCGGTCCGTCCTGAATAAGCCGCAACTCGTGCGGGGAAAAGAATACGCTGAAAATATTCCCGAGAATATCTGCGTTGCGCGTGATTTTATTGCCGTTGACGCGCACTTCCCTGCCGCTTTCGGTTATGGTTGCGGAAATTTCCAGAGCGCCGTAGACGCCTTCCGCAACCGCAGATATTTCGGCGGAAGAACAGCCGTGGCGGATGAGCTGTTTCTCCCTGCGGCAACGCGGCGAAGTGCCCGTACACAGATAAAAAACGGCTTCCGCACAGTTTGTTTTGCCCTGCGCGTTTTTACCGAAAAGAACGTTTAAATTTTCGTTGAAGCAAAAAGTTTCGTCCTCGTAATTTCTGAAATTTTTTAAAATTAATTTTTTTATCTGCATTGAACCGAAAAAACACTTTATTTTAATTGTTTGTTGTAGTATAATGTTTGAAACTATTATAACAAATTTTTCGGAAAAACTCAAAGGATTTGCGGCGTAATTATGGCAGAAAACAGGGATTTGGATTTTTTATACGACCCCATAAAAGAAAAAATGAAAGAGCTTATCTCGCATATAAATTATTCGACTTATATCGATAAACTCAAACCCGTTGACGTGGACGGCAGATTTATCGTGCTTGAAACGGCTACCGAAAGTTTTGCAAAGTATATTACGGGAACGCTTGCGGAAAAAATGCGGGAAGCCATTGTTAAAGCTAACGTGGGACTTACCGATTTCAGGCTCAAAGTCGAAGGCGGCGACGGTTACGCATACAACGCGCCCGACGAAGAGGAATTTTCCTCTCCTTCCAATTTAGACCCGAAATTCACGTTCGAAAGTTTCGTAGTCGGCAAGAACAACGAGTTCGTTCACGCCGCCGCGCTTTCGGTTGCGGACGACCCCGCGGGCACGTATAACCCCCTCTTCATCTACGGCGGCACGGGACTCGGAAAAACCCATCTCATTCAGGCGATAGGAAACAAAGTCGCAAAAGAAAAACCCGATTTAAAAATTATTTACGTTACCTGCGACCAGTTCTTTAACGATATTATCGACTCTATGCTCGGACACGGCGTTGACGCGCGCAGTAAGGGCAACCGCCTGCGCCAGCGTTACCGCAACGCCGACGTGCTGATTATCGACGACATTCAGTTCATTGCAAAGAAAAAAGCCGTGCAGGAAGAATTTTTCCATATATTCAACGAACTTGTTTCGAAGGGCAAACAGATAGTCATTTCTTCCGACCAACCGCCCAAAGAACTTACGGAACTCGAAGAAAGGCTGCGCACCCGCTTTTCGGGCGGATTGCTGTTCGATATTCTCCCGCCCAACCTCGAAACCAAAATCGCAATTTTAAAGCGCAAGGCTTTTGAAAACAAATGTCTTGTTCCCGACGACGTGCTCGTATTTTTGGCGCAGGATTCGGGCGACGATATAAGAACGCTCGAAGGCAGGCTTAAAAAAGTCATATTCGCTTCCCGTCTGCACGAGAAACCCATTTCCGTTTCGCTTGCCGGTATGGCGCTCAACGAAGCCGTATCCGACGTGGGCAAGGAAGAAGTTACGCCCGAAAACATAATTTCGGCTGTAACGTCGTTTTACAGAATTTCAAAGGAAGATTTGCTCGGAAAAAGCAAGAAGAGGGAAATTGTAATTCCCCGACAGATTTGCAGTTACCTTATGCTCGAACTGCTCTCACTCCCCCTCTCCTCGGTTGGCAAGGTATTGGGGCGCGACCACACTACGATGATGTATTCGCGCGACAAAGTCGAGGAAATGTGCCGCGTCAACGATAAAATCGCAAAAGACGTGGACGATATCAAAAATATAATTTTAAAGAAATAAAACGAAAGGCTGTCTTAAAAGGCAGCCCGTCTTTCAGGTAGAATATGCACACATTTTCGGAAGGCGAATTCGATATTGCTGTTATAGGCGCGGGACACGCAGGTTGCGAAGCCGCGCTTGTCTGCGCAAGAATGGGACTTAAAACCGCTATGCTGACGCTAAACCTCGACAGCATAGCTTTTTTGGCGTGCAATCCCTCCGTCGGCGGCACGGGTAAAGGACACCTTGTGCGCGAAATCGACGCGCTCGGCGGCGAAATGGGCGTAAACGCGGACAAGACTGCAATACAGATGAGAATGCTGAACGAAGGCAAGGGCGAAGCCGTGCAATCGCTTCGTTGCCAGTGCGATAAAAACGCATATCACCGCGAAATGAAACGCACGCTTGAAAACACGGAAAATCTGCGCATTATACAGGGTGAAGCGATAAAAATTCTCACGGACGGGAACTGTAAAAAGGTTACGGGCGTGTTGACTTCATACGGCGGAATCATAGGCGCAAAAGCCGTGATTATCGCCGCGGGCGTTTACCTTAACGCCGAAACCGTTACGGGCGAAGTCAGACAAAAGAGCGGTCCGAGCGGCTTTGCGCCAGCCAACGGATTGACTGAAAGCCTTGCCGAACTCGGCTATAAAATAAGGCGTTTCAAAACGGGCACTCCCGCCAGACTCGACGCGAGGACGATAGATTTTTCAAAGTGCGTACGGCAGGACGGCGAGGGCGGTATTCCCGCTTTCTCATTTTTAAACGGCGAAAACAAAAACGTGAGCGCCTGCCACCTTACTTACACCAACTTGCAGACGCACGAAATTATTCTCGGCAACCTCGAACGCTCCCCCCTCTACAACGGCGGCATTCTTTCTGCGGGTCCGAGATACTGCCCCTCAATCGAAACCAAAGTGGTGAGATTTTCGGACAAACAGCGGCATCAGATTTTTCTCGAACCCGAAGGACTCGACACAAACGAAGTTTACGTTCAGGGCATGTCCTCCTCTATGCCGCACGATATACAGCGGGAAATGTACCGCTCCGTAGAGGGACTTGAAAACTGCGATATAATGCGTTACGCATATGCGATTGAGTACGACTGTATAGATACGCTCGACGTGTATCCCACGCTCGAATTCAAAAAAGTGGAAGGACTTTACACGGCGGGACAAATCAACGGCACTTCGGGTTATGAAGAAGCCGCCGCGCAGGGACTTATGGCGGGACTTAACGCCTGCTTTAAAATTATGAATAAACCGCCTTTGATACTCGGACGCGACGAAGCGTATATAGGCGTTCTTATAGACGATTTAGTCACAAAGGGCACGGAAGAGCCGTACAGAGTTATGACTTCGCGCGCGGAATACAGAATCAGTTTAAGGCAGGACACCGCGGATTTCAGGCTCACCCCGAAAATTGCGGACACTCCCCTCTACACCGCCGAGAGAGCGAAAGCATACGAGGCGCGAAAAAGCGCGTATGAAAAGACTTTAACAATACTCAACGAACGCGCGGACAGGGAAAAGACTGAAAAGTTTTTAGCCGAACGCTCTATTGCAGGCAGTGCGGTAGCGACTTACGCCGATTTAATCAGGCGGGGCGCAAGTATTTCCGACGTAGCCGAAACATTCGGCATACTCGAAGATATAAACGGAAAAATAATAAAATCCGCGGAAGCGAGCGTAAAATACGAGGGTTACTTAAAAAAGAACGCACAGCAAATAGAAAAAGCCAAAAAGCTCGAAGAAAAACCTTTACCCGAAGATATAGATTACGATGAGATACAGGGATTAAGACTCGAAGCGCGCGAAAAGTTAAAGCGGGTACGCCCTATGACGCTCGGTCAGGCGGGCAGAATTTACGGCGTTAACCCCGCCGACGTGACGGTGCTTATCGTCTGGCTTGCAACGAGAAAAAAATAAATATAACGGCGGACTTTCTGTTTCGAAAGTCCGCCGTTTTTGATTGCTAAAAGACAACCTCCTGCTATGCGGGAGACAAAAAAGAAGCGGAAGCGTTGCTGTTTTATCGTCATTGCGAGGAACCGTAGGTGACGAAGCAATCCAGAAGTAAATGTTCGAAAAGAGCGGAATAGTCTGGATTGCCGCGCTACGCTCGCAATGACGAAAGAATGAACGCATTTGCGGTA
>CAMXOH010000110.1 GCA_947245485.1 uncultured Clostridia bacterium | reverse complement strand
GGGGTTGCCGTCGACGCTCGTATATTTAAGCGCGTCCGCGATTTCCTCGTTGCCGTACGCTATTTCTACCTTTGCGCGTATTTCCCGTACTTTTTCGTCATTCATCGTCTATACCTCCGCAAACTCTACGGATACGTCGCGCCACACGACGCTGCCGTCTGCCAAGAAGTACGGATAATAGCTTATTTCTTCGGTGTACGCCGTCATTTGCACGTCTATGCCGTTCTGCGGATCGGTAAACGAAAGCGCATAAAAACCGTTCTCTTTTCGCTTACCGTCGATATGGTTTTTCAGAGCGGTAAACTAGTCGTTATTCAATACGCCCCAGCTTACGCTAACCGTACTTTTGGTAGCAATATAATCTACGACAAGCTTACCGCTCATGGTACGCTCTTGATTTGTTATGTGCTTTTTCTTGAACGAAACGGACGTTGGCTCGCGCAAGTTCGTCAACCCATCTATTACAAAATTTTTAGCCATGATCTATATCCCCTTCATTGCTATATCGTAACCGTGACGGTATCCTTCTTTTTTGAGTTGCGGCAAGATAAGCCGCGCAAAAGTTTTTCCGTCGATATTTAAAACGATCTGCTCGTTGCCGGTCGAAGTCTGCCTGTTCATATCGCCCGTTACGCGCATTGCTTGAACTACCGCATTGGCAATATCCGATTTCATTGCGGTAAATTGCGGGCTGTCGCCTAACGGCACCACCGCTTCCGGATACTTACCTTCGCCGACCATTGCAATCGTAGGGCTCGATACGACGCCGCCCGTTGCCATTGCGGGGAATACGGCTCCGACTATAAGTCCGCTCGCGACCGCAGCCGCGACCGTTATTGCGCCTACTATGGGGTTGGAAAGCACTGCCTGTACCGCGAGCAACGGATTGAGTACGGCAAGCTTCGACGCTTGCTTCGTCATAGCTTGAGTAACTTTTTCCATGCCGTTTGCGACTTTATCCATAAAGAAACTCATCGCAATAAGCATTGCTCCGAAAACAACGAACGCCGCGACAAACCTCACGCTCACAAGCGAATGCAATTTTTCCATGTTCTCCACAAAAGTTTGCATTTGCTCATTCATCATTTGCAGAGCTATAGCCATAGCGATCATAGACGCCGCCAATAATACGAACAGTATTATTCCGCCTATGTTTGCCGTTATATCCGATAAGCTCGATATGAATATAGGCATAAACACAAGCAACGCCGCCATTCCTTCCGTCATGGATACAAGGCCCGCGCCTATGTTTTTTAACCCCTCACCTGCTAATGCAAGCCCTTCTCCGAGCAACGCGAACACCGCCATGATGCCGACAAACACGATAAGCTCCGGCAAATATGCGAGCAAGCCGTCCATATTGACCGCCATAGTAAGTATAGACGTGCCGAGCGCCGGTAACAACGGGATCAGCGTCGTTACGCCCGTCGAAAGCGCAACAATACCGTTACAAGCGTTTTGAAATCCTACGGTCAGTCCCGTTATGCTGTCTATGAGCGTACCGACTCCGGATGCGGCATTCGCCACTCCCGTTCCGAAGTTCAAAGCGCCGTTGCCCATATCCGCAAAACAACCGCCGACTGCCGAAGCCGCCGAAGATACGCCCGAAGTTATCTCGCCGACGCCCGTAGCGAAATTAGACGTGTCTATATCGACATTGGTGACGATCGCAGTATTGCCGCCGGATAATTTTTCGGCGCTTTTGGCAAAATTAGTAACCGAAGTATTCGCCGTTTGTACCGATTTCTGAAATCCGACAAACGCGTCTTTAAGCGCAAGCACCTTTTCTATAAACGCATCGAAATTCGCCGCTTTTGCGACTTCTTCCAATTTTTTGAACGAGTCTATCGCCCCGCTCATATCGATCTTGCTTAAATCGACATTAATATTGTTGACCGTGCTTTTAACTTCGGTCTCCACCTTTTTTGTGGTTTTATTTATAGTTTGCGACTGATTTATGATTGTGTCAGCCATGATCAAGCTCCTTTTGCTGTTCGCGCGCTTTGATTTTTTCTATCGCTTTAAGACCGTCGTCTATGGTTTGCTTTTTAGAATATAGCGTTTGAATAATTTCGTTGGGACTCTTTGCTTTTTTCCCGCCGTTGGTGTAATAAGCGGCATAATATCCCGTAAGAATACAATACGCGGTATCGTATTTGCGTTTATCGCCGTACGCCGTTAAATAGGTATTTAACTCCCACAGCTCCATATCCCATATTTCATGCGGTTTTAAACCGCAAAGCGCGCCGTTCTTTACGATCTCTATCCAATCGAACCCTGCGCTTTTTTCAGCGCACGACTGCGTTCGAGCTTTTTTTCGATCTTATCTTGAACCTCCTCCGGCATAAGCCCGGGATATTGAAGTTGAAAAACGTATTGTTCGAGATAATCCGAAAGCTCGCCCAAGCCGAGATGATCCTCGCACGCCGATATGAATTCCTGTTCGGTCACCGACGAATTGGCGCGATGCGCTCCCACATACAGCAGTTTTATAAGTTCCGTAGTGGTGAACTTGTCAAACTCCGACACCAACGTAAAAAAGGGTTTACCGAATTTTGCTTCTATATCCTTAATGGTGCCGAGAGTGCATTTGATTTCGTAGTCTTTATCTAATTTGATAAACATTTTTTCTCCTTAAATTTCGAGAATTCGCTTGCATGAAAGACGGATCTGTTTTAATCGCCGATCCGCCTTTCATTCAAGCCGTTATATTAAATGTCCGTCGATCCGGCGGGCGGCGCTTCGAATTCCGTAAGAGCAAGTTCGCCGCTACCCGTAAGACTTATCGATACTCCGCCCTTATCTTCCGCCGAAATGTTCACGCTGAACGCCGTTACATAGCCGATGCCGTCGAGATACGTCCCATCGTCGAGATAAAATCTCACGTTGACGGCGGTACCGTTTACCATTGCGTCGCGCAACGCTTTTTGCGCGCCGTTGGAAAAATCCGCCGCACCCTCCGCACTCGCGGTCCAATAGTACAACGACGGCATTATTTCCTTGCCTTTTTCGCCGAGTTGCGTGATCTCTACGGCGTCGCGCGTTTCTTCGACGCTCCAATTGCTAATATAAGCAACTTTCGACTCTTGGTCTTTACCGTCCGTTTTATTTACAACGGTCAATTTACCCGTAATACCCTTATAAGGCATGATTTGAATCTCCTTTATTCAAAAATTTTATATTGTGATTTGAGAACATGCTTTCCAAGCGACGTGTCGTAATCGGACTCGTTAAAGCGCTTAAAAGCTATTTTGACCGTGTTCTTGGCGGCCGTCGCTATCTCGTTCCTTACCGATAAAAGCAGATCGTAACCTTGCAGATAATCGTCGGAATAAACCGTTACATTAACGGTTTGATATGAAATACATCCAAAATCACCGAGCGATAATTCGGCTTCGTCACTTTCACCCATAGATAATGACAGTATCATACCTTCGACGGAAAGCGGTCTGCCGTAAACTACGTTACGATCCTCGCGAGCGAGAAAATTTTTTATTCTTTCGAGAATATTCATTTTGTTTCTCCGTCAATTCGATCTCTTACGGGGACCAGCCGATAAACGCATTCTGTATCGTCTATAAACAAATACGGATCGCTCGCCTTTAATGCGGCGAGTTGTTTGTTTACGTCGCGTTCGAGCTTTTTACCCGTCAGAGTTCCGACTTTGATATTTGCACGCACGGCAATACAGTTTTTGGGACGAGCCCGCATTATAAGCGTCAAAACATCGAGTTCGGTTTTAACCTTATCGAGTTCGTGTTTTAAGGAATCATACGCATTCGCTTTTTCTCGAAGTTCCGCAACAAGTTGCTTATGTTCTTTTAGACTTATGTTGATGCAATCAAACCTATGTTTCGGTATCAATCGCCCGTCATCGATCAAAAGACTTTTGCCGTCGAGCTTATCCGCTATTTGCGCATATATTTCATCGCCCAAGATTTCTTTTACCGTACTCATAAACCATCTCCCGCCTTTTTTCGTGATTGCTTGCACGCCCGTTTGGAGATTTGCGCCGTTATCCGAGACGCTACGTCAAACCGGAACTATTTATTCCTTGCTCATATTGTAGCACGATCTGCTTCGCAAAAAATGACAACTTTCCGTCACTTTCGACAAATATTATAAATGCAAATGTAAATCTTTAACACCTTTCGTTTATGACGTATTAAACTGCGTGTACATAATCCGAAATCATCCGCATATTCGAGCACACATTTCCGTCTGTTTTTGGTAGACAAAAACAGGGCGCAAAATATGTTGTATGTATTTTTATTTTCGGTTTCGTCGTATACACGAAAATAAGTCTTGGACATTTCTATAACCGACAAAACAAACTTATCTTGCTCGGTCAATTCGTGCGACTTTTTATTTACAACCGCACGAATCTCGCGTTCATATCTTTTGTAAGTTTTGCCATTCATCAAATTATGACCCCGATACTGCTGACGCTATTATACACCTCACAAATCGGGACAACATGCAACAGTTTGTCCCGATTTCAATTTGACACAAAGAAAAACAACGGCTACATTAACCGTTGTTTCCAGTAGCATTATCTGCATATTGTATTATGTTGCGTATCTGTCGCCACAGTCCGGACTTGCGCCATTGGTTATATTTGTTATATATCGTTTTCCACGAACCATACTTCTTTGGCAACTCGCGCCAAGTCAGTCCCATATCGGATATTATTAACATTGCTTCTATATCGGCACGCAAGTGTTTCGGTTTATGTTTTATATTTTTTATTACGATTTTCTCTATCGCAATCCAAATATTCTCCGCTATTTCGTAATCATCACAAGAAGCAATCTCTTCTCGCACACCCGCATCATACAATAGATTTAATGTAACAATACCGGATTCTACCGCTAATGCTATTAAATCCTTATATATCGTATCCAGCCAATAATAGCTTTCTCTTTCACTCAAGTGCAACTGCGCACTCGCCCATAATACGGTGTTCCCACAAAAGAAAATGCTATCTATAAATTGTCGTTCCTCATCAGTACACCAATGCGCCAAATACAAAGTTATTACATAATCCCACGTACATGAATCTTTTAATTCGCTTAATCTCTTCCTCCAAAACGCCGCAGTATACCGCACCTCCGGTTTGATGTTTTTTATTTGTTCGCCGAAAGCTCTCAACCTCTCCTTTATCATGCGGTATTTCGGGCGAAAAATATTCAAGACTATTCTCCCCGACGTTTGTCTTGCGAATAATCACTTGCTTGGATATTTTTTCTTTTGTATTCGTATTATATAAAT
>CAMXOH010000109.1 GCA_947245485.1 uncultured Clostridia bacterium | reverse complement strand
GCCGACCTGCCGGGTATGAACCGGCCGCTATAGACCAACTAAGCTACGTCGCCATTAAGATGGGATACCTGACCCCACATATTGTTTTTTGGTTGCGGGGGCGGGATTCGAACCTCGCGACCTCCGGGTTATGAGCCCGACGAGCTACCTGGCTGCTCTACCCCGCGATAACGGCAGTGCAAATCACTTGCAAAGCTATATCATTCTATTAGATAAAATAAGTTTTGTCAACTGTTTTTAGGCTATTATAAATAAAATTATTTTAATTTTCGCTATTGCAAGAGCGCGTGCGGTATGATATAATTTGGATATGTTCAATCTTGCAAAATATTCCGGAATGAATATCTGTGTCGCCGTATCGGGCGGGAAGGATTCTATGGCGCTTTTGCACTTGCTTTACGTAAATGCAAAACGGTACTCATTCACTCTTTCCGCGCTGAACTGCGAACACGGCTTACGCGGCGAAACTTCCGTTAAAGACAGCGAATTTGTGCGCAAGTGGTGCGAGGAGCACTCCGTTCCGCTTGCATTTTTCAAGCGTAGCGGGGTTATTGACAGGGACGAATGTTCGGCAAGGCTTTGGCGCTTAAAATGTTTCGCCGCCGCGCGCTTTAAAAATGCGGAGTACAAAGATATAAAAGCTACGGCGATTTATCCGCAGGGATTCCGTTGGGAAGGCGCGCATTCAGTTGCGACGGCTCATCATCTCGACGATAACGCCGAAACGGTGTTATTCAACCTTGCTCGCGGATGCGCTCTTTCAGGCGCGGAGGGAATCACGGACGGCGAATTCGAAACGGAGGACGGGGCAAAATTAAAACTTATTCGTCCGCTTGTCGGAGTTTCACGCAATGAAATCGATGAATACGTCCGCGCTAACGCAATACCTTACGTCGACGACGAAACTAACTTTTCGGACGATTACACGCGCAATAAACTAAGGCACAACGTAATGCCCGCTCTCGAAGCTGCGGTGCCGAATGCGGCGAAAGCCATTTACCGTTTTTCCCGCCTTGCCGCAGACGACGAAGAATATTTCGACAGGCTGATAAAGGAACGCGGACTTATAAAAAATACCCGCTTGGGTTGTGAAATAGCGCACTGCAAGGAGAAAGTAATATTCAAACGCGCGGTAATTAAAGCGCTTACAAAGGGCGGAGTCAAGGATTATACTTCCGAACACGCCGCAACGCTTTACGAATTGCAGTTTGCCGAAAAGGGTAAAAAGTTTGAGTTTCTCGGCTTTACCGCATTTAAAGAGGACGGCAGAATAGCTATTTGCGATACCGCTCTTTTGCACAGGGAAAAGGACGGAATACTCTTTAAAGAACACTTTGGCGGCGGACGCTCGCTTTGGAACGACGCTTTTATTTATATAACGGACGGACTCGGACTTGACGAACACTTGCTCGCGTTCGAAGCGGCGGCGCAGGACGACGAGCGCGTTCCGAAAAAATTCAGGACGCTGAAATTCGACGGCGGCGCAGTACCCGACGGGGCGGTAATCCGCTTTATGCGGGAGGGCGACAAATTCACTAAATTCGGCGGCGGTACTAAGAATCTCGGCGACTACTTCACGGATAAAAAAATCCCCGTGCGAATACGCAGACAAATTCCTCTCGTCGCGCTCGGCAACGAAATATTAGCCGTTGGCGGCGTGGAAATTTCAGACAAAATAAAAATAACCGAAGACACCGAAAATACGCTGTACGTTATATGCTCGGATTACGCCGCGCTGTATAACGAAGGAGAAAACAAATGAGAGACGCAAGTGAAATCATCAGGACGGAAGAAAAGTACAAAAAACTTTTTATGGAAAAGCTGGGGGATGACGAAAGGCTTTCCCTTTCCTGTCCCGATTTCAGATACCCCGAACCGGTTTTCGTCTACGTTAAGTCTATCAAAACCAAAAAAATCATCGCCGTGAGATTGGACGGCGGAGATAAGACGATGCGGTTTTGGGACTATATCGATGACGACGATTATTCGAGCGAGGACGGCGTTTGGGATAAGATGAGCGAAAAAGGACTCGACTCTTTCGTTAAAAAATTATACGGCGTAATAGACAGCGCCGTAGATATAGAATTTTACGATATAGACGGTGAATGCACCGATTATTATTCTTTCGTCGCAAATTATCCTTTGACGGAAGAAAACGCGGTAAAACAAATTAAAAAATTTGCGAAAGGCGAGTTTGTATTTGCAAAGTTCAGCGACTTTACGGGCGGCGTGCAATACGTAATCAATTCTCAATTCAAAACGGTAAAAAAATAGTTTAAGTTAAATAAAAAACGAAGCGGTTTTGATTGCATTTATCGTCTTGCCGCCGTAAAATAAATATAGGAGAAAGATATGCCTTTTATAGATTGTAGAATAACCCAAAAACTTACAGAGGAACAAAAGGTAAAATTAAAGAGCGAATTCGGCAAAGCTATGTCGATAATTCATAAACCCGAAAGCTATCTTATGGTGGGAATAGCGGATAATTACGATTTATACTTTGCGGGTAAAAAGCTCGAAAACGGCGCGTACGTGGCGTTGAGCCTTTTCGGTTCCGCAACGGCTTCGGCTTACGAAAAAACGACCGAAGTAATTTGCGGTATTCTAGAAACCGAACTCGGTATAGACGGCGCTTCCGTCTACGTGACTTATCACGAAGTCGAAAACTGGGGATGGAACGGCGCCAATTTCTGACGCGCGGGTGAAAATCGTTTAATCAACAAAGGAGAATTTTATATATGCACAAAGATTGCGAGCGTATAATGCTCACGGAGGAACAACTGCGTTCACGCGTAAAGGAAGTGGCAATGCAGGTTGACAAGGTTTACGAGGGTAAACGCCCGTTGGTTGTAGGTATTTTAAAGGGTAGCATTATCTTCTACGCCGACTTTATCCGTCACCTTACCTGCCCCGTGGAACTTGATTTCATGGCGGTTTCGTCGTACGGTTCGGGCGCGGTGTCTTCCGGTAAATTGAACATTAAAAAAGATTTGGATAAAGACGTGAACGGCAGGGACGTTATAATCGTCGAGGATATTATCGACAGCGGATTTACGCTTGCCAACCTTAAAGCTCTTCTCAGAGAACGCGGAGCGTCGTCGGTTATAATCGTCACTCTATTGAATAAGGCGGAACGCCGAGAATACGACGTCGCTCCCGATTACAACTGTTTCGATATAGAAAACGAATTTGTAGTGGGTTACGGTTTGGATTATAACGAACTGTACCGTTCGCTGCCGTACATAGGCATACTCAAACGCAGCGTCTACGAATAAGAAAAACGTTTAATAGTTTATTGAAAACGAATAATTATATTGCGATTGCCGAAACTGTAACCAAGGAGAAAAAGTAATGGTAATTGCAAATATTATTTCTTATATTTTAGTGCTTTTGGGCGCGGTTAACTGGGGACTCTACGGAATTTTCGATTTCAACCTCGTAAGCTGGATTTTTCAGGGACCGCGTTCGGCAGGCTCGATAATCGTTTACGTTATAATCACTCTTGCCGCAATATGGCTTGTGATTTCGCCGATTATCTCGGGACACGGACTCAGATTGAGAATGCGTGAAAATCGCACGCCCGAAGAAGTTAAATAAAAAAATTAAAAAACGGCATACGTATTTAAAATACGCGCCGTTTTTTTATATTACTTTTTGTATGCGGTTGCAAATTGAAAATATTTGTGATAAAATTAATAAACGTGGGAGAGTATACGCTGAAAAAGTTGACTTTAAAAGAAAAAGCGTCCCTTTTGACGGGCGGCGGCTATTGGAGCAGTATGCCTTTAAAGAATGCGGGCGTGCCTGAAATCAGGTTTGCGGACGGTCCGTCTGGACTGCGTCCGCAGGGCGATAAAGGCGACAATCTCGGCGAAAGCAAGTCCTTTCCCGCAACGTGTTTTCCGTCGCATTCCGCGCTTGCTTGCAGTTGGAACAGAAGTCTTATTTACGGAGTAGGTAAACGCATAGGCGAAGAGGCGGCAAGTTACGGCGTGGACGTAGTCCTCGCGCCCGCTTTGAACGTTAAGCGCGACGCGCTTTGCGGCAGGAACTTCGAATATTTTTCGGAAGAACCCTATTTAAACGGCAAACTCGGCGCTGAGTTCGTAAACGGTTTGAAGTCTGCGGGCGCGGAAGCGTGTCTCAAACACTTTGCCGCAAACAACCGCGAGTTCGCGCGTATGGTCTGCGACTCCGCCGTTGACGAGAGAACGCTGAGAGAAATATATTTGACGGCTTTCGAAATCGCGGTAAAGGAGAGTAAACCCGCCGCCGTTATGACGGCTTACAACAGACTGAACGGCGTTTACTGCAACCAAAACGAAAAACTTCTTCGCGGCATTTTGCGCGGCGAATGGGGGTTCGAAGGAATAGTCGTTTCCGATTGGGGCGGTACATACAGCAGGGTAGACGCGGTGCGGGCAGGCGCGGATTTGGAAATGCCGCCGTGCAGGTTTTCTGCGGATGAGATTATCGGCGCAGTTGAACGCGGCGAACTCGAAGAAAAGTATATCGACGAATGCGCGGAAAGAATAATCGCGCTTGCCAAGAGAGAGAAACCTAAAAGAACTCTCTCGGATACAGAGGAACATTCAAGGTTTTCAAGAACGTGCGCCGAGCAGTGCGCAGTTCTTTTGAAAAACGACGGCGCATTGCCGTTGAAAGAAAACGAAAGATTCGCGCTTATAGGCGAAGCCGCGCTCCAACCGTTAATTCACCGACAGTCTATATGAAATACTTAAAGTTAAGGCAACGGGGTTCGAGCGTGGATACAAGAAAAAGGGAAAAAGCAAAAAACTTTTCTCCCGCGCGCTGAAACTTTGCAAAAGAGCCGACAGCGTAATATTCTGCGCCGCGCTTTACAGCGGGGATACGGAGGGCGCGGACAGGGAAGACGCGCGTCTTCCGCAAGAACAGTTACAGCTTTTAAACGAAATATATAAACTCGGCAAGAAAGTAACGGTAGTCGTTTTCTGCGGTTGCGCAATCGAAACGGATTGGGACGAAAGAGCTTCCGCAGTCCTCTATGCGGGACTGTCGGGGCAATCGTGCGCGGGCGCAGTCGCCGACGTTCTTACGGGTAAAGTCAATCCTTCGGGAAAACTTACGGAAAGTTTTCCTTATACCGCGGACGCGTCCGAACGCCTGCCGTACGGGGAAGTTTATTCAGAGGCAATGGGCGTCGGTTACAGGGCGGAAAAAGAGTATAAATATCCGTTCGGGTACGGTCTGTCATATACGCGGTTCGGTTATTCGGATTTGTCCGTTTCGGAAA
>CAMXOH010000108.1 GCA_947245485.1 uncultured Clostridia bacterium | reverse complement strand
TAGTCTGGATTGCCGCGCTACGCTCGCAATGACGAAAGAATGAACGCATTTGCGGAAACGTGCCCTTTTAGGGCGTGTGCAAACTACGTGTTGCACACGTAGTTATGATTATAGGATAATTAAAATAAAACGAGCAGAAACCCCGCAAGCAAACCCGCAAATACGGAGAGCGCGGGCAGTTTGCTTTTCCACATAAGAATTGACTCGGGCAGAAGCTCGCCGAAAACTACGTAGAGCATTGCGCCGCTTGCAAAGCCGAGAGAAATTACAAGCATAATTTCGTTTATTCCGCCGAGCGCGAAACCGAGAAGCGCGCCGAATACGGTAGGAAGTCCGCTCAAAGCCGTAAGGCAAGTCGCCTTGGCTTTTCCCATTCCGCCAGAAACGAGGGGAACGGAAACCGCCATTCCTTCGGGAATATTGTGAAGACCGATTACGATAGCCATAATAAATCCGCTGCTTGAAAACAAGTTCGCAGTCAAATCGGGCGTAATCGCATAAGACGCGCCTATTACCATACCTTCGGGCAGGTTGTGCAAAGCTATCGCCGAAAGCATTACAAGTCCCGCTACAAATAAATTCGTATTGGAATTCTTGTGCGTCTGAAAATGGTTCGAGTGTATAAGCTCGTCCAAGTCGTCGGCGGTTGAGGGATGGTTTTTATCTATGTGCTTGACTTCGTTGTTTGTTTTCTTGTCTATAACGTAGTTTAAAAGATAAACGACAGCGTAACCCGCCACAACGGAAGCGATAATTATCGCGGGAGTATAGGAAGGGATAATTCCCTCTTTCATCATCTCGACAGGCTCGCTCATTAAATCGAAGCATACGACGGCAAGCATTATACCCGCCGCAAACGAAAGTAAAAGGCTTACGATTTTATTCGAATCGCGGCGCAGTATGACGCCTATTAATCCGCCGATTCCCGTGCCGAGAACGCCGGATATAAAAGTTATTACAATCAACGCAAGATATTCCATAACCGCACAACCTTTTAAAACACGATTTTTTTGTGGACGACTGTCGGATATTATACCATAACCGAACCGAAACGCAAACTCCGTAAAGGGGGTTTTACAATTAATTTTAAAAATAAGAGCACACGTTTATTGACAATTTTATATTATTAAATTATAATTTTCCCGTAAAAACTAAAATTTATATCCTCACATTTAAATTTAGGAGAAAATTTATGAAATTAAAAAACAGAGCAGTGAAAGCGTGCGCCTGTGCATTGTGCGCAGTTATCATTTCGGCTGTCGGGTTAGTTTCGGCTTGTTCGGGCAAAGATTCGGGCAACGTATATAAAATTCCCGAATTAAATTTGCCGACTGCGGAACAGTACGCGCTTAAAAAGTATGATTACGACAGTCTTTCGGACGTACAGACTACCGTGCGAGCCGATACTATGACCGTTTTGGAACGCGGTTTGCCGCGCGCGCAAACTTCGGTTTTGAGCGACGATTTTTCGATAATTTACGACACCGAAAAGAAAGTTCTTACTACTGAATACGGCGAGCTTGTAAAAACTTCTGGCAACAGAAAAACCGCTACCATAAGTTTTGACAGGTATCCCGCTCCGTCGGCTTCGTGCGACGGTACGGGCGCTTTCTCGAACGGCACGATGAACGGGCAGGCAGTGGCGTCGGATAACAAGGATTTCTATAAATATATGCTTATGTCGCAGGGACAGCATCTTGCGGTTGAAGCGGCGCAACGTTCCGCAAACGGAACTCTTACGCAGGAATGGCTTAAAAAGCACCCCTATGCAGATGAGCAGTACGGCGCGGTTCTCGGCGAAAACAACGCCGTCAAAAAAGAGATAATTCTCGACCCCATTTACCGCTCGTACCATACGACGGGACTTTATCTGCCCGCGGGCGAAGTCGTTAAAATAAAAGTGGAAGGACTGAAAAGCGGCGAGAAGATTTCCGTAATTCTCGGCGTGCAGGATTCCCTCGCATGGGCGGGTTCGGCTAACGACGCGGCGTTCAATGCAATCGCCGGCAGTGTAGGCAGCGTTACCGCTTCGACGGTGCATCAGTTTTTTACGAAAGCCGACGTTCTGACTGCCAACGGACAGTTTGGCGGCAACGTGGCTAACCACAGCCAGTGGAACAGACAGAACGGACGTCTGCCCTGGTTGCGCGCGGAATTTACTTTTACCGAAAATAAAGAATATTCGTTCGGCACGCCGTTCGGCGGGGTAATCGAAATAGGAATGAATAACTGCTATTCCCGCGTAAAGACGACTATTACGGGCGCGGTAGAAACTCCGCACTATATTTTAGGACAGACGAAACCCGAATACTTCGACGAATTTCTGCGCGACGCCCCCGGCGTAATAGCGGTGCTCGACACCGAGAACGGACAGTTAATCGGACCGACGGGAGAGATGGGGACGACGCGCTATATGCGCCAAGTCAAGAAGGACGAAATAGATAAACTTGCCAATTTATGGCACTCTTTCCTTTCCGTTAACGAATCTTTTACGGGCGGAGTATACAACCGTTTCAATAAAATTATGTTCGACTGGCACGTTCCCGCGGGCGCGGCAGTCGCTCTCGGCAATTATTCGTTTGCGCAACCTACGGGTTGGTTCAACGACGCAATGAATTACCGCGGACTTTTAAGCAGAGGTACGTGGGGTACTCTGCACGAAATAGGACATAACCACGGCGCCGCATACGGCTCGATTTGGGGATTCGGATGCGGACAGGAGGGTGAAGTAAGAAATAACGCGCTCACGTTGCTTGCTTATATAATGCTGTGCGACGTCGGCACTACGGTAAGAAACGTAGGCACTCCCGAACACGGCGAATATGCAAACCCTTACAGCACGCTAACCGAAACGATAAATAAAAAGGGCAAATACGCAGACGCGAATAATTGCGGCTATTTTGAAATACTCGGAATGTACGCAAACATAATGCACTCGTTCGGCGCGGAAAAATTCTACGAATTGCTGTATACATATAAGAATAACCCTTCGTATTCGTCCAATAAACGCGCGGATTTCGCTTACCGCTGTTCGCTCGTATACGCAATGAATTTTAAAAAGTATTTCAACGACTTCTATGCGGCGGGTATTTCCGACGATATGTTTACCGCGGAACAGTTGGCTGAAATGAGCGCGTTGCCCAATTACGAGCCTGTTTCGTGTTTCTACGCAGGCGGAATCGACGGCGTAAAGACCGCGGGCGACTATATCGTAACGTTCGGCGAAGACGTAACTTTCGACTTGCTCGGCAAAACCGTCAGCACGCTCGACTCGGGCGATTTAAAGGGATTTGAAATTATAAAAGTAAATTCTCCCGAACACGGCAAAATTTCAGCCGTAGGCGGAGGAAAATGGGTATATTCGTTCGATACTAAATATACGGGTACTTTCGATACGTTCACTTTCGACGTTAAACTTTCGGACGGAACGGTTCACAGTCTCGAAGTAACCCTGCGCATTTCTTATAACGGCGGCAGAGTTTCAGTGTATAACGACGTTCAGGGCGCAAATATCGACGAAGTGCTCACTAATATTTCGGGACGCCAACCCGATGAAATCATCGGCACTTCGGACGGTTCTATTAAAAATTATCAGACGGAAAACGGCAAAAAGGACGTACGCATTTCTGAATTTTACTGGAAGGCGCCTAAGTCGGGGCAGATTTCCATTTCGGGTAAATGGGACGACTGGGCTAAAATCTATATGGGCGACAGCTTCGACAGTCTCGAAGAGGCGTTAAGCAGTAACAGTTACACAAACGGCTATAAAGATTACGGCGTTACAAGAACGGTAGAAGAAGGTAAGCGTTATGCGGTTCGCATAGTCAACGTAAATACGGGCGGCGGCGGAAGCGCGTCGTTCGCGTATAAATACGGAGAGGACGCTTATGCGGCGGCGGCTTCGACGGAAATTTTTCACCCGCTTTTCCCGCTCGGAAAAGATGCGCCAATGTACGTTTACGAACCTAATTTCCTCGTTTCGAAAAAGGACAATATAAAGCTCTCTCTTACGGGCACCGATAAGAGCCAGTGGAAAGTAGTTAAAGCGCCTGAAAATATCGTCGGCGGAAGATTTTTAATCGAACAGCAGACTGACCCCGAAACGGGCAAACCGATTGAAGGTTCGATTATGGAAATAGATAAGTGGAGTTATCTCATCGACGGCTTTGCGAACACGGTAATGCACACTACGTACGGCGCGGCGGATAAGCAGATAACAAGCGAAAACCCGCACGAATTTATCGTGGATACCGCGGCGGTACAAACTTTCAATTACTTCACCGTAACGACGAGAAATAACGTTAACTCGTATATAACCGACTTCGAGCTTCAAATTTCGGATACTTTAAACGGAAACTGGAAGACAATAGCGACGGGAGACAGAAACAGTTATTCGGGAACTTCGATAACGCTTAAATTTTCGGGCGTTTCGGGCAGATATTTCAGATTGCTTGTAAAGGGTACCACGGGCGGCAACTTCTCGGTTCTTGCGGAAATAGACGCGGGCATTCAGTCTGAAACGCAGAAAGTAGTTCCTCCCACAAGCAACAAGATTTACGCGACGAAAGGCTGGAAAAATTCTTCGCTTTTAGCGGATGAGCCGAGCGGATTCTTGATTGCAAACAAATCGAAGCAAAAACTCGTAATCAAATTCCGCGGCGAAAGCATCGCGCTTTACGGAGCAACTGGTTCGGGTTACGGCTCTGCGGACGTTTATCTTGACGGTAAAAAGGCGGGCAGTTTCAATCTCGACAGTGAGAATCCCGATTCCAGACATCTTGTATTCAACAGCGATAATTTAAAAAATAAGGAGCATACCGTAGAAATAATTACTACGTCAAACGAAAAAGTTATGTTAAGTATAATAGGTTTACCTTATATGGCGGATTTAATAAACGCACCCAACATCTACAAAGAAAACGCACTTGCGATTTCGCTTACGGTATTCGTAGTACTGTTCGCGGCGGCAACCGCCGTTATTGCGGTGCTCGTATTCGTGCCTAAATTCCGTAACAAAGTGTTCGGAAACCGCTTTATAAAAAAGCTCGACGCAAGAACGCAGAAAAACGTAAATGCGGAAGAGCAGGAAGAGATTGAACCCGTCGAACAGACCCCGGCAAAAAAGAAAGGCGCAAGCAAAAAGAAAAGCGCCCGCAGTAAAACTGAAAAATCGGAAAAATAAGTAATACGGCGCAGACGGTTTATTCCGTCTGCGCCATTGTTGTGTAAACTAAAACCCCGCGATAGTCGCGGGGTAGAATAAAGGTTTACCGATG
>CAMXOH010000107.1 GCA_947245485.1 uncultured Clostridia bacterium | reverse complement strand
AGTTTGTGCGCTTCGGCAGGCGTATCGCAATGGGAATTAACGCCGAAAAGTTTATAACCTTTAAACGACGCGAGCTGCACAGTCTCTTCTCCAACGGTTACAGTGGGAAGTTTGCACACGCCGTAATTTGTGCCGAGCTTTTCCTGCAACGATTTAGCCAACCACGTACCCGTAACGGCTACCGCCATTTCGCCAGTGCCGAATTTTGTGGTAATAGTATTATTATCCGTATTCTTTCCCGCAAACGAACTACTGAGCGCAAGTTTCGACATCGCTTTTGAAGCCTTTATACCTGCGTCGCCGTTAAAACCTTCCAAAACTATATTGGTTTCTTTGAAATTATTCTCATAATCGTATTCAACGCTGTACTCGCAACCGAACGTAAAGAACCAACCCGCAGTATACCAAGGGACGTCTAACGCCCAACCTATTTTTTTATTCTTGCTTTCGCAAGCGGAAATTACGCCTTCAAGCGTTTTTGTCTGTTCCTCTGAAACCACCGATTTATCATAGAACATAAAATAGCCGTTATCGGAAGCATAAGGATAGCCGTAAACTTCTTCTTCGGCGGTACCGTAAAATACCGAACCCGACTTGACTGAATCCGCGCTGTTATTCGCCTTTATCGTTTCGAGATAACTTCCGCCTATTCTCGCCAATGCGCCGACGCGCAAAAGAGGAATTAACTGGTCGTTGGAATAACAGAACACGTCCGCCGCCGCAGAAGCGTCCCTTCCCACGTTGCTGTATGCCATATCCTCTTCGCCGATACCTATTTTTATATCGTATTTTTTGTCGGGATTGGCTTTCTTAAATTCTTCCGCCATTTCCGAAAGAGTGGTTTGCTGTGCCGCCGAACCCCAGACGGTAAGTTCAATCGTGTCGCCCTTTCCGCCGCAACCTGCGCCCGCGAGCGCGCCGACGCCGAGCATTCCGCAAATAATTAATGATGTGAGTCTTTTTTTCATAAGAAACCTCCTGTTATACAATATTTTTAACGACGACAGCTCCGTTATCGGAAATTCTGTCCGCCTTATAATTCATCATAAATAGCTTTTCGCCGATTATTGCAAGTTTTTTCGCCCTGCCGCTTGTGTTGAAGTATGCAGTAATACGTTCTTTACCCTTCGTCCTTACTATTTTAAGCAATCCGTTTTCAGCAGAAACCGCCGTCTGTCCGCCGCAAAGAGCCGAATTGCGTTTTAATGCAATTATACTGCCGTAAGCCGAAGCGTAACTTTCAGTCCGTTCCGCAAAAGTCCAATCGAAAGTTTTACGGCATTCGGGGTCGCCCGCGCCGTCAAGAGGCAGTTCAGTGCCGTAAAATATGCACGGCATTCCCGGGAACATTATCATTGCGCACAGCGCGCAAAGCACCTTGTCTCTATTTCCGCCCGCAAAACGAAGAAAACGCGGCGTATCGTGATTGTCCAAAAAATTGAGCGCCATTGCGTTTGCCTGTTCGGTATTTTTCATAAGCAAACCGTTCATTCGTTCCGACGCTCTCTTTGCCGTTATCGGATTTACACCGAAATAATCCACGAATATTTTTTGTAGCTTGTAGTTCATTATTCCGTCGAGCTGTTCGCCTCTCAGCCAATGCTCGTTGTCATGCCAAATTTCTCCCAATAATAACGCTTGGGGATACTTTGCCTTAACTTCCGAACGGAGTTGCCGCCACATTTCGTGCGATATTTCGTCGGCGACATCCAAACGCAAACCGTCGAATCCCATATCGAGGTATGCAAGCGCAATATTTATCAGATACCTACGCGTATCCGCGTCGCTCGTATTCCACTTGGGCATATATTTACAGTCCGCAAAATATGCGTAATTGCCCTTTTCAACGTCGGGTTGTTCGCCGTCTATAAGAAAACAATTATAATATTCCGACTTGCGCCCGTTTTTCATAACGTCGCAAAAACGCGCGTGACTTACGTCGCAATGGTTGAATACCGTGTCTAAGATTATCTTTATTCCCTGCGCGTGAGCCGAAGCAATTAAAGACTTCAAACTGTCGTTCCCTCCGAACTGAGGGTCAACCGAAAGATAGTCGGTTATGTTGTACTTATGGTTTGTCGGCGAGAGGAAAACGGGCGTTAAATAAATTGCGTTTATGCCCGAATTTTTTAAATACGGTAACTTTTCCTCTATTCCGCAAAGGTCTCCGCCCGTAAACGAATATCTGTCTATTCCCTCGTTCCAACGGCGGTTTATATAACTTTCGTCTTTTGCGTAATTTCCGCGCGCAAACCTGTCAACGAAAATCTGATAAAACACCGCGTCGTACGCCCAATCTATAACAGGCATAACGTCTGCGGAATTTATGAAAGGAAACTGGAAGAACGTATAATACGCTCTTTCAAAGTCGTAATCGGCAGAAAGTCCCTCTTCCGAGAAGTAATAAACCTTATCCCCCTCCGTTATACGGAAAATATAAGCAAACCGCAAATCCGACAGAGTGACTTCCGCCCTGTAATAATTAAAAATCCCGTCGTCGGCACATTTTTCCATAGCAACCGCAAACCGCTTTTTAGTAAAGTCGTATTTGTTGTTGTAAAGTATTTCAACCGACAATCTGTCCTTTGAGGACGCGCGTAATATTATTGTTAGCCTGTTATAAGACGAAGCGTATGCAAATCGGCTTTCGGGTTGATGAAATAAAGCGTATCTGTTCATAAAACCTACTTTACAAGCACGGTATGCACCATACCCTGCACTCTCTCTGTCGCCTTATTGAAACAGTCAATAAGCACGTCGATTTTCGACTGAGTATTGGAAGGAATAAAAAGCACGTTTCTTCCTTGCGTCTCCGCAATTTCTTTAAACGAAGAATTTACGATTACAACGTTGCCCTCGGGCAAACTTTCAAGTCCGTTGCCGCTGAGAAAGAAAACGCCGTCATACATTGTTTTTATATCCTTTTTAAGCGTTTCATTATACATATCGAGAAGAACAAGAGAGAAATTACCCTTACCGAATTGCTTCTCGCCCTTTTTGATTATATAATCAAAATCCTGATAAATCTGAAAGAAAAGCTCGTCGCAAATCTTACCGTCCACGGAAAGGAACGGAACGAAATTTTCCTGTGCGAGACGGCGGAACTTATCTTCTTCCATTCCTACGCAAATAATCGCGTCTGCGGTGTCTACCTTGATTTCTTCCGGGTAGGTGCGCAGAATAAGATTGAAACCCATTTTTTCAAAAGTTTTGCCGAGCATTCTTAAAAAATCGTAACTCTCCGCCTTTTGTAAAACAGTTTGGTGCTTTTCCATCAGAATAATTATGTTGCGGCTTTTGCTTAGCGCGAGAGATTGCGCCAAACGCGACGGACGGAAATTATATAAGTTTACAATCTGTAAAACTTTACGCTTTGTCTCCTGCGTATACCTTTCCTCGTGAATGCCGTTTATTATATAGGAAACCGTCGCTACCGAAACGTCGGCAAAGCGCGCTATATCTTTTATAGTGATTTTTTCCATATCATAAGTTTTTTACTCGTCAGGCATCTTCCCCTGTCAAGGGGAAGATGCCTTTCGGGGTTTTAACCTTTGGGTTGCATATAGATAGTCATAGTGCCGCCCATATCGTAAAATTTAATGTAAATTCTGTAATGCGCGGCGTTGTTCGCCGTGCAGACGACTTTATTTGCCGAAGAAACGTTTTCAAGATAGTCTGCGGTATCGTTGTTCTCCTCGGCGCTCTTTTCAAGCGTAATTGTACTTTTACCGTTTATTAAAACAGGTGCCTGCACCAACTCGTCGGAACTTTTAATTCCCACTGTAAATACGGTTATTTCGTCGTTTGGAGCAAGTTCGAACCAATCGTTATAAATCTGCACGGGCGCGCCGTAACCGAGGTCAAACGCGTTGGGAACATTGGTACCCGCAATATTCAAAGCGACAATTTCACTCTCGCCCGTCGCCGCGCGCTTAATAGACATATAGTGCTTGGGTAAAGCCGAAGGACTTTCATCGGGTTCAACGGGGTCCATGCTCTGAGAAAGAGCGGCGCGCCAGTCTGCGTACAGGAAAGTGGGTTCCGAAACTTCGGGAACTTTTTCGAAATATGTGACTGTCGCGTCTACAATCGTCCACCAGCCGTTGAACGAAAAAGCGATACCGTCCTTATCCTTTCTTTCGCTTAACGGCAACGGGAGAGATTCCCCCGCCGCCAAAGTGCAAACGTAAGCGTTTTCGGTAAAAATCTTTTCGCATTCTGTGTTTTCAAGTTTGTCTGCGCCCGACGGAACAGTGTTCTCCACTTTTGCGCCGTCCGACGAATACGTACCGGGAACAAGATATATTTTCGCGTTTTCGCGCGTCTGCGCCGAACTTTCATCCGACGCGTTCGAGGAAACGTAGACGCCTGCGCCGCAAGCCAAGATAATACTTGTAATAGCCACAGCTAAAATTCTTTTCATTACTTTTCCTCCTTACTTAACCCTGTAAATTTGCATAGACATTGCAGGCACTCTGCCCGCCGCCGTCATTCCGTTGCCGTACAAATTCTGCGCGCCTGCGGGAACTGCGTAGTTGCACACCGCATCGCCCGAACTTGCGTTTACGTAAACGAGTATTTCATGCTCACTGTCGCACACCGAGTAACAGATTACCGCTCCCGAAGTATAACGGTTAACTACCTTACCCCTCGATATTACGGGATTTTCTTTGCGGATTTTTATGAGCGATTTATATGCGTTCAATATGGAATTACTGTCCGCATTCTGTTCGGCAACGCCGCCAAGCTGCGCATTCAAAGCATCCCACTCCATATTGTAATGGTTGAACCCAATAAGGTAATTGCAGTTATAACTGCTTCCGTCAAGATTCTCCGTCCATTTCATCGGCTGACGCAACCATCTGTCTTCGTGTCCCTTACTGTCGCCCGCAGGGTTTGCAGTCTTTGTGCCGAACATACCGAGTTCGTCGCCGTTGTATATCCAGGTAAGTCCGGGAATCGTAAGGCTCATTCCGCCCCAAAGTTTAGCTAAATTTTCGGACAGAGTCCAGCTTGCGTCGCCGCGTTTTGCCGTACGAGGCACTCCTACGTCTGTTCTGAACAGTTTATCGCGCGCCCTCTGCACGTCGTGGTTGGAAGTAAACACTCCGTCTATATAATCTTTTCTGAACAGCGAGAAGTCAAATTGCGCCGCCGCATATTGGTTCATTATCTTCTTCGCATTCTCGCTTCTGCCGGTAGAAGTAGTTGCCGTTGCAATTTCCGTGAGCGCGTAAGTCGTGTCGTAATACCAGTTAAAATTGAACTGCGAATCCATTCCC
>CAMXOH010000106.1 GCA_947245485.1 uncultured Clostridia bacterium | reverse complement strand
ATACTTTTCCAGCCGATATTTACTTTTAGTTTTTTGAGTTTTTCAAGCATAAGAATATCATATATTAACAGCCGAGTTTTGTCAACGAATTTATTAAGGCGCACGGTTTAAAGCCGTGCGCCCCTTTTACTTTGTGAAACCTAGACTAATAAGTATCGCTTTGTCAACGCGCGTCATAGTGGTTTCGTTCAGTTCGCCTATCCTCTCTTTAAGCCTTTTTTTATCGAGCGTCCTTATCTGTTCCAATAGAATTACAGAATCTTTTTGAAGTCCGTAAGCGTTGGACGGAAGCTCGATATGGGTAGGCAGTTTTGCTTTGTTTATTTTGCTTGTCACTGCCGCCGCAATAACGGTCGGTGAATATTTGTTGCCCACGTCGTTCTGCACGACGAGAACGGGGCGTACCCCGCCTTGTTCACTACCCACTACCGGCGACAGGTCGGCATAATAAAGTTCTCCGCGCTTTATCGTCATATCAACCTCTTTTTCGGCAGTGTATATTCTATTATATGTACCGCCTTACAGATATTGTTGACACGAAAAAAACAAATTATACCGCGATTAATACAGTTTGAGCGCGTAATAGTTTGCAAAAACAAAGCCGTAGTACGCTATAAGACATACGAGCATAATGATGCCGGCAATTCTTCCGATACTCTTTGTTTTGCCGAACGACGAAGCAAAAATAAGCACTGCCGCGCCGAGAGAAACAAGTCCGCTAATCAATCCTTCCGTCGTAAAAGGAAGTCCGCGGGAACCCGTACAGACTGCGCCGAGTCCGCCTATCAGAAGAATATTCGCAATATTGCTTCCTATTATATTGCCCGTTGCAATACCAACGTCGCCCTTTTTGGCGGCGGATACGGAAGTTACCAGTTCGGGCAGGGAAGTGCCGAAAGCAACTACCGTAAGCGCGACTATTTCGGGCGAAATGCCTATTAAATCCTGCGCTATAAACTGCGCGGAATCGACTACAAGTTGCGCGCCGCCTACAACCATTGCAAGTCCGACGACGGAAAGAATTATTAGAAACCAGACTTTTGTCTGTAATTTTTCATAACCCGCTCTATACTTTGCGTACCAACCTTTTAACTCTTCTACCGCTTCGGTACCGTCCGCAACCGAAACCGCCGTAGCCTGTTCAAGACACGCTCTCGACTGCTTTGCGGCAAGAACGATATTGTACGCCATAAACGCGAAATACAACGCAAGCATTATAAGTCCTTCCCACCACTCGAACGTTCCGCCGATAAATCCGAGCACGACGAAAAGTCCGCTTATGAGAATGAGAAAAGGCATATCCACTATGCGCGAAGTTCTCTCTACGGGAAGTTTGCATATTACAGCGGATATTCCGAGAATGAGAAAGATATTGATTATATTGCTTCCGAGAATATTGCCCGTAATAAGCTCTCCCGTGCCGTTCAAAGCGTCAACGATAGTTACCGCCGCTTCGGGCGCGCTCGTACCGAGCGCAACTACCGTTACGCCTATTATAAACGTTGAAACTTTAAGTTTTTTCGCTATGCCCGACGCGCCGTCCACAAAGAAGTCCGCGCCCTTTACAAGCAATACAAACCCCACAAGAAGCAAAAAGATTTTTAATACCGCCGTCCCTGCCATCAGAATACCTCTCTATATATATTTCCTAAAAGAAGCAAAAATATAAGACCCTTAACTTAAATCACTTTAAGTTAAAAGTCTTGTTCCTTAATTAAGGTGCTACGACACGATTTATACAAATCGGGGAATGTTGCCGTAACAATATAACTACTCCCTTTCAACATGGAAAATATTAACAGCTTTTCATCTTCCTGTCAACTGTTTTACGGCAATATGAAGATTATTCAAAATATCCGTTGCCGTTGCGCAGTAGTCCGTCTTTTGAAGTGAACTGATTTCAGCCGCTACGCCCATAGTATAAGCGCCGCATACAGCCGCGTCGAACAAGCTCAGTCCGCGAGCCGCGCTTCCGCATATATAGCCGGAAAGCATATCGCCGCTGCCGCCCTTTGCCAACGCAGTAGTTCCGCGCGTATTTATATAAGTTTGCCGTCCGTCGGTTATTACGCTGTCCGCTCCTTTCAAAAGTACGGTAACGCCGTATTCTTTCGCAAAGCGAGCGGCATAATACCGCGGTTCGTCCGATATATCTTTTACTTCGTATCCCGTCAACCGCGAAAACTCCTTTACGTGCGGAGTTATTAAAACGCCGCAGGACTTGGCTTTGAGTATATCCGCGCCGTACTGCGACAGTACGTTCAATCCGTCGGCGTCGATTATCAGTTTGCCGTCGTAATTTTTAAGCAGAAACTCAACCGTTTCGTAAAGTTTTTCATCCGCGCCGCAACCCATACCTACGGCGATTGCCTGAGAGCTTAAATCGTGTTCGCTTAAATATATAACCTGCGGATATTTCGCCGCAAGCGCAAATTTAACGCTTTCGGATGCGGTAAGTTTAACGTAACCGCAACCCGAACGCAGAGCCGCGTCCGCCGCGAGCGCCGCCGCGCCGACGTACCGTTCGCTACCCGCAATAATATTAGCCGAACCGTAATTACCCTTATGGGAATTACGTTCGCGCACGGGATATAATTTCTCTATATTAATAATATATTCGCTATCCGTCTTTTTTTGCGAATTGTCCGCGCCGTTTACCATTAAAGTCTTAAAGATACCTCCGCAGAACTGATTTTTTTAAGCGTTCCCGCAATTACGCATATGAGTCCGCCGTCCCAATCCACATCCACTGCGGTAGCCGTAAGTTCCCTTTCCGAAGTTTTTAAAATCACTTCCTTGCCGAACCAGTCAATATAATTTTTATACTGTTCGACCGTAAAGTTTTTACGCAAGTTTTTAATGAGCGCGTCTCTAACCGTTTTGACGGGAATTTCCTTTCCGAGTTCCGCGCTCAAAGAAGTGGCAATGCCTTTGAGTTCGGGCGGGAGCGCATTATTTACGTTTATACCCATTCCCACTACCGAACGGGTTATGAAACTGCCCGAAAAAGTGTTTTCGATTAGCGTACCGCAAATTTTTTTCCCGTTCACAAGCACGTCGTTCGCCCAACGTATGACGGGTTTCAAACCCAATTCTATTAATGTTTCGCATACTGCTACGCTTGCGTTCACCATAATTTTAAAAGCCATATCGGTTTTAAAATCCTTATAGCTTTTCATAACGGAAACGTACAGACCGCCCTCGTCCGAAACAAAACTTCTGCCCTTGGTTCCTTTACCCGCGGTTTGGCGGACTGCCGTAACTATTATATTTCCGCCGCCGACGCGCTTACAGTATTCGTTAGTCGAGTCAATGCTGTCAAGTTCAATTATCTTCATTTATTTCACCGAATTTTTCGAGCGCGGCTCTTGCGGTATCGTAGCCGTAGCCTTTGGATAACAGATATTTCATACCCTTATATAAATTAGCTTGGACGCACGGCTTTCCCCTAAGGTATTTTTCGAGTACGCGCACCGCTTCCGAAACGTCTTCTTCCGTTTCGCCGAGAGCGGCGGAAATTGCCGCAGCCTCCGCTCCCCGTTTGATTAAGTCGCATTCGAGCGCGCGTTTCCCCTTTCCTTTAACGCTCTGCACGTAAGCGCGGCAGTAAGCATAGTCGTCAACGAATTTGTATTCTTCGAGCTTGCAGAGCACATAAGCTATTACCGCTTCCGTATAACCCTTTTTTGCAAGGAAATCGCGCATCTGCTTTTTTGTTTTCATCGAAGCGGAGAGATGCGTCATAGCTTTATCGAGCGCCTGACTCTTTTCCGTTTCGAGCTGGATTTCGTCCAATTTGCTTTTCTCGATTTCCATACCAGACTTCAAGCGATACTTAATTGCAACTTCGAGTTTTATTCCGCAATAAAACACTCCGTCTATATAGATACTGCACCGCGCCTTATCCTTAACCTGCGGTTCGATAGATGTTATAACTGCCATAAAAATATTTTATCATCGGCGCGCCGTTTTGTCAACGCGGCTGTTGGAAGGTTATTGCCGAGACTGCGTTTTTTGCAAAAAATAATCCCGCGGAATATTAATCCGCAGGAAATTTTTATTTATGCCGTCAAACTTTAAAAGGATAGAAATATTCTTTCTTCTTTACGATTCTTACCCTTCCGTTTAGACGGTTTAAAAGGGCGGAATTAAAATCCTCTTCCTCGTCCTTTTTTACGGCTACCGTAAAATTGACTTCGTTTGCGTACTCGGTACCGTTCAGGTCCGCGCCCCTTTCGCCGAAAAACCTTAACGCCGCATCCGTCTCGGTATACCCTACTGTATAGACGCTTTCCGCGCAAAGCTCGTAACTTACTTTTTGCGCTCCGTCCAGATTTTCCGCCGCGCAACCGGAATATGCGCGCAAAAGTCCGCCCGCGCCCAACTTAATTCCGCCGAAATAGCGCGTTACAACTACCGCCGTTTGGAACAGTTTCTTATTCCTTATAACTTCGAGTATCGGAATACCCGCCGTACCCTGCGGCTCTCCGTCGTCGGAAAAGCGCAGAAAATTGCCGAGGCTGTCGCAAACGTAGGCATAACAGTTATGGGTAGCGTCCGCATACTTTGCCGATATGCGCGAAACAAACTCCTTTGCTTCCGCCTCGCTTTTCACATGCGCCGAAGTTGTAATAAAACGGGATTTTTCAATAACCTTGACAGTCTGAAATTCGCCGTTTACGGATAAGTACTTCATTTTAAAGTATAATTCTGACGTGGACTTTTTTGCCCTTGTGTATTACGTCGCCGCTTCTTACGGGTAAATTGAAATCGGTTACTTTTTCGTCGTTCAACGAAACGCCGCCCTGCTGTATAAGCCTTCTCGCTTCGCCGTTGGACGCGCAGATACCCGCCGCCACAAGCACGGGAATTATTGCGGGATTGTCCACGTTTATTTTCTTTTCGGGAAGATTTCCGCCGCCGCCGAACGCGGCTTTCGCCTGTTCCTTGGCGAGTTTGGCTTTCTCTTCGCCGTGGACGAGTTTGGTGAGTTCGAAAGCAAGAGTCTCTTTCTTTTCGTTAATGCACTCCGCCGCCCAGCCGTCCATTTCGCGTATGGTTTCAAGCGGAATAAACGTAAGCATTTTAATGCACTTCATAACGTCGTTATCGTCCACGTTGCGCCAATACTGGTAAAATTCGTAAGGACTCGTTTTATTTTCGTCAAGCCAAACGGCGCCCTTTGCCGTCTTGCCCATTTTCTTACCCTCGCTGTTCAAAAGAAGGGTAAGTGTCAGTGCGTAAGCGTCCTTGCCGCTCTTCTTTCTTATAAGCTCGGTTCCCGCGAGCATATTGCTCCACTGGT
>CAMXOH010000105.1 GCA_947245485.1 uncultured Clostridia bacterium | reverse complement strand
ACGCTTCCGCTTCTTTTTTGCCTCCCGCATAGCGGGAGGTTGTCTTTTAGCAATATAAACTGCCTAAAACCAACAGATTGGTTTTAGGCAGTCTTTTTTATGTCGGTTCAAATTTAAGTGATGAAACAATATTATAAAAAATTAAAAAATTTTACGTCAACTTTAAGCAGACAGCGACATAGATTATATAAAAAAGGAGAATTAAATATATGGATGAAACACTCAATACGACTGAACCCGTAGTAAATCAACCTACGGCAGAAGAAATTTGCGGCTCGACGAACATTCTCGATACCGTGCATCTCAAAAATCTTGTAGACGACCTTGCTAAACTTTACGGTACGTCCGTATGCACTAAGGTTGCCAAGGACTCCAAGGTTGCGGCAGAGAAAAGACTTATAGAGGCTATTCGTGCCAATCTCGACCGTTATAACGGTTAAAAAAATTTCTACATAATCAAAAATCCGCTGTAACTATGTTACGGCGGATTTTCGTCTGCGTATTATTTAATTGATTTTATAAATTCTCATTAATGACGGACTCAATATTCGTTACTTTTATCTAAGGGTAAATTCCTAACGCGAGAGCAAAGAATAAATAAACTCCGTCGAATTATTCTGCAATACCTTGAACCATAAAAAATCTCCTTGGTTTTAAATTTTACAGCTTAATCTTATAATAGTTTTTTAAGTTAATATTAAGTTTTTAAAGAAATTTTAATTTTTCTAAGTTGGTTTTAGCCTTAAAAGAGCGCAATAACCGTGGGTTTAAGTGGAAAATTTCATAAAATTTCACATAATTTCACGTTTTTAAAGTTGACTTTAAAATTTTATATGAATATAATTATTTAGATTTCGAATATTTCGAGTTCTAAATAATTTTTTTACGGAGAAAGTCTTTGGAAAATAAAAAATTGTTCGGACTTATTTGTTATCTTCAAAGGCAGATGCGCAGGGAAAACAACAACTTATTCGCCGATTATGGTATAACGCCCATACAGTTGGATTCGCTCGTATACGTTTACGTTCAGAATAAATCTGGCAAAAACGTGTGTCAGAAAGGTATTGAAAAATACGTTAATTTGCGCCCTTCGTCGACTTCTTCGCTTTTAAACACTCTTGAAAAGAGCGGCTTTATTAAGCGTACGGTTGCAGAGGACGATGCGCGCACAAAATACGTTACGCTTACGGAAAAAGGCGAAAGTTTATGCGTAAGGAATAAAATGCTTGTGGATAAATGCGACGCGGTTATTCAGTGCGCGCTTTCCGAAGCGGAACAGGCAACTTTAAAAAATTTATTAAAGAAAATAATTACCGAAATTGACAAACAGGAGGTGAAGTAGTGGTCAAAACTCTTTTAAAAAGCGTAAGAGAATATAAAAAGCAGTCTTTTCTATGCCCGATATTTATGGTTGGAGAGGCGGCTATGGAAATTTTAATTCCCTGGCTTACTACGTTTATTATTAAAGAATTGCGCCTACTTTCGGAGAACGCGGCTTATCAGGTAAATATCAATATAATAATAATTTGTTCGGTTTCGATGCTCTCGTGCGCGTTGTTCGCGCTTTTCTGCGGCGTTATGGGCAGTAAATTTGCTGCAACCGCTTCGAGCGGTTTTGCGCACAATCTCAGAGAAGATATGTACAATAATTTGCAGTCTTTCTCATTTGCGAATATAGACAATTATTCTACCGCAAGCCTTATAACGCGAATAACGACTGACGTATCAAACGTGCAACTTGCTTATCAGATGTGCATAAGAATGCTTGTGCGCGCGCCCATTCTTTTTATTTTCGCAATAGTTATGACTTGCATAATCGAACCGAGCATGGCGGGTATTTTCGTCATTTCGGCTGTTTTCCTTGCTGTTTTGGTTTCGATATGTATGTTTAAAGTAATGCCGTATTTCAGAACTATGTTCAAAAAGTACGACAAACTTAACTCTGTCGTTCAGGAAGATTTGACTGCGATAAGAGTAGTGAAATCATACGTAAGAGAAAACCGCGAAATAGAGAAAATGCACAGCGCCACGCAGGACGTCTATAACTTCTCCGTCAAGGCGGAAAGAATTTTGACTATTATGATGCCGGGCGTAACTTTTGCAATGTTCGCAACCATCATAGTAATCCTTTCCGTCGGTTCCAATATGGTAATCGGCAACATAAGCGGAGCGGTAAAACCCGACGATATTCAGGCGCTCATCTCATACGCAATGCAGATATTGCAGGGCGTAATAATGGTTGCTATGTGCCTTAACTTTATTTCGATGTCAAAGGGAAGTATGGAACGTATATGCGAAGTTCTCAACGAAACTACCACGCTTCCCAAACCCGAGAATCCCGTTTTCGAAGTAAAAGACGGTTCAATCGATTTCGAAAACGTGAGTTTTGCATATTCCCAAAAAGCAGACGTTAAAGTACTTCAAAATATTAATATACATATCGAGGCGGGCGAAACGGTTGGAATAATAGGCGCGACGGGTTCGGGCAAAACCTCGCTCGTATCGCTCATTCCAAGGCTTTACGATACGACGGAAGGTCGCGTAAAAGTCGGCGGAGTGGACGTTAAAAACTATAATATGGATACTTTACGCAATAAAGTGGCTATGGTTCTTCAAAAGAACGTGCTTTTTTCGGGTTCTGTGGCTGAAAATCTCCGTTGGGGCGATGAAAACGCGACGGAAGAAGAGTTGCGCTTTGCCGCACGGCAGGCGTGTGCGGAAGAGTTTATCGACGCTTTACCCGGCGGATTCGATTACGATTTGGGACAGGGCGGCGTAAACGTTTCGGGCGGACAAAAACAGCGTCTTTGCATTGCGCGCGCACTGCTTAAAAAACCCGAAGTAATTATTTTCGACGATTCGACTTCGGCAGTCGATACCAAGACTGACGCGTCTATACGCGAATCGCTTAAAAAGTACGTGCCGCAGACGACGAAAATTATTATCGCACAAAGAGTCGCTTCCGTTCAGGACGCCGATAAAATATTGGTGCTCGATGAGGGCGAATTAGTCGGAATAGGTTCTCACGGCGAACTGCTTGAAAACAATGCTATTTACAGAGAAGTTTACGAATCACAGGTGAAAGGAGGTGACGAATAATGTCGGCAGGACATATGGGCGGAAGGTCTATGGCAGCCTCCAAGGGCAGAGGCGCTAAAAATCCGGGGAAAACGTTGAAAAGATTGCTTAAATACTCCTTTTCACGCTATAAAGCGGCAATGGCGTTCGTGTTTGTTTTCGTTTTGCTTGCTTCTGCGGCAAACGTGTTCGCGTCGTCGCGGCTTGCGGTGATTATAAAAGAACTCATTGTCTCTCCCGAGCATCCCGTTATCGATGCTTCCGTCATTTGGATGAACATTATAATTATGAGCGTTATATACGTTGTCGGCGTGCTTTCGTCATTCGCGTATAACATAATTATGATGTATATAGCGCAGGGTACGTTAAAAAAGATGCGCGACGAAATGTTCACGAAAATGCAATATCTGCCTTTGAAATATTTCGACACGCACACCCACGGCGATTTGATGAGTTTATATACCAACGATATAGACACAATGCGTCAGCTTCTTTCGCAGACTATACCGCAGATGATTTCCGCCGCGTTGACTTTCATATTCGTATTCGCGTTTATGGTGTTTTACAGTTTTACGTTAACGCTGTTGATTATTGCGGTTCTTGTGTTTATGATTTTCATAATAAAGAACATAGGCAAAAAATCCGCGAAAAACTTCCTTGCTCAGCAACGCGCGCTCGGTGCATTGAACGGTTACGTGGAAGAAATGACAGAGGGACAGAAAGTCGTTAAGGTTTTCTGCCATGAACAGAAAGCTAAGGAAAATTTCAAAGTTCTCAACGACGAACTCAACGTTGCGTCCCGCGATGCAAACACTTACGCGTTTATTTTGGGACCCATAAACAATAACCTCGGTTATCTTCAATACGTTCTCATTGCCGTAGTCGGCTTTATACTTACGGTTACGGGTTCCGAAATAGGACTTTTATCGGGATTTGTCGCAATGGAAGGGGGCGGAATAGCTTGTTGCGCAGGAATGCTCGTTTCGTTTCTGGCGTTTTCGAGACAGTTCAATAACCCCATAATGCAGGTATCGCAGCAGTTCAACGCGATTGTAATGGCGCTTGCCGGCGCGGAACGAATTTTTGAAATGGTAGATACCCAACCCGAGGATAAAGGCGGCGACGTAACTCTTGTTTACGGCGAACACGAAAAGAACAAATGGGCGTGGAAAAAGCCTTCGGCGGACGGTACGTTCGAATATATTCCCCTGATGGGCGATATACGCTTTAAGGACGTTGTTTTCGGTTACACAGACGAAAAGGTTATTTTAAAGAGCATTTCACTCTATGCAAAACCCGGGCAGAAAATCGCGTTTGTCGGTTCTACGGGCGCGGGAAAAACAACTATTACGAACCTAATAAACAGGTTTTACGATATTCAGTTGGGTGAAATCACCTATGACGGACTCGATATAAAGAGTATTAAAAAAGACGATTTAAGAAAGAGTCTTGGCGTGGTTTTGCAGGATACGCACCTTTTCACGGGAACGGTAATGGATAATATCCGATACGGCAGACTGAATGCAACCGACGAAGAGTGCGTCAAAGCGGCTAAGCTCGCCAATGCCGATTTCTTTATAACGCATCTTCCCGAGGGGTATAATACCGTAATAACGGGCGACGGCGCCAATCTTTCGCAGGGACAGCGTCAGCTGCTTGCAATCGCGCGCGCTATGGTTTCGGAATGCCCCGTTCTGATTCTCGACGAAGCAACCTCTTCAATAGATACGAGGACGGAGAAATTAATCGAACAGGGTATGGATAAACTTATGGAGGGCAGAACGGTATTCGTAATTGCTCACAGACTGTCAACCGTACGTAACAGCAAAGCGATAATGGTTCTCGAACACGGAGAAATCATCGAGCGCGGCGACCACGAACAGTTATTGGAGCAAAAGGGTAAATATTACCAACTCTATACGGGCGCGTTCGAACTCGATTAAAAGCCGAAAATTGTTGGTTTTTGTTATAAATTAGTGCCTGTCCGCAGGTAATAGTACAAACTGTCAAAAACATACACTAACCTATGGAGAGGTGATGTGTATGTTTTTTGATTTGTTAAGTCTGCTTTTCGGTAAGATTTTTTTCTTTACGGGTACCGTAAGGGATAACGGAACTTTCCCTAAGCCGCTTTCGCCCGAGGAAGAGAGTAAATACCTCGCGCTTGCCCGCGCAGGGGACGCGGAAGCGAAAAGCATTTTAATCAGGCATAATATGCGTCTGGTTGCGCAC
>CAMXOH010000104.1 GCA_947245485.1 uncultured Clostridia bacterium | reverse complement strand
TTTCTGTTAATTATTTTCTGCCAAAAATTTTAAGTCCCTTGCGTCTGCCTATTCCGCCACACAAGCGCTTTGCTTATATTGAGTTTATTCTATAATTTTTATTTTACCAATGCGTTTGGTTTAAAAACGCCGTCCGAAATCGAACCGAGCGGCGCGCAAAAATTTGCCTTAGCCAAACGCCGCCAAATACTGATTATAGCCTATTTATTATATTAAAACCCCTATATTTAGTCAAGTATTTTTGAGTAAAATTTTTGCTCCCCGATTACTTCCCGCACTTCTAATTTATGTTCCGGTCAATGAAAAAAGCTACAATTATAAAAATTAAGAAAACCGCCGAGAGCCTTTTGGACTCTCAGCGGTTTTCTTATTAAATTTCAAAGAATTGCAAATTACTTTTTTCGGCTTTTACTTCAAGTTCGAACCCGTCCGCGTCGAAATCTGGATAAACAGTGGATGAAAGCGCTTTGCCGTCTGCAAAAATTTCAATGGAAAATTCGTCCATTACTATAATAATTTCCGTTTCCCGCCTGTTAGCAAAAGGTATACGGCGTATACCCGCAAGGCTGTCCGCGTCCGTTTCTTTACCTTTTATTATTTCTCCCGAATGCGAGCGTTCGAAAACCCACTCGCCGTCTTTAAGGCAAAAGCTCGTATACATATCGCCTTTCTTACGCAAAAACAGTTCGAATTCTTGCAAGTCTTCCGCAATTATCTTAACTGCGCCCGTCTTTATGTTGTAGGAAAACTTTCCGCCGACGTTCTTTTCGCAAATTTTCCGCATAGCGACGACGGGCGTCTGCCAAAGTTCCCCGTTTTTTATTTCCAGCTTGCGCGGAACGGTTAACATACCCGCGAACCCGTATTTGTCCGACGGTGTATTTCTGTCCCACATATTCAGCCAACCGAGCATAACGGGTTCTTCGGCAAAAGACTGCGCGGCGTAAAAATCGAAACCGTAATCAATGATTTCGCTCTCGCCGAAATTCGCCTTACCTCTCTTTACATCAAGACTTCCCAAGCGGTAAAACGTACTGTGGATATTCAAGTGCTTCGAACCCTGCGCGGGTTGAAACTGTTCGCAATACGTAATGAGTCCGAGTTCCTTTACATAGTCCGGGCATTCTATCATAATTCCGCCGCTGTCACGCTCAAAAACGTCGCAAACGAAATTCCATTTGAACATATCTTCCGAGGAATACAGCAAAATTCTTCCCCTTCCGTCAACTCTGCGCGCGGCGACAAGACAATATAAAACACCGTCTTCTTCGAATATTTTCGGGTCGCGGAAGTCGCAGGGAGAATATCCTGCGGGCAAATCCTTTTCGCCTATTACAATGCCGTGCTTTACGAAATGCACGCCGTCTTCCGACGATGCGAGAGCTTGAAGCTGACGGATATTTTCGCCGCCTCCGTTTTCTTTAAAACTTGTGTACATAAGCCAGATTTTGCCATGCCACACGATAGCCGTGCCAGAAAAACAGCCGTCGTCCTGCTCGTCGAACGCAAGCGCAACGGGCAGATACTTCCAGTTAGTCAAATCGCGGCTTACCACGTGTCCCCAGTGCATCGGTCCCCAATAAATATCTTTGGAATAGTACTGAAAAAACACGTGATATTCGCCGTTAAAAATTACAAGTCCGTTTGGGTCGTTTATCCAGCCTTTTTCTCCGGTAATATGAAATTTAGGTCTCAAATTTAAGTCTGCCATAGAGTTAATAGTCCTGTTTCTTACATTTACCTGCCGCACGTTCTGTACGGCAGGTAATGCAAATTTTTATTCTGTTGTTACTTTATCGATTTTTTCGAAATGTTCGCCGGGTTCTTCTGCGTGAGTTGCAAAACTGTCAACAACTACAACGCCGTAATTCTCGAACGCATCGTCAACGACTTTGATTCTGACTTCGGTTCCTGCCGAAATACCGCTTTCCGCCAAATTAACTTTGTAAGCGTGCATTTCCCAACCTTTATTATTGTCCCAGTCTCCGACGAAATTCTTATTGACGAACCTTGCAAGCTCTTCACCCGTATCGGCATTCAGTATAGCGACGTAACTTAACGCGTTGTTTCCGCCGAGCTTAAAGGTAAGCCAACCGTTTTCGGATACGGTAAAGGAGTTGCTCTGCAAATAACCCTTGGAAGGTTCATGCCCGTTTTTAAAAAAGTTGCCGTCGTTATTGTAGGGTTGATTGTTTACGCCCCACGTTTCGTTTTCAACCTCGCTTAAAACGCCGAACTCTCCGCCTTGATTGTCTGTTGTTTCCGCATACCAACCCAGCAAACCGCTGTCAAATCCGCCGTTATATATCTGATATATATTGTCGGGATGAGGGACGGAAGTTGCGGTATTGGGTACCTCAGCCACTTCTTCTGCACTTTCATAGTATGTAACGAAGCTGTCAGCAAAGAAAAGTCCGTAATCGTTTTTGGCGTTGTCGCTTAAACGTATATAAACCGTTTTGCCTACGTGCGCCGAAAGGTCCGCTTTATACGCGAGCAACGTACAACCCCTTACAGCCGTCTGCGAATTGTCGTCAAAGAACGCGTTATTGTAAAATCTTTCAAGTATCGCGCCAGTATCCTTTTCGATTACGTCAAGGAACACTTTATCCGCGTTTTTCGCGCCGCCGAGCTTATAGGTGAACCAACCCGAGCCGCCGATTTTAAAGACGGAACTTGTAAGAGTACCCATTGCGCCCTCGAACGCGTCTTTACCGCTATCCCCGAACGAATACGCGTTGAAGAATTTGCCGTCGGCATTGAAAGGCACGTTTTCGTTCCAATAAGTTTTATCGGCGTTGACTGCGCCGAGTTGTGAATTGCTGAGCGTCCAACCCGTCAAATCGTTATCGAAAGTACCGTTGACAATCTGGAATTCTCTCGTATCCTTTATGTATAAAGTATAAATATATTCCTGTTCGCCCGCAACGCCGTTTACGGTATAGGAAATTTTTACGTTAAATACAACCTCTGCCGCCGTCTCCGTATACGTGCCGAACGTTAAGGTGTAAGCGCTTCCGTCCAACTCTAAGGGTTGTTCGCCCATAGTTACGGTATAGCTTAGTTTAAGTCCGCCGATATTGTTTACGTTTTCCGCAAAGTCAATTGTTATCTTCTCCTTGTCTTCCGCAGAGAACAAATCGATATTTACCTCGACAGTATCTTCTCTCAACGTGGGCGCCGTTTCCTCAAACTGTCTGCATTACTTTCTCCTGATGAGCTTTACAAGCGTGTTTACCGTGGTGCTTTTATATAACGGTGCCAGCTCGCATATTTCGTCCATGTTTAATTTCCAAAATTCGCCCTCGTCAATCCTTAAATCTTCGAATAAGAGCGAGCGCAACCCCTTTATCGAATTTACGGGCGAAAGCGAATAGAGTTTATCGCAAAGCGCCTTTTCGGGCGTGGCAATCAAATAGGTGTAGCCGCCCTCTTCCTTAATCAGTACACCGAGTGAATAAACCGATTCGGGTACGTCCTTATAAATGAACGTGCCGAAATAGTTTTGGTAAGTTTTCGTCTTTGACTTTTTGAACGTTGCCGAAGTGAAGGTGTTGAAAACAATTTCCGGAATAAGCGAATAGACCGATAGCGCATAATCAAACGACAAATAAGACGGACCGTAAATATGCCCCGCAAGATACTTGCCCGAAACGGTTGCGTCCGTTTCATACAGACCACGCATAAGAGGAATGAGATTGCCTGCCGCAACCTCACGCCTTACCTTACCCTTAACGTCGGCATATTCTTTATATTTAATTTTTAAATCTTCCAGCGATAAAATCATATTTGCTCCAACAAGTTGTATTATACACTACTTTCAGGAGGAAATCAATAGTTTTGCGCAAAAAAAAACAATCGTCAATTTATTTTTTATGAATACTGCCACTTGGGTTACACACCAATTTACACCCCAAATCATATCGAAAACGCAAAAATTGCCCCCATATCTTGTTGATATGAGGGCAATTCAACCACAATATATTGTGTTTTTGGAGGCGCCACCCGGATTTGAACCGGGGGATGAGGGTTTTGCAGACCCTGGCCTTACCACTTGGCTATAGCGCCATAAAAAAACAGTGCGGAGAATTTTATTGGAGCGGGAGACGAGATTCGAACCCGCGACATTCACCTTGGCAAGGTGACGCTCTACCACTGAGCCACTCCCGCATAATCGCCGCACTGTTGTTTTGGTGGGAGCTACAGGGCTCGAACCTGTGACCCACTGCTTGTAGGGCAGTTGCTCTCCCAACTGAGCTAAGCTCCCGAACGCTTAACTAATATACCAAATATAATAATAAAAATCAAGCGTTTTTCGGGAATTTTTTATATTTTTAAAAAAATTTTACGGCTTGTATATGCGGAAACCGACACCCACTATATATAGTATGTCGACAGCGCGCACATTGCTAAAAATTAAAAATTTTTTAAGTGAACGTATAAATTTTTTCATTGCCGTCAATAAAAGATGCGTAAGGAGCAAGTTATGAAAAAGATTTTAGCAGTAGCGGCGGCGGTTTTGGCAATTATAGCAACCATTTATTTTATGAGCACGGCGGGCGGCAACGCCGCGGCGGAAACCGACTATCTGCGCATACACGTAAGGGCAAATTCAAACAGCCGGACAGACCAAAATATTAAATACATAGTAAAAGACGAAGTGGTTAAATTCATAACCCCTTACGCCGCAGAATGCACCGACAAGCAAAAGGCAATGCAGGTTATCGGCGGACTTCTCAAAGAAATAGAAAAAGTCTGCGACAAAACGCTTGCGGCGCACGGCTTTTCATACAAGTCCAAAGCCGAAGTCCGCGAAGAGCAATTCCCTACCCGTGTTTACGGCGAGCTTACGTTGGAGAACGGACTTTACGACGCGCTTATAATAGAATTGGGTTCGGGAACGGGCGACAACTGGTGGTGCGTAATCTACCCTCCCTTATGCTTCACTTCGGGAAACGGTAACGTTCAATACCGTTCCGCGATTATGGATATAATAAATAAATTCAAGCGTAAATAATAATCCACCCGCATAGCGGGTGGTATTTCATTTTCGGGCAATTAGTCTTAATCATTACCGGCTGCGCACAAGTGCGCGTATTTTAGACCTGCCAGTCACGCATCTGTTTCCTGCTACCTGTCATCGGGTTTCGTCATTGCGAGCCAACTTGTTGGCGCGGCAATCCAGATGTTAAGCATTATTTTTACGTAACAAACACTTTTCGTTTATAGTTGTTTCTTCTGGATTGCTTCACTGCGTTCGCAATGACGATTGTAAATTTAAACGATTTAAATTTCTTTACCGCTGATTTTCTGCTCACAGGCAGTAGCCTCATTAGTACCCCGCCACTATCGCGTGGTTTTCGTTTACACAAATAATAATCCACACGCATAGCGGGTGGTATTTCATTTTCGGGCATAGCCCTAATCATTACTGGCTGCGCACAAGTGCGCCGGAGAATTGACCTGCCAGTCTTGCAACTGTTACTTGC
>CAMXOH010000103.1 GCA_947245485.1 uncultured Clostridia bacterium | reverse complement strand
TGAATCAACGGATTTGTCAGAACCGTTCGCCCATGAAAAACTTTCTCCCGTGCTTGCAATGTACAAAGCAAAAGATTTTAAGGACGCTTTAAATAAAGCGGACAGATTGGTTGCGGACGGAGGATACGGACACACTTCGTCGTTATACGTAAACGTTAATACTTCGCAAGACAAAATCAACGAATTTGCCGCAAGAATGAAAACTTGCCGTATACTTGTCAATACTCCTTCGTCGCACGGAGGAATAGGCGATTTATATAATTTCAAATTGCCGCCTTCGTTAACTCTTGGTTGCGGTTCGTGGGGCGGAAACTCTGTTTCCGAAAACGTAGGTATAAAACACCTGTTGAATATTAAAACCGTTGCAGAGAGGAGAGAGAATATGCTTTGGTTCAGAGCGCCCGAAAAAGTTTATATAAAGAAAGGATGCTTGCCCGTTGCGTTAAATGAATTGAAGGACGTAATGAAAAAGAAAAAAGCGTTTATCGTTACCGATTCTTTTCTCTATAAAAACGGATATACAAAGTGCATAACAGATAAATTAGACGAAATAGGTATCTCATATACGACTTTCTTTAACGTAGAACCCGACCCCACTCTTGCAAGCGCGATAGAGGGAGCAAAACAGATGTCAGCATTTGAACCCGATGCGATTATTGCTCTCGGCGGCGGAAGCGCAATGGACGCCGCAAAAATAATGTGGGTTTTGTACGAACATCCCGAAGCGGACTTTATGGATATGGCTATGCGCTTTATCGATATTAGAAAGAGAGTTTATACTTTCCCGAAAATGGGAGAAAAGGCTTATTTTATAGCTATCCCGACTTCTGCCGGAACAGGTTCCGAAGTAACGCCTTTTGCCGTAATAACGGACGAAAAGACGGGAGTAAAGTATCCGCTTGCCGATTACGAACTTATGCCCGATATGGCGATTATCGATACCGATTTGCATATGTCCGCACCCAAGGGATTGACGGCGGCATCCGGTATAGATGCAGTAACCCATGCGTTGGAAGCCTATGTTTCTATGCTTGCTACCGATTATACGGACGGCCTTGCATTGCAGGCGCTTAAAGTTATTTTCAAATATTTACCCGACGCGTACGATAACGGTTTAACCGACGTCATTGCCAGAGAAAAGATGGCAAATGCCGCGACTATGGCGGGTATGGCTTTCGCTAACGCATTCCTCGGCGTATGTCACAGTATGGCGCATAAACTCGGTGCATTCCATCATTTGCCTCACGGCGTAGCGAACGCGCTTATGATTGACGAAGTTATTAAATTTAATTGCAGTGAAGCGCCTTCCAAAATGGGTACGTTCAGTCAGTATGACCATCCCAAGACAAAACGCAGATATGCGGAAATTGCGGAAAGTTTAGGTTTTGGAGGAAAGAACGACGACGAAAGCGTTGCAAACCTTTTAAAAGCAATAGACGAACTTAAAGAGAAAATCGGTATAAAAAAGACGATTCAGGAATACGGAATAGACGAAAAGAATTTCCTCGAACGCCTTGACGATATGGTTGAACAGGCGTTCGACGACCAGTGTACGGGCGCAAATCCCAGATATCCTTTAATGAAAGAAATAAAACAAATGTATCTTAACGCATATTACGGTAAGGCATAAGGAGGAAAATAATGAAAGCTGAAAAATTAATATTTTCAAGAAGCGACAAAAAGATTTACAGGAACGGCGATAAACTTATAAAACTTTTCGACGAAAATTATTCCAAGGCGAATATTCTTAACGAAGCGTTGAATCACGCGCGCGTTGAAGAAACAAACCTCAACGTTCCTAAAATACGTTCTATCGAAGTAGTTGAAGGCAAATGGGCGATAGTACTCGATTATATCGAAGGCGAGACGCTTCAATCGCTTATGAACAAGAATCCCGATAAAAAGGATGAATACCTCAATTTATTCGTCGATTTACAGCGAACGGTTTTTTCTAAAAACGTGCCTATGCTCAATAAGCTGAAAGATAAAATGAACGGAAAAATCTCAGAAGCAAATCTCGACGCTTCAACTAGATACGAACTTCATACAAGGCTCGATTCGATGCCCAAACATAAGCATCTCTGTCACGGCGATTTTAACCCCTCGAACATAATAATAACAGCAGACGGAACTCCTTACATTATCGACTGGGCGCACGCGACGCAGGGAAATTCTTCCGCGGACGTTGCAAGAAGTTATCTGTTGTTTTATCTCGCAGGCGAATCCGAATTAGCCGATAAATATTTGAAATTATATTGTAAAAAGAGCGATACAGCCATTCAATACGTGCAGAGATGGATACCCATTGTTGCGGCTTCGAGGCTTGTTAAAGCTCCCGAAGCGGAAGAACAGTTCCTTCGCGGTTGGATTGACGTGGTAGATTACGAATAAGAGTTAAAAGTCCGTGTAGATACACGGACTTTTATAATTGCAAAAGTGTTTGTCATATCGTTTGCTTTTGGATTTAATAGTTGATATAATAAACTTATGGATAAAAATTTGATAAGATTTGCCGCGCTCGATTTCGTTGACGACGATAAAGTAAGAGGCTATCATTATTGGTACATATGTGAATTTGATGCCGAAAAGGGCGATAAAGCGGTTGCTCCTTTGGGCAGGCACAATAATTTGCAGACAGGTATAGTTAAAGAAATACGGTACGCGGATGAATTTGAGGCGCCGTTTCCCGTCCATATGATAAAATATATAAAGAAAATTATTAAGAGCACAGAGGCGAACAATGTACAGAATAGTTAAAAAAACAATACTCAATCAGAGCGTAACTATGATGGATATTTACGCTCCGCTCGTTGCGAAAAAGGCGCAGGCAGGGCAATTCATTATTTTGCGCGTAGACGGGGACGGCGAGCGGATACCGCTTACGGTTGCTGGATTCGACAGAAGTGTAGGCACGGTAAAAATTATATTCCAAGTAGTCGGCGGAACGACTATGCGTTTAAATGCTAAAAACGAAGGCGACTGTATTAGTGATTTTGTCGGCCCTTTGGGTTGCCCGACAAAAACGGACGGCGTTAAAAAAGTCTGCATTGTCGGAGGGGGAGTCGGCTGTGCAATCGCTTTACCCGTAGCTGAAAGATTTAATGAACTCGGATGCGAGATTCATTCGATAATAGGGTTCAGAAATAAGGACTTATTGATACTCGAAAAAGAATTTGCAAAATGTTCGGATAGACTTACCGTAATGACTGACGATGGCAGTTACGGAAGACAAGGATTGGTGACTGAACCGTTAAAAGAATTTATTGCAAACGGTGAAGATTACGACGAGGTAATTGCGATAGGGCCGTTGATAATGATGAAGTTCGTCGTTGCTACTACAAAACCTTATAATGTGCCTACCACGGTTTCGATGAACCCGATAATGATTGACGGAACGGGTATGTGCGGCGGTTGCCGTCTTACCGTTGGCGGTAAAATGAAATTTGCGTGCATAGACGGTCCTGATTTTAACGGTTTCGAAGTTGATTTCGATGAAGCAATCGCGCGTATGAACGCATATGCCGAGTTTGAACAAAAAGAACGGGAAACGGCTTGTAATCTTTTCAGAAAGGAAGTGAAATAATGGCGATACAGACGAAAAAGAACGAAATGCCCGTTCAGAACGCGGCTTTGCGCGCGCGAAACTTTAAGGAAGTTGCCCTCGGTTACAACGAGGAGCTTGCAGTAGCAGAAGCGCAGAGATGCCTAAATTGTAAAAACCGCCCTTGCGTAGAAGGCTGTCCCGTTAACGTATCGATTCCCGAATTTATAAATAAAATCAAAACGCGCGATTTTGAAGGCGCATATTCTGTTATTTCCGAAAGCTCTTCGTTGCCTGCCGTTTGCGGGCGCGTCTGTCCGCAGGAAACGCAATGCGAAAGTAAGTGCACGTTGGGAATAAAATTCGAGCCTGTCGGAATAGGCAGGCTTGAAAGGTTTGTTTCCGATTTACATAATGAGAACTATAAAGGCAGTACGGCATTGCCTAAAAGTAACGGACACAAAGTAGCGGTAATCGGTTCCGGACCTTCGGGTTTGACTTGTGCGGGAGACCTTGCAAAAAAAGGCTATAAAGTCACTGTTTTTGAAGCGTTGCATCTTGCTGGCGGCGTTTTGGTTTACGGTATACCCGAATTCAGATTGCCTAAAAGCATAGTAGAAAAAGAAGTGGAAGCGCTCAAACAGTATGGTGTCGAAATAAATACAAACGTAGTGATAGGAAAGACTTTAACGATTGACGAATTGTTTTCCGACGGCTATGAAGCTGTATTTATCGGCACAGGGGCAGGATTGCCGCGCTTTATGGGAATTAGCGGCGAGGGTTTGAAAGGCGTATATTCGGCAAATGAATTTCTTACGCGGGTAAATTTAATGAAAGCGTTTGAAACTAATTCCCATACGCCCGTAATGAATGCAAGAAACGTTGCGGTAGTCGGCGGAGGAAATGTGGCTATGGACGCCGCGCGCACGGCTTTACGACTCGGAGCGGAAAACGTCTATTTGATTTACCGCCGTTCAATGGAGGAACTGCCTGCAAGAAAAGAAGAAGTCGAACATGCCGAGGAAGAAGGGGTTATATTTGAAATACTCAGAAATCCCGTGGAAATTATCGGCTATGACAACCCTGAAAATAAGCGGGATAAGAAAAACGGCTTCGTCAAAGGAATCAAAGTAATAAAATGCGAGCTTGGCGAACCAGATGAAAAAGGCAGGCGGAAGCCTGTCGAGATAAAGGGAAGCGAATACGTTATCGACGTGGATTGCGTTATAATGGCGATAGGAACAAGTCCCAATCCGCTTATGAAAAACAGTACCGTCGGACTTAAAGTAAACAGCAGTGGCGGTATAATCGTCGAGGAAGATACGGGTAAAACCTCGCTTCAAGGCGTGTATGCGGGTGGAGACGCGGTAACGGGCGCGGCGACGGTAATTCTTGCAATGGGCGCAGGTAAAACCGCGGCAAAAGCTATCGATGAATATATTTCAAAAAAGGATTTATAATAAGAATATGTGTATTGCAGTAAATTTGGAAAAGGCTGCCGAGTGCGCCGAAAAAATTAATGTTTACAACGACGGTACGGTTTATACGTATCAGACGGGAAGCGATGAATTCAATAAAATAATATGCGAATGGAATGCAATGATATGCGACGCGCACGATATGCCTGCTTTTGGCGTAAGTCTGAATAGAGAGACGGTAAAAGCTATGGAGAGCGGAGTGTGGGTAGAGTTTGAGTTCGGTTGCGTTTATGAAAGCAACGGAATGCCTTATGAAAAGTTACTTGTAAACGTTTTAAAAGAGTATCAAGGCTTCAATATCGTAAGGTACGGTTCCGAACGCGGTTATGACGGAAGATGTTTCTATTATGACCTTGTAAATAAAAATATGAGTAATTTCTACGACTTATTAGTGAATTTAAAATAAATATATAGTATTATGCGTAACATAATTGGCTTTTCTTGTAAGTAAATATGAATTATTAAAGTAGTAAATATCCACCCGCATAGCGGGTGGCTTTACTTTTTCGGGCATAGCCCTTGT
>CAMXOH010000102.1 GCA_947245485.1 uncultured Clostridia bacterium | reverse complement strand
AAAACTGTCGAAGTAATAGGTTTATGCGACGTAATTACGTCGGAAGGGATGCGTTCTCCCGCAAGAGAGTGCGGCATTAAGAACGGCGACGTTATTGTCAGCATAAACGGACAGGAAGTGAGCAGCACTGCCGACATAAACAGAATCATCGCGGAAGATTATAAAAAATTTATTGTAACCATTATAAGGGACGGAGAAAGACGCGAACTTGAAATCGAACCCGCACAAGACTTATCGTCGGGAGGGAAGAGAATAGGGGTTCTCGTTAAAGACAGTCTAAACGGCATTGGAACCGTAACTTATATTGATGGAGCAAATAGAAAGTTTGCTTCTCTCGGACATCCCGTAGCCGATTTGAAAAACGAATTAATCGAAATAAACGGCGGCAAGGTATTCGGCTGTATAATATACGAAGTAAAGAAAGGCGTTAAAGGCACGCCGGGAGAACTTAGAGGAGCCTTTGAAAGCGGAAACGTCTTAGGCAGCGCAAAATTAAACTGCGCCTGCGGTATTTACGGAGAACTTTCAAAAGATTTTGACTGTTCCAAACTAATTAAAATCGAAAAGGCGTCAATAGACGAAGTGAAAATAGGCAGGGCTTGTATTTATACTACCGTATACGGCAACCAAGTAAAGAAGTATGATATATCTATTGTTAAGACCGATAAGAACAATAAAGACAACAGAAATTTTGTAATAAAAATTGAAGACGACGAATTGCTTGCAAAATCCGGCGGAATAGTTCAGGGAATGAGCGGAAGTCCCATTGTACAGAACGGTAAATTAATCGGCGCGGTTACTCACGTGTTCGTAAACGACCCGACGAGGGGATACGGTATTGCAATAGATAAAATGTTAAGTTCATATTAATTAGATATTCCTCATATAATTGTATATGAGGAATTTGTCTTTTAATGAATTTAAATGGGATAAAAAGTACGTTATTGCCGTTATAATCACTTTATTGTGTGCTATTATATCTGGTATAGTACTATATAAATTTGTAAATATTAATATTTTCTTTATAGAATATGCACAGGATTATATTTTTTACGTTTTCAATTTTAAAAATTCAAAATTGATTTTTTCTCATATTTTAGGCGAACTGTTCTATTGCTGTATTTTTTTTCTGATAGGTTATTTTACTAAATTCAAATATTTTACTCTCATTTTTATTTTTATCAGAGGATTATATTTTACTTTATATGCGGCGATTTTGATTGGATTAAACTCTTTCGGGGGAATAACTGTCGCAATATTCGTTTTTATACCTGTTTCGCTGTTATCGATTTTGCTTTGCTGTTGCGTAACGGAGTCCTGCAAAATAATAAATACAAAATATGTTTTTTGTATTCCTGCAATATTTGCGCTAATAAATACTTTAATTTTTATTGTTCTTGTCAATGTGGTATTCAGAGTAATTATTGTAATAGTATAATTAAATTTTTTCTTCTCATAATATTTGTATGAAAAAATTATTTACTGTACTTTGTACCGCCTGCCTGATTGCCGGCAGTACTTATTCGGCGGGATTTAAACTTGAAAATAAGGAAAATAAACTTACGGATGGTTGTAAATCCGCTTATTTAATGGACTATGATTCGGGTGAATGCGTATATAAAGAGAACGAACTTGCTCGTATGCCGATTGCAAGCGTATGTAAAGTTATGACTTTCACTCTTGCGATGGAGGCTGTAAATGAGGGGAAAATTTCGCTTGGCGACAGTATTACCGCAAGCGAAAATGCCGCGGGAATGGGCGGTTCGCAAGTTTTTCTCGGTAGCGGATGTCAGTATACCGTTGAACAACTTTTAAAAAGTATTGTGGTTTGTTCGGCTAACGATAGCTGTGTAGCTATATCGGAAGCGATAGCAGGCAGTGAAGAAAGTTTTGTAGCTCAAATGAATAAAAAGGCGGCGGAACTCGGTTGTAACGACACACTGTTTGCTAACTGTACGGGACTTCCCAAAGACACACAGTATTCGTGCGCACACGATGTTGCGTTAATGTTCAGAAATCTTCTCAACTATAACGATTATTTCAATTACAGCAAGATTTGGCTTGAAGATTTTGTTCATCCCGATAACAGAATAACTTCTATGACTAACACAAATAAGTTGATAAGGAAGTATTCTTTATGCGACGGCGGAAAGACGGGATTTACTAACGAAGCGGGTTTTTGTCTTGCCGCTACTGCAAAGAAAGACAATATGCGCCTTGTGTCGGTAGTTCTCGGAGCCGAAAGCAGCGATAACAGGTTCGATTCGGCGATAAATTTGTTTAACTATGGTTTTGCGAATTATAAAAATAAAATCATTCTTGACAAAGACGTAAATTTAAATGACGAATTTAAAATTTCGTGCGGTAAAAAACCGACGTTCACCGTATGTCCCGAGAAAAACTGTTACGTGTTCTCAGCCATAGATAAAACGCCCGACATAACCTATAACATTACTGCATACGACATAAAAGCGCCTGTACAAAAGGGACAAATCGTAGGCGTAATCGAAGTTTATAAGGACGGCATTTTATATGACACTGTAAACGTAGTTTCTGCGGAAGACGTTAACAAAGCAAGTTTCGGAGATAATTTCAAAAACATTTCCGGCAACTGGGCGCTTTAATTAAAAATAATATATTATTAAATCAATACTGATTAAATAATATAAAATACTAATACGGTATTCGTAATTCTACGGATACCGTTAATTTATATCAAAATTAATAATTTATTTGACTAATTCTATATTTTTTGCTAATATATCTTTTGTATAGACTGCAAAATAAAATGAGGCGCAAATGAACGAAAGAGATACTTTAAAAATAAACGCAAAGGGACATCTTGAAATAGGGGGAGCCGATACGGTTGAACTTGTCGAAAAATTCGGAACTCCGCTGTATGTTTTTGATGAATTGCATATCCGTAATATGATGCGCGTTTATAAGGAAACAATCGATAAGGAATACTGCGGAAACGGTTTGGTGACCTATGCGTCAAAAGCGTTCTCATGCAAAGCGATTTATTCTATTGCCCGCAGTGAAAATATAGGTATAGACGTAGTTTCGGGCGGAGAACTTTATACGGCAATCAGCGCAGGATTTCCTGCGGATAAAATTTATATGCACGGAAACAATAAACTTGTAAGCGAATTGGAACTTGCCGTAGATAACAATATAGGTACGGTTATCATAGATTCGTTCAGAGAAGCCGAACTGCTTGATAACATATGTAAAAAACGTTCTGTTGTGCAAAACGTTCTTATTAGAATAAATCCCGGCGTCGAAGCGCATACGCATGCGTTTGTGCAGACTGCGAGAACCGACAGTAAATTCGGTTTTTCAATTTCCGACGGAACGGCGGAAGAGATAACCTCGTATGTTCTCAAAAAAAGTAATCTGCGTTTAAGAGGTTATCATTGCCACATCGGCTCTCAAATATTCGAAAAACAGTCTTTCGTGCTTGCTGCGGAAAAAGTAATGGATTTTATGGCGCTGATGAAAGTAAAACTCGATTTCACCGCAGATACTATCGATATTGGCGGCGGCTTCGGCATCTGGTATAATAACGAGGACCCGAAATTAAAACTTTCCGACTACGCTGAATATCTTAAAGCCTTAATTTGCGCAATAAAGTCAAAAGCAAAAGTACTTGGACTTAACGAACCTTTTCTTATACTCGAACCGGGGCGTTCAATTGTCGGCGAAGCGGGAATTACTTTGTATACGGTAGGAGCAATTAAAGATATTGCAGGAATCAAGAAGTATATAGCCGTTGACGGCGGAATGTTCGATAACCCGCGTTATGCGCTTTATCAATCGAAATATTATGCTTTACTTGCAAACAGGGCAAACGAAGATTGTACGGAAAAAGTAACCATTGCTGGAAAATGCTGTGAAAGCGGCGATTTAATAGCAGTAGACGTTCCTTTGCCGAAAGCGGAAAGCGGCGATATTTTAGCGGTATTGTCTACCGGCGCATATAACTATTCAATGGCAAGCAACTATAACAGAAATTTTATTCCGCCTGCGGTACTTGTCAATGCAGGTGAGACTGAGTATATAATTAAACCACAGACATTTGAAGATATAGTCAGAAATGACATTATACCCGAAAGGTTGAAATAATGCAAACAGCAATTTTTTATCTGGCTTCTGTAATAGCCGTATTTTTCGTATTCGTTCCGCATGAAATTGCCCATGCTTTCGTCGCATATAAAAACGGCGACGGCACGGCAAAAATGTACGGAAGGCTTACGTTAAATCCAATCAAGCATATCGAGCCGATTGGCTTAGTTCTATGTATATTGACGGGTTTCGGATGGGCAAAACCAGTTCCGATTAATCCTTACAATTTCCGTAATTACAGGCGCGGTTTATTTACCACGGCGATAGCGGGAGTAGTCGTAAATTATATAATAGCTTTTATGGCATACCCTTTGTATCTCGTATTTACTTACTACGTTGACGCAGAACAAGTTTTTTATTTGGTTTACTTTTTCAGAAGCGTATTTTATCTTATATTTCTTTACAGTCTTTCTGTTTTTATTTTCAATTTATTGCCGTTTAATCCTCTTGACGGATTCAGAGTAGTTGAAGCGCTTACGCGTGAAGTTAATCCCGTTAGAAGATTTTTAAGTAATTACGGTTACTATATTTTGATTTTTCTCATAGTAGAAAGTTTTTTGTGCGATTTATTAGTAAGATATACTGATTGGTCGTTCATTGAATATTTCGATATTCTCGGTTATGTTCAATGGTTTGCGAGAAATATTATAGGTTTTCCCATTACCGCTTTATGGAATGTGATTTTTAGATTGCCTGTCGGGTTTTAATTATGTCTGATAAAAATTATGACAATTTTGAATCGGTTGTGGATTATAATACGGTGCTCGATGATTTCGAAGGACCGCTTGATTTGCTACTGCATTTAATTAATATCGCACAAATCAAAATCGAGGACGTATTCGTGTCGAAAGTCACGGAACAATTTCTCGATTATATTGAGTATATGAAAACTCAGCCGAGGCGCGACGTCGATAAAGAGAGCGAATATCTTGCTCTTGCCGCTCAAATTATTTATATTAAATCCAAAAGTATGGTTCCCGTCGTCGAAGTGGCGGGCGAAGAAATGGGCGGAGCGTACGAAGAAGAACAAGCGCTAATCGAACAGTTAAAACAACGCGAGTACGAACTCATTAAAGAAGAGACGCCTAAATTGAAAAGTCTCGAAACTATCGGGTATTATTATAAAGAACCGGATAGCGATTTCAGTAAAGTTAAAATAGTTTATAAAGATTTTAATATTCATGCTTTGCTTGAAGCGTTTGCAGGACTTATGCTACGCAGTGAAAGTCTGCAAAAGCAAAAAGATAACGTAAGAGAAATACCGAAAGACGTTCACACCGTAGAGGAAAAGGTAGTTTTTATCAGAGATAAACTAATCGCTAACGGTGAAGTACAGTTTGATAATTTATTTACCACGTTTTCAAGAAACGAGATTATAACTACTTTTCAAGCAATTTTGGAAATGCTTAAACACCAATTTATTATGGTTAGACAGGAATGTTCTTTCGGAGCAATAAATATAAAACTTAATCCCGAATGG
>CAMXOH010000101.1 GCA_947245485.1 uncultured Clostridia bacterium | reverse complement strand
GCGTTGGTTGAAAGCGGCGACAAAAAAGCGGCAAAGGAATTGTTCCCTACCACTTGCTCTACCATTGATTGCGCGGTATCAAAAGGCGTTCTTAAAAAGAACACCGCTGCTAACAAAAAATCCGGTCTTGCGAAGAAGCTCAACGCAATGGCGTAAGCACGAAAAAATAAGCGGGCGTTATTCGCTCGCTTTAATTTTTTGTTTTTAAATTGCTTCCGTAGTTAAATGGATATAACAGCCCCCTCCTAAGTGTTCGGTATATCCATACGAAACACGAAAAAACAGCCGATTTTAGAACTAAAATGGCTGTTTTAATGTGTTTTTGACAACAGAATTTAAAATTGGTATAATTTTTGGTATAAAATTTTTTTAAATTGTTTCCGTAGTTAAATGGAGATAACACAAACCTCCTAAGTTTGAATTTCGGGTTCGACTCCCGGCGGGAACACCAAAAGGCAACCGAGAGTGTTACTCTCGGTTGCCTTTTTTATTAACTTAATTTAAAACATAATCGCTATTTGAAACGCAATTAACATAATGCTTTATATTTCCCAAATACTTTTAGCATACTCTTTTATAGTTCTGTCAGACGAAAAATACGCCGAATTAGCAACGTTTGTCAACTGTTTTTTTGCAAAAGTCTTTCTATCCGAATAATCTTGACAGACTTTTATTAGCGTTTTTACATAACTGTCTAAATCGTACAAAACAAAGTAATTGTCGGGTTCGTGCCAACTTGCGCCTATCGTGAGGCTATCATATAGAGCTTTAAACTCGCCGCTACCGCCGTCGGAAAAACTTCCGTCTATAAGGCTTTCCAGCGCTTTTCTGTGTTCTTCTTCCGAACAATAATTCATAGGATTATACCCTTCGCTTTTAAGCCTTGAAAGCTCGGTCACAGTCGCGCCGAAAATATAATTGTTTTCTTTCCCAGCGCGTTCTACGATTTCGATATTGGCTCCGTCCATTGTTCCGCAAGTTACCGCGCCGTTCATCATAAATTTCATATTGCCCGTGCCGCTTGCTTCCAACCCCGCCGTCGAAACCTGTAAAGATACGTCCGTTCCCGCAACGATTTTTTCCGCATATGAAACGTTGTAATTCTGAACGAAAACTATTCTGAGTTTATCGCAAGTTTGCTCATCCGAATTAACTTTTTTTGCAATTTCGTTGATAAACTTAATTATCGCTTTTGCGCGTTTATATGACGGTGCGCTTTTTGCGCCGAAAATAAAAACGCACGGATGAAGCGAACTAAGTCTTCCGCTCTTTATACCGTAATAAAGTTCGAGCACGGCGAACGCAGTCATAAGCTGTCTTTTATATTCGTGTAACCTTTTCACCTGCGCAAATACAAGACAATCGGCAGGGATTTCCACTCCCTCTTTTCTTGCTATGTATTCTAATAACTGCTCTTTTTTTATTTGCTTTACCTGTATGAATTCGTCTACTGTGCTGTCGGTAAACCCTTTCAGATTATCCAACTCAGATATATCCGTTCTCCAAGAATCTCCTATCGTTTCATCCAAAAGTTTTGACAGTTCTTTATTACACAGTTCAAGCCAACGGCGGTGCGTTATGCCGTTCGTCTTATTTTGCAATTTATTCGGATAAAATTTATGGGCGGTAGCAAACAAACTGTCTTTTAATATTTCCGTATGCAACGCCGCAACTCCGTTAACCGTTTTAGCGATAAATACCGCAAGATTTGCCATGTAAAACGTACCGCTCTTATATATTGCCATTTCCGAGGCCTGCTCTTTACTGCAACCGAGCGTCTTAAATTCGCGCATAGCGTAAACGCTTATCTTCAACATTATTTCGGCAATATCCGGCAAAATCTTTTTAATGTGCTCCTCTTGCCAACATTCAAGCGCTTCGGGCAAAATAGTATGATTAGTATAGGCAAAAGTATTTTTTGCAAGGTTCAACGCCTTTGCGAAAGTCAAACGGTATTTAACCGTAAGCAAACGTATAAACTCCGCTATGGCAATAACGGGATGCGTATCGTTTAACTGAATTACGTTATACTCCGGAAATTTATCAAAATTCTTTCCGCGCTGTTTTACAAAACCGTCCAACAATTCGCCGACTGCCGCCGCGGAAAAAAAGTATTCTTGGCGAAGGCGCAATAATTTACCTTCTTCCGTGTCGTCCGCAGGATAAAGAACTTCACTGATTTTTTCAGCTTCCGCACTTCCCTCGGCTTGAAACAAACGCAATCTGTTTATTCTTTTACCGAAAACAGGCATATCGTAAGGAACTGCGTAAACTTCCATATCCGCAAATTTAATAAGCCGCTTTTCATTATCGCGGCGTATAGACCACGGGTCTCCCATTCCCTGCCAATCGTCCGGAAGTTCAACCTGAAAGCCGTTTTCAAACTTCTGCTTGAATAGTCCGTATTTGTAGCGTATCCCGTATCCGTGAAGCGGTAAATCGAGTCCCGCGGCAGAATCAAGAAAACAAGCAGCCAATCTTCCGAGTCCTCCGTTTCCGAGCGCGGCATCCTCTATTTCTTCGAATATATTAATGTCTACGCCTTTACTTGAAAGAATATCTTGCGTTTCTTCAAGGACACCGATTTCTAAAAGATTATTATAAAAACTGCGTCCTATCAAAAACTCCATCGAAAGATAGTAAGCGTTTTTGCCTTGAATTTGCTTTGTGCCTTCCAAACCGCACTGCATTGCCAACGCCGAAATCTCGTTATACAGTTCTATCGTCGATTTACCGCTCACATCAAGCTCATTCAATTTCTCAATAAATTTTAATTTGTCCATTGTCTCACCTTGTCGTTCCGTATTTAAGTCAAATTAATTTTATATCTCTCTCTTTTTCCGAAATACCAATCTTATCCATATTAGGCGACAGGAAAATCTTTCCGCCGTATTCCTTGTCGGACTTCACGTAAACGGTATTTTTGCCGACTGTACATTTTAAAAACTTACATTCGCCATAGTCTAAAATGCTATTAACTTCGGCGGGTATTCCGCTATCCGATACTTCAATATCGTAAATACTGCACTCCATTCTATATTGCGAGGCGAACGCGTTTTTAACGCCGAGTGCGGAAAATATTTTCTGTGCGCTCTCATCGGACGCGCCGAAGAATACTCCCTCCGCCATAAATCCGAATTCTACCGCTTTTTTATTTTGGGTTTTGCCGTTTTCCTCTATGCTCCGTACCGACTTACGCTTGACAAACGAACAGTCGAAGCTGTTTGTTTCGGGAATTGGTTCAATAACCGTTTTACTGTCTGCTACAACCGTTATTTTCTTAAAGTCTATGCCTACATTAACCGTGCTTTCTTCGATTTTTTCGGAAGAAACCGCAAACAAGCGCTTTCCGTTAAGAGAAAGCATCAATAGATTTATACCGTTAAACTGTTCGCACGTTTTAACGTCCGCTTTCAATTTGCCGCCGAAAACAATCGCATTTACGGGCAAAAGCAATTCTCCGTCAACGTCTGCGCATTTAATCGCCGATGGCATTTCGCATTCGATTCCGTGAAATTTAAGTTTGCCGTTTTTAACTTGGCAGTCGAGATAATTATACTCGGGAATACGGGGCAGAACCGATTGTTCCGTCTCCTTATCGAATAAATGTATTTTGTCGATATCGAGCGCAACTTTTATTATATCGCCCGATTTAATATCATACCCGCCGCTATCCTTTATAATAATTTTGGAATTGACTGCGCTTTCGCTTCCCCCGCATAAATCGCCGTAAATAAGAGTTTCGCTTCCGAGCTCTTCTCTGTGCGAAACGACTACGTTAACCACTGCGCCCTTTTCTTGTTCGCCCTCTGCAATCGAAACGTCCTCGGCGCGGAAACCTATATATACTTTTGTCTTTCCGTCGAGAATTGCGGGTTTAGCCTTATAGAGCATAGAATACGGCACTGTAATTTCGGAATCGGAAAAATCAAATTTGATTGTTACCGATTCATCGTGCTTTTTAAGCGTACCTTCAAAAAAGCTCATCTGCGGTGTGCCTATAAAACCCGCGACGAACTTATTTGCGGGATAGCTGTACAGGTTTTTCGGGGTATCTATTTGCTGAACGAACCCGTCCTTCATAACGACTATGCGAGTACCCATAGTCATTGCCTCTACCTGGTCGTGGGTTACATAAATGAACGTAGTCCCAAGTTTCTTGTGCAGTTTGGCAATTTCCGCACGCATCTGCGTTCTAAGTTTAGCATCGAGATTGGATAGCGGTTCGTCCAAAAGCATTACTTTCGGTTCACGCACAATCGCGCGCCCGAGCGCCACTCTCTGTCTCTGTCCGCCCGACATCTCTTTGGGTTTTTTGCCGAGATATTCGGTAATTCCGAGAATATCCGCCGCCTCGACTACTTTATTGTGTATTTCATCCTTGGACAGTTTTCTCAGTCTCAACCCGAACGCAATATTTTCATAAACGTTCATATGCGGATAAAGCGCGTAATTCTGGAACACCATCGCAATATCTCTGTCCTTAGGTTCTACGTCGTTTACAACCGTATCGCCCACTTTTAGTTCGCCTGCGGAAATATCTTCCAAACCCGCAATCATTCTAAGCGTTGTGGATTTTCCGCAACCCGAGGGTCCGACGAACACGATAAACTCTTTATCCTCTATCTCCATATTGAAGTCGTTTACCGCTTTCGTACCGTTAGGATATACTTTATAGATATGCTTTAAACTTACGTTAGCCATTTTTTATCACCTCTTATCCTTTAACGGAACCGCCCGTTACGCCCTCAACGTAGTAACGTTGCAACCAAATGAACAGTGCCGTTATGGGTATGGATACCACAACCGCTGCGGCGCAGAATACCGTAAAATATTCGCTTGCAAGCGTAGGATTATCTATCCATGACTTCATTCCGACGGCAACCGTGTACTTATCGGGGTCGCCGAGCATAATGAACGAAGAAAACATATATTCGCCCCAAGGCGCTATAAACGCAGTTAGTATCGTGTATATGACGATAGGTTTCGCCAACGGCAGGATTATCTTGACAAAAACAGTATGACGGCTTGCACCGTCTATGCGCGCGGCTTCATCCAAAGATTTAGGCAATGTATCGAAGAAACCTTTACAGATATAATACTGCATTGCCGAGCTTGCGGAATAGACAAGTATTAAACCGAACAGGTTCTGAGTCAGGTGTATCTCCTTTAAAACAAAGTAAACCGCGGTCATAGACAGGAACCCGGGAAACATACCGAGTATAAGCATTACGTTCATTAGCGGTTTACGCATTTTGAAACGAAGTCTTGAAAGGGCATAACTTGTCATAAGCACAATTACCGTCTGAACTGCCGTAACAAGAACGGAAACCAGCATTGTATTGCCGTACCAGGTCAAAAACTTTGTTTCCTTAAAAAGTTTTACATAGTTTTCGAAAGTCCAACTTTTCGGAAAGAACGTGTTTGACGCCATTCCAGAACCGCCGCTGAACGATTGGATTATGAGTATAAAAAACGGTATAAGCCATATTAGCGAGATTAATATCAAAATCGCGTAAATAATAATCAGCGAAGCGCGTTCTTTGCCTTTTTTGCTTCTGAATTTTTTGTTAGTCATTACATGAAATCCTCCTCGTTTTTAACCGATTTGGAGCGATTGTAAAGTATGAGCGAAAGCACCGCGACGATTACGAAAGTGAATATACCTATAACCGAAGCGAGTCCGTACTGACTTTCGCTTACGGT
>CAMXOH010000100.1 GCA_947245485.1 uncultured Clostridia bacterium | reverse complement strand
GACATAATTTTACGCCAAGTTAATACAAACGTTAAACTGTAATTTAGCTGAATACTCGTCATTGCGAGGGAGCAACGCGAACGCGGCAATCCAGTCATTTTGTTCGTCTTTTCTGGATTGCTTCACTGCGTTCGCAATGACGTTCGTTAATTTACACGATTCAAATTTCTTTTCCGCTGATTTTCTGCTCACAGGCAGTAGACTCATCAGAACCCCGCCACTATCGCGTGGTTTTCGTTACACAATAATTAAAGGCTCTCGGGAAATTGTCCGAGAGCCTTTTGCCATCGCTTGAAAGTGCAACTATTAAAAATTTAGTTTTTTAATTCCCTGCGTGAAGTGCGCTTTCGCCCCCGCTTCCATTTTAAAGCGCCGCACGCAAGTATGCGTGCGGCGCTTTTTTAATTATATTTTTTTACGCATTTCAAAGTTGTTGAGTTTTACCCCGCGCCGCTCGGCTAAAAGTTCTTTCGTAACGGCATATCCGCGCTTTTCAAAAAACCGCCTCGCCGTAATCGAAACGTAAGCATATATTTCCTTAAACCCGCACTCTGCTTTATCGCACAGAGCGGACGCGATTCCCATACACTGAAAGTCTTTATGCACATACAGAAAATCAAGTTCTCCGCCGTCAGTTATACTGCAAAAACCCGCTATTACGCCTTTTACCTTTGCGATAAAAGTATTCTGCGCGGCTAAATCGCCCCTGCGCGAGTCAAGGCTGTATTTATCAGTCGCCCATGCAAATAGCTGTTCCTCTGTGTAATCTGCGGCGTTTACGCAATGTACGGTTTCATAAAACAATTCCGCCGCGGCTGAAAAGTCGCCGTCGGTATATTCGGTAATTTCAATATTCATAACTCGATATCCGCATTATAAAACTTGTCGCTTAAAATATAATTAAGTCCATACCGTTTACAAAGTTCGAGATTGCGCTTATTATCGGTTATCAGTTCCTCGCGTTCGGCGCAATCGCAAACCCGCTTCTCTACTATGTTCGCATATTCGCTAATAAGCGAAAAATTGTTGCGGATATAATTTTCGCTCATTATAAGACAATAGTATTTTATTTGCGCAAGCTCCTCTACGCTGAAACCAACGCGCCAGTCAAAAGGAATATAACACCCCTCGATTATCAGATTTTGTCCGTTTTCTATTGCCGTCTTTACAATTTCTTTGGCGATATTCCACAAATACCCCGTCAGCTCTTCGTCGTCGTAAACGCTAATTTTGGTCTGCCCGCTGCGAATAAGTCCCATTTTCAAATGGTCGAGCGAAAGATAAGGTATTTTATATTTTTCCAAAAGACTTTGCGCAAGCGCGGTTTTTCCCGTATGCGTAGTCCCCGCAATTAAAATAACCATAAAAATATTATAACAGCCTCGCGCTCATTTTTCAACCGTTTTAATTTTAAACGCACGCTGTACGAAAAACCGAAAATATTCCTTTTGCCATTACAAATTACAATGTAATGCTGAATTCCGTAAAATCGGGTTTGAAAATTTTCCCGTCGTAGCTTAAAGCGCTTACTATATAACCCAAGCGGTTGACTTCCGCCACGGCGGTTACAGAGCGGTAAGCGCAGAGCCGGTAAAGTCCGCTTGCGGGGTTGAGCGCGGGCGACACAAACGAAATCGGGTTTACGTAAGGCTGTTCGTCCTTTACGCTTCCGTCGGGCGCAAAAATCAAAGCGTAAAATTCCCGCGGCATATAGCCGAGATATATTTTCAAAGAATTATCCGTCAAGAGGTTGGTTAAATTCATAAAACCGTTCGGTTCGAACCGAGCGTCAAACTTTGAATTTTCGCTGTCCGTCCGGGCGTCGTAAAGCAAGCCGTAAGTTTGTGTTTTTACGCTGTACACACGGTAATTTCCGTAACCGCCGCTTCCGCCCGTCTGCGACGAACAGAACAAAAAACCGTCCGCCCCGCCGAAATCAAAAACGCCCATAAACGGAGAATATCCGTCGTCGAGCTTTATTTCGTAAGGCTCGTAATTTTCAAATTCAACCTTAACTTTCAATTCGGTTATATAGTTTTGCCCTCTGCCGTACAAACTCGCCGTACCTTGCGCGTCTCCGTCCGTTAAGGCAACGCATTCTAAAAGCCGCATCTCATCCGCAAATGCAATTTTCTGCGGAGCTACGAAGAACGCGCAGAATGCCGCAAACGCAACGCACAGCGCGCGCCTTAAAAATACCGATAAATTATTCACAACGACATTATGCGCAGAAAAATTAATATAATGTTCTAAGCCGCAAGGCGGTTTAATCGGTTGCGGTAAATTTTACGGCGGGATTTAATTTTACAAAGTAGTCGCGGAATCTTGCGGGCGCGGAAACCGTTTCGAGGTTAACCGAATCGTCGAAACAACCTTCCGCCGATTTCAGAGATTGGGGCAGCGTCAAACTTTTGAGTTTTTTACAACCTTCGAACGCCGAATTCATTATATAAATTACCCCCTCGGGTATAACTATGCTTTCGAGTTCGGAATCCGCAAAAGCGTCGTCATATATCCTTATTATGCCCGACGGTATAACCGTCGTCGGACAACCCGCCCAAAGTTCTTTGTTTTTCAAACTTATAAGGCAGTTTCCCTCCGAAATGTATCCCTCGTTGCCTTCCGCCACTGTAATTTTTTCCAGCTTCGGTTTATATCTTAAACCCGCGTTAAAAAACGATTTTAACGTGGACGGCAAAGAGATTTCTTTGATTTCGTCGCAATCGTTAAAAGCGTAAACGTCTATACTCTCCACGCCTTCGGGCACGTCGAGAACTTGCAATTTTTTACAGTGTTCGAAAGCGTAAGAACCTATACTCTTTAAACCTTGCGGCATTTTCAATTCGGCGATATTCCCGCAGTTGCAAAAGGCGGACGCGCCTATTTCTTTTAATCCAGCGCCGAATACGGCGGACTCCAAATTGACGCATTCGTTGAACGCGCCCTCGCCTACCGATTCCAAACCCTCGGGAAAAGTAACGGTTTTAAGTCCCGTACATCCCTCGAACGCATTCTTGCCTACCGACTTTACGCCTTTCGGGATAATAACACGCTCGATTTTATCGCATTTGTAAAACGCGCCGTTACCTATTTTTTCTATTCCGCTTTCGGGCATAACCGAAGAATTGCATCCGAGTATAAGAGTTTTACTCTTAATATCAACAACGCAGTTGTTTACACTGCGGTATTTCTTATTTCCCCCGTCTACCGTGATTTCGGTAAGACTATCGCAACCCTCGAACGCGCTTGCGGCAAGCGCAGTAACCGAAGAGGATATAACTACGCTCTCGATTTTCTTTTTGCCCTTGAACGCCTTTGCCTTAATAGCCGTAACTCCGTCGGGAATAACTACGTTAACGTCTTTTCCGCGGTATTTGCGAATCGTTGTTCCGTCCATCTCGAAGTCGGGATTGGAAGTCTTCCGCGCGATTTTCGTCGCCAACGTACAACCCGTGAACGCGTCCTTGCTAATAAAGTCGGGTTCGGGCGGCAAAATCACGTCTTTTAAACTGCATCCCCAGAATGCCGCGCCGCCTATGTATTTGACAGAAGACGGAATCACCGCTTCTTTAAGATTTTCGCAGTGGGCAAACGCATACTTGTCTATTTTTGAAAGAACATCGGGCAAAACGACTTTTTCGAGGTTGTGGCAGGAACGGAACGTGCCCGACTCAATCGCCGTGATTCCGCGTCCTAAGGTTACGGAAGTTATTCCGCTAAGTTCAAACGCGCTTGTTCCTATTTTTTTCGTACAGTCCGAAATTACTAGAACGCCCTGTAAGTTTTTGCAGTTTTCAAACGCGTTTCTTTCAATGCGTTCGACATATTCCAAATTTATTTTTTCGAGTTTGTCGCATCCTTCGAACGCGCTTACGCCCAACTTCTTAACGCTTGCAGGCAAAACTATTTCCTTTAAACTTCTGCAATTTAAAAACGCAAAATTGCCTATGCTCTTGACTCCTTCGGGAATATTAATCTCTTTTAAATAATACTGTCTGCAAAACGCGCCCTCGTTGATTGCCGTAATACTGCCGTCGTCGGGGATAACCGAGTTCCGACAACCCGCAATCACAGTTCCCGTCGCCTTTTCTATAAGGCAGTTGTTCACCGCGCAATATACGGGGTTCGACTCGTCTACGGTTATTTCCTTTAATCCGTAACAGTTGTTAAAGGGTTGTTCTTTTTTGTCCAGCTTAACGAGCGATGAGGGCAGATGAATTCTTTCAAGAGAACCGCAATGATTGAACGCCCACGGAGCAAGTTCTTCCACGCCTTCGGGTATAATGACTTCACGCAACTCGCCGCAGTGGTTAAACGCCTCCTTCCCTACCGTTTTAAGAGTGGACGGTAATATAACCGATTCGCAGTATTCGCCCTCGAACGCGCACCGTCCTATCTTCACCACACCCTCGGGCACGGCAATGTTCGGACTTCCGTTAACGGGCGTTCTGTGCCCCAGCACAACGTTGTCCTCTATTATACCGTAAAAATCATATGCCGCTTTTTTTGCCATAAATTACCTCTTTTATATTTTCATATAGATTAATTATAAAACACGGCAAACGTTTTTTCAAGATTTTTATGAAATTTATTTCAGATAAGCGAAACGCGTTTTCTCTACGAATGCAGAATGCGCCGCATTGAAAAATCGAGCTGAATTTCAAAAGTAACATCCACTAATATAAAAAGTAAAAGTATTACTATGTACTTTGAATTGCCTTTATGCTATAATTAGCGAAGAACGGCAAAATTACTATACAACAGGTATTGACAAATAAAACTTTAAGAGGTTAGTATTATGGAAGAATTAACGAAAGGCGAAATAAAACGCAATCACAAATATGCGGAACGGTACGCGAACATTATAAAAGAGTTGTCGGACTGCGGCGCGGAAGCGCGTTTAATCGAGAAAGACGAGCCGAAATATCTTAAAAAGATAGAACAATGGCGTAATATTATGCGCGCATATCGGCAAAAATTCGGCGCAGAAATCAAAGAACTACGAATGCTTGGAAACGACGAATTACGCAGTTGGGCGTATGCGGGCGTATTCGGAGAAAGCCGATACGGGCAAGGCTTAAACGATTTTATGAACGATTGCGACGAATACGATACTCTTTACGTTATAGGCGGTTTGACGGTAAAAGACGCGCATATCAAAATAGAAATTAAAAACGCGCTGAAATTTTGCCAAAACGTAATCTACAACACGTGCCGAACAATGCCCATAGGCGAAAGCAGAATGAAAGTCCGAGAATTGTCGGGTTATTTCTTTTGGAACGCAAAGAAGAATAAGGTTATGTATTACGAAGTCGATATGGGAACGCAGGTTTGGTATTTCGATGGAATTGTGTGAAAAAGCAAATTGTTTGCAAGAGCTTTTGCATAACTGTATGTAAGTTTTGTTTAACGGCTTACGGAGGTACTTACGAATTCTTATTTTGTACTTTGCAATGCCTTTATGTTAAAATTAGCGTGTAAATTATTGCAGAGCGGCATTATGAAGTTTAACAAAAATTGAAGTCAAAGCGCATAAGCCGGAAGGCTTAACCAAAATTTTTTATTAGAAAATTTCAAGTACACCGATACGGACGCAATTAGGCTGAATATACGGCATTCTTTCAATAGTTTTCAAAAACCCGCCGACCAATGCGCACTTCTCATAGGGAATTAAAAACTAAATTTTTAAGAGTTATGCTGTCAAGTAGTAAAAAGCTCTCGAACGATATGTTCGAGAGCTTTTACTACAAACTATTTAGAAAGACAAATTGAAATTTAATTCAAGTTTGATTAGCGCAACTAAAAGTATAAATATAACTTTTAAAACAGATATTCATTTTATATTTTTTAAATTGCGATTTCTTTTTTATCTTAA
>CAMXOH010000099.1 GCA_947245485.1 uncultured Clostridia bacterium | reverse complement strand
TGACTGGATTGCCGCGCTACGCTCGCAATGACGAAAGAATGAACGCATTTGCGGTGCCGTGCCCTTTTAGGACGTGTGCAAACTACGTGTTGCACGCGTAGTTATGATTTATGCAAAAATAAAGACGGCGAAACGCCGTCTTGGATTTTATTTATATTTTGGTTTTCGGGGTAAAGCTGTACACGTTTTTAAGTTTGGTTCTTACAAAGTGTTTGTATTTCTTTCCCGCCGACTCGAAGAGCACGTAAACCTTTCCTATCGGACCGTTATTGGAAGTAGAGGGGGTAACAACGCACATTCCCTCGGACATTGAAGGTATCGAGTAGTTTCTTACAAACATATCTTCATTGGCTTTATCTACAAAGTAAAGGTAAAGTCCCGAATCGGTGTAGGGGATTTTATTTCCGCCTATCGTTTTATACAAACCTTCGTATTCGAAGTTTACGCCCGTTACGGCGTTATATTTTTTACTTGTTCCCATAACGGACTTATAATCGAAGCAAAGCAGGTTTGAATTGGCAAGTCCGTAGCTTTCGGAAAGAACGAGCATACCGTCGGACGAACTGTAAGTGGTTTTGCCAGAGAACGCCATACCCTGTATTTTTTCGGGTATCGAGAAAACTTTTTGTATCTTGGGAACAAGTTCTTCCTCGGTAAGTCCCGTATCTTCGCTGATAGTGGAGAGTCCGTATTTGTTTGACGAACTCGAAGTTACGTTGAATTCGTACATAAACGCGGTGTTTTTATAACCGTTGGGCGTTTCGAGTCTGTGAGAATCTGCCGTTTCATAGTTGCCCTTGCGGTAAAATTCTCCTACGTAAAGTCTGTCGTAAGTAACCGAAGTGTATCGGGGGTCGTCATAGTAGTAACAAAACGAAGCGTTGCAGTTTGCGTTGAAAGAAGCGGTGAACTTAACCGAGAAGTCGTATTCCTGACTTTCGTCGGTATCGGGAAGTTTAACGCGCGCCGCCTTGTCCACTATTTCGCGGGTAATGTTTCTGTTTGCCTTATTGTAAGCCTCGCTCGCCTTTGCAACGTAAACGGTGTTTTCGCCCGTTACCCAAAGGGTATAGCCGTTGGTAGCTATTCCGCCGACGTGTCCGTAGAAGTCGCTTCCGTCCTCGTTTTTAAGCGTAACGTATCCTACGTAACCCGTCACGGCGCCGACGACGTAAATTCTCGAAGGCGAACCGTCCGCCATATATGCGCTTATGAAGAAGTATTGCTGTGTGGCTGTCTTGGGTTTTCCGTCGTCACCGGGTATTTCGTATACGGAGGTGTAAGCGCCCATGCCCTGCGGAACCGCGCCGTCTTCGAGTCCGGGAATTTCAAATTCGCGGCGGAACCCTTTAAAGTCCCTGTAAATAGCTCCTGCAAACCAGACGAGAAGGAAAGTTCCGATAAATAGAAATACCGATAATATAGAAATTAACGAGATAAACAGTTTTTTGTTTTTCATAGCTTTTCCTTATGAATAAAGTTTACCGCTCTATTCTACCAAACGCTTTAAGAAAAAGCAATAAAAATTCGGCGTTCAACCGAAAATTCCCTTTATAATAAGTCCGAAAATGAAAGTTGCCGCCGCGCCGATAAATGCAAGCATTATTCTGAACGCAATATCCCGCTGTCTTTGCTTGGCGTTGCGTTTGAAATTGAATCCGTTTTCTTTAAGGCTGATTACGTACATTGTTTCGCCTTTGCGTTCAGAGGTAATCAAATCGAAGTAACCGTCGCAACACAAGTCGTGCAAAATGTTTTCGACTTTTTCGGGGTTGTATTGTTTCTTTGCGGGAAGTACGGACAGAATGTCGAGCGGCGAAACGAGACAGCTGTCCGTTCCGTCGCAAAGAAGAAAAACGGCGGACATAACCTCGTTTTCGTGTTTAGACAGCATCAGGTTAAAAGCGCGGCTATTACGCTCGTAACAATGCTTCCGAGCGCGCCGCCCGCAAACGCGGAAAAGAATACAAAATCTATTTTACGTATCCGCTTTTGCTCGGCGGGGGCGGGAATGTTCTGTGGAGGAAGAGGTTGTTCCTCGACGTACTCTTTTAAGGGAGCAACGCAGTAAAGGGAACCGCGCGAATATCTCACGTCTATATAACCGTTTTTTTTCAGCACGTTCAACGCCCTGTCAAGTTCCTCGTACGTCGCCTCGCACCCGTCGGGGAAGGCTTCAAAAAATTCGTCTTCGGCAATTATTACGTAGCGTCCCGCGGGACTCAATGAATGTATTCTGCCGAGTACGGCGCCGCAAATTCTGTCCATTATATTTAAATAATGGCAAATTAATTTTATTTTTATACCTGTCTTAAAATTATTTTAAGTTTTAAATTGCCGACCATATCAGTCCGCCGACGAATACCGCGATTGAAAGGGCGAGCACCGCATATGCGGCGGCGGTGAAATATTTCAGTCCGCCGAAGCTGTTTTTCCTTTTCTGTACGTTCACGAACGCAAGCGCGGCAAGGCTTAAAATTACGGAAGCGATTAAGGAATATATGCCGAGCTTTGTAAATATGAGCGCGAGAAAAACCGCGCCCGCGGCAGTCAGTCCAGCCGAAATATATGCGTAGACTTTCTTATTATAAGTCGGTTTATTTTCGCCGTCGGGCGCAATTTCCGTAAGTTTATTTCTCTTCATACTTGTTCTCCGCAAGCTCTTCGTGTCCGTCGGGTTCGGCTAAAACGGTATTGTAGTCCGTATAAACAACAAAACCCGCGTTTGACTTCGGCGGCTTTTTTACGAACTTCTTTTTAGTATAGTCGACGGGAATTTTACTGCCGCCGCGCCCGTCGGAATAGTACGCGCAGATGCTTGCCGCAATTCCTATTACTTCGTCGGGCACGGGTTTGCCTTCCGTAAGCACGGCAACGTGGGAGGAGTGGTATTTCTGCGTATGCAGCCATATATCCTCGGGCGAAAGGCTCTTTGTAAGCCGTTCGTTCTGCAAATTGTTTCTTCCCGCGATAATCTTAAACCCGCCGTACGAATAAGTTCGGTAAGAGGGAGGAGAAGTCTTCTTTTTCTTTGTTTCGTTCTTTTTTATAAGCGCGAGATTTAAAAGTTCTTCCTCGATTTCCTCTAAATCCGAAAGGCATTCGGCGCCGCATATGTGCGCGGCAATGCTTTTATAGTAGTCGTATTTCTCTTCCGATTCGGCTCGTTGGCTTTCAACGCTCGACTGCGTTCTTTTAAGTTTCGCATACCGCTTGTAATATTTTTGCGCGTTCTGCGACGGGGTAAGCGTTCTGTCGAGTTCTATTTTAACCGTACCGCCGTCGGGGTCGTAGTAGTTGGGCGCGTTAAAGCTCGTCATACCGCGTTCGACGGCGTATATGTTTGCGGTAAGCAGTTCGCCTTTGAGTTTGACGGTTTCCGCGCCGCTGCATTCCTGCAATTTTTCCGCGGCGGCTGCAAGCCTTTTTTCCACTTTCTTTACGGCGGCGTTAAGCGCGCTTTCGAGCCTGTTTTTCTTTTCGTTGAAACTGCGTTTGGCAAAAGCGTAGGAATAGTATGCAGTCTGCGCTTCGAGTACGCTTGAATATTTTTTAATTTCGGTTTCATTGCCGTTGAACTTGGCTTTGAAATCGTCGGGTTGCCCGTCGGAATAAGTCACGCAAGGGTTAAGATTTTCTCCGAAAACGTAATCGTAGATATTCTGCGCCGTAATATTTCCGCCGTAAGCGCGTTCCATATCCATAGCCGTGGCGTAGGCGATACCCTTCACGCGGTTGCTTATAAACTTTGCAATATCTCCCGAGGCATATTCCATAATTTGTTTTAACCCCGTAATATCGTCGGGCGAAACTTTGTCCTGCGGTTCGGGGGCGGTATATTTCACACCGCCGAAGAGAACGCGTTTCGTGTTCTCTCCGAGAGAAGTGGTTTTGAGCGCGCCTACGATAATTCCGTTTTCGCAGAGTACCGCGTTGGAGTACTTGCCCATAATTTCAAAGTACAGCCGCATAACGGAGGAGGAGAAGTCGGAAACGCATTTCAAATCGAAATAGATTATTCTCTCGAAGTCGGGTTGCGCCACGTCGAGAATTTCGGCGTTCTGCAAATGCTTTCTCAAAAGCATACAAAAGTTGGGCGCGGTAAGCGGTACCGCTCTGTCGCAGTCGGTAAGGCTCAGGCGGGAAGAATGCGCCGAAAGGCAGGCTTCGAGTTTAACGTTTGCTTTTCCGGTGTATATAATAAAAGTAAGCTCGTCGCGCGAGGGTTGGATTATGCGCGAAATTTTTCCGCCGACAAGTTTTTCTTTTAATTCGGCGGCAATGTATTTAATTGTAAACGCGTCCTGCGGCATATTACCTCGCTTGTTCTTTACGTGAATTTATAGCTGTATTATAAACTAAAATTTACCAAAAGTAAATGCAAATCGCTTTTCAAAATTAATTAAATATGTTAGAATATTATCCGTATCAAAATTTTAAATACTTATTTTCAGGAGATTAAAATGAACTATACACAGGCAACAGGCGAAAAAAGCACGGTTAAACTCACAATCAAATTCACCGAGAACGAATGGCAGGACGCAATTAACAAATCTTACCTCAAAGTAAGGGGCAAATACGCGGTTCCCGGATTCAGAAAGGGCAAAGTTCCCAAACCCGTTCTCGAAAACTATTACGGCAAGGGCGTTCTCTATGAAGAGGCGTTCAATATCCTTTATTCACAACATTATCCCGAAATCATCGAAAAAGAAAAAGATAACTTCACCGCGGTAGGCGAACCTTCTCTCGACGTCGAGGATATGAGCGAAGGCAAGGGCGTAGTGCTCACTGCGATAGTACCCGTAAAACCCGACGTAACAATCGACGCGTATAAGGGTTTAAAAATAAAGAAATTTGAATATAATGTATCCGATGCGGAAGTCGACGGCGAAGTTAAGAAGATACTTTTAAGCGCGGCGAACGAAGTCGAAGTGAGCGACAGAGAGTGCAAACTCGGCGATAAAGTCAATATCGACTTCTCGGGAAGCGTTGAAGGCGAAGTATTCCCCGGCGGCACCGCCGACGGCTACGACCTCGAACTCGGAAGCGGCTCATTCATACCCGGTTTCGAAGAAGCGGTAGCGGGAATGAAAATCGGCGAAGAGCGCGATATAAACGTCAAGTTCCCCGAAGATTATCAGGCTGAAAATCTCCGCGGCAAGGACGCCGTTTTCCATATAGTTCTCAATAAGATTACCGAAAAACAGCTTCCCGAACTCACCGACGAATTCGTCAAATCCCACGCGGGTTCCGAAAACGTGGAAGAGTATAAGAAAAAGACGCGCGAACGCCTTGAAAGAAGCGCGGCAAACAAGTCGAGAGACGAGACGGAAAACAGCATTGTTTCCGAAATTTGCAAGCACGCGAAAGCGGAAATTCCCGACGCAATGGTAGAGCACGAAATCGACAGAATGGTTCAGGATTTCAGCTACCGTCTTATGTATCAGGGACTTAAACTCGAAGATTACCTCAAATATATGCAGCTTTCGATGGAGCAGTTCCGCTCGCAGTTTGCAGAGCAGGCGAAGTCGAGAGTACTTAGCCAGCTTGTAATCGATAAAATCATCAAGGAAGAAAACATTACCGTTGCGGAAGGCGAGCTCGACGCAAAAATCGAAGAGCAGGCGAAATCGGTAGAAAAAACTTTCGAAGAATACAAAAAGAATATCGACCCCAGACAAGTCGAATATATCACGAGCGACATTATCATAACCAAACTGTTCGACTTCCTCAAAGCCAATAACGAGCTTTATACGGACTGAACAAAAAATTCTTATAACCAATAAAAGGAGACTGAAATGGAACGCAACGCATTAGTTCCTTACATCGTAGAGCAGACTTCCCGCGGGGAACGTTCCTACGACATTTACAGCAGATTATTAGAGGACAGAATTATATTTTTAAGCGGAGAAATCGACGACGCGGTAGCAAACACAGTCGTCGCACAGCTCATATATCTCGAAGCAAAAGACCCGCAGAAAGATATATCGCTTTACATTAACAGCCCCGGCGGCTCGGTTTCGGCGGGACTTGCGATTTACGATA
>CAMXOH010000098.1 GCA_947245485.1 uncultured Clostridia bacterium | reverse complement strand
GTTTTGTATACCCTGTCGGTTTTGAATGAACCGTTATAAATAGCGCCTATAACGAAGCAACTCATCATTACGTAACACCACAAAAGAAAAATTATAATAGAAGCTAATTTTCCGTATAATCTCTCGGGATTTGCAAATTGCATATAAACTGCAAAACCTATTAATATGGCAAGCCATAGCGCCGTAGTCAAAAGACTGCCCGAAATTACGTCTATTAATTTTACCTTGTAAGGACACGCAAAAATATTGAGCACAAGCGCGACGCAAAACGCTATAACCGTTAGGAAAATACAGAAAACAGTGTCGGCTATATAGAAAGGCAGGAACTTATCGAAAAGCCAAGAACCAACCACTACAAGCGCGGCAAGAACAGCGCAAAGCAATATCGTAGCAAAAATCAGCAGTAAAGACGCAAGGCGCAATTTGAGTCCTGCTTTCACCCGCGGCGAATTATAAATGATTTCACCGCTACGGCGCAAATGATAAAAAAAGTTAGTGGACGAATACAAAGTGGTTAAGAGAAGAATAATACCCGCCCCGCTTGCCGCTCCCTCCGCCGAAGATTTCAGAGTATGCAGAAAGGGACTAATGCTGTTAAACAGTTCGTGCGAAAGGAATTTTTCAACATGAACGTTACCGAATACGAGCGTAAGCCAAAGAATAAACGGAGCTATGCTCATCAAAAGGAAATAAACCAAAGTTCCCGCAATAGTCGAAAAACGCTTATCCGAAAAATATTTAACCAATTTTTTTATTCTGTCCATAACATTATCTTTTGCAATTTAAAAAAAAATAAGGGTATCCGTTAAGGATACCCAAGAAACTTGAAATTAGTTATTGCAACCGCAGTTATTGTCGCAAAGTCTGTACTGTGCGGCATAATAAGCGTCGAAACAACCGCAACCCGTACAGGAATTGCAGTGGTTAGATACGTTGTTTAATACGCTGAATGATTCTGCCGCATTGTTAAACGTACGGTTGTTGCAGCCGCAACGATGGCAACCGCAGTTACAGCCGCAATTACTGCCGCAACGGTTGTGCCAGTTTTGTTCGCACGAGTTGCATCCGCAATTTCTTCTCGCATCGCCGCAACGGTTGCAACGGTTACAACCGCAGTTACAGCCGCATGTATTTCTGTCACAACCGCACGAATTATTGAACAGCAAATTTAAAAGTCCGGGACAACCGCAATTATTACAATTATTACACATTTGTATATACTTCCTCTTTTCTTTAAGTTACGGCAAAGGTTTTCCCCCTCGCCTATATTTCATTATATGAAGAGCCGCGGCTGAATTGTTTCAGCCGCGGCTTTAAATAATATCCGATTTTAACTTTCGCTTTTCGTCAAAGTACCGTCAGCGCACACTACGCCGTAATTGCCCGTATTTTCATTCCACCTATCAGCTTTATCAATGCGTTTCCACTGCTCGACTGTACCTGAATAATTTACAGTTTCAAGTTTTGCACAGGAAGCAAAAGCCGCCCTGCCTATACTTATCACACTGTCGGGAATTGTAACGCGGACTAAATTAATACATTTATAGAACGCCCCTGTCGAAATTTCGGTTACGCCATACTGTACGGTTAAAACTGATAACCGTTCACAATTTTTTAATGTGTCGCCTAAAATAACTTTTGTATTGCCGTTAATTACACAGGAAGTTATTTCGTTATTTTTCGGTTTCGCCAAGACGACGTATTTATTTCGTTCATTACCCAAATACAACGCATTGTCAAATTCGTTATACTGCAAATTCGGACACTCTGCAAACGCACTCCTGTCGCCGAAGTTTTCAATTTCCTTTATGCTGTCGGGTATGCTGATTTTTGTCAGCTGACTGCATCCATAGAACGCATTAGCGCCAATAGTAGTTACTCCTTCCGATATAATAATTTCAGCGAGTCCGATACATCCGGAGAACGTATTATTTTTAATAGCAGACACGCTCTTCGGTATAGTTATTTGGGTAAGTCCTATACAGTTTGAGAATGCACCGTCCTCGATAACCGTCACGGATTCCGGTATATTAATTTCGGTAAGTCCGCTACACAATTTAAACGCATTAGAACCAATAGCCTTAACGCTTTCGGGAATAGCGATACTCTTAATCCAATCGCAACCGCTAAACGCATCGGCGGAAACAGCTAAAACCGGTTTATTTTTATATTGCGACGGAATGTTTATTTCATTATCCGAAACAGTCCCCACGCCTCTGACCGAGTAGCCGATGATTGCCGAGTTTTCAATTATAGCCGCATACTGCAACTGTTCCGAGTTTACAAAACCGCCGACAAAGCCGCAATTTATCTCCGTTCCGTCCGTCAAAATAATAATCAATTCGCCTTTTTCGTTTATTTTAGCGGAGCGGACTCCCATGCCGTCTTTCCCGTCCTCGCCGTCTTTCCCGTCCTCACCGTCTTTTCCGTCTTCACCTTTTTCGCCCTGTATACCCTGTTCGCCTTTCAACCATTCCAAAAAATCAGATTGCGAACCGCTATTGCCGTTTTCCAACCAAATTTGATACGCGCTTTTGCCGTCCGCCCCGTCTTTACCTGAAATTGTCTGTATAAATTCTTCGAGCGAACCGCTGTAACCGAGTTCTTGCACCTTTTTGTACGCCGCAAAAACCGTATACTGCTCACCCCACTCGTATTTGTCGTACGTTTTGTCGGTGCAAGCGGCTAAACCTAACGCCAACGAAAAACAGCTTACGACAGCGCATAAAATTATAAGTAATTTACGTTTCATTATTTTCTCCTGAAAATTTTTAATTATTGTAACAGTTAGGTGTATCAGAAACTGATAACATATTATAGTTATTTTAAAATATAAAACATATTTTCCGAATCGTACACTATTTCCTTAGCGTAAACTTCGCTGAAATACTCGCGTAAAAACGCCACGTATCTGCGAAAAGTCGGCACGGATATGCCGTATTCGGTACAGCAATCGTTTAAACTTATGAATTTACCGTTTTTTAATTTATCGTACATTCTAAGTAAAACATAACTCTTGTTCATTTAATATCATAAGCGCTTTTTCTCCTTGAATTTATTTGGAATTAATCCTGTTGCAACCATTGAAAGTGTAGCATATTCTGATACGGCTTAGTTAAGCTCGTTAAGCCGATTTATAGCAAAACAGGCTTATTTTTATGTAAAATCAGGCTTAGTTCTTTTTTTTTAAGCATAAAGACAGGCGTTCGAAAACCTCGAACGCCTGTTTTTATAAGTTTCAGTTATGCTCTTTCAGCCAGATTTTATCGCAATAAATTTCAGTTAAATATTTCACCGCATTTGCCGAATTCATCAAATCGACGGAATCTATTGTTGTTTCGTCGGCAAACCACCCATCGCAATTATCAAACATTATTTCAGTCACAGCAGAGCAACCGCTGAAAGCGTATCCGCCTATTCTGATTACGTTTTTCGGAATGATTATTTTAGTTAAACCGTTACAGTTGTTGAAAGCATATTCCCCCAAATAACCTAATTTCTCGGGTAATACGACGTCATTTAACTTATGGCAATTATTGAAAGCCATATCGCCGAGCGAAGCGACGTTTTGGGGAATATTCACAGTTTGCAAATTAACACAGTCCGAAAATAATCCCTGTTTTATGAATTTAATCGAAGAAGGCAATACCGCCCTTTTTAATGCTCTGCAACCGCAGAACGCCTCTATACCGATATTAATGACGCTATCGGGTATTATTATCACTTTTAACATAGCGCATCTGTAAAATGCGTACATATCTATGTTTTTTACCGTATCGGGAATTATAATCTCTTCTAACGTAATACAGTCTTCGAATGCCCGTTGCTTTATGCCGACAACCCTGCAACCGTTTATTGTCGAAGGTATTTCGACTTTTGCGCCTATATTTTCTCCAAACCCTACGACTTCACAGGTCTTTGAATTATAATCGAATACGTATCTTAATTCCGCTTCGTCGGGAGAAATCGTTTCGCCTCTATAAGTCGTTCCGCAAACCGTGCAAGTATATTGGATATATCCGTCTTCGTTGCCGTTCGGCGGTACTATTTCCTCTACATAACTATGCGCAATTTTTTCTATTGACTCTTCTTTTAATTTTGCACTACAAACTACGCATTCCATGTGCTTGCTTCCTTCCTGCGCGCAAGTCGGGTTTCTGTCGATTATCCAATCTCCCTCGGTATGTTTGAGCTTCGCCGTAAAGTCGAACATATAACTGTCGCCGCACGTTGAACAGGTGTATTGTGTATAACCCTGAGCCGTACAAGTGGGTTCAATTACTTTCGAAATATAACTATGCTCTATTTTTTCTATTGGCTCTTCTTTTAATCTTATACGACAAACTACGCATTCGGTATACTTGCTTCCCTCCTGCGCGCAAGTCGGATTTCTGTCGATTACCCAATCTCCCTCGGTATGTTTGAGCTTCGCCGTAAAGTCCGCCTTGTAACTGTCGCCGCATTTTGTGCAAACATAGTTTGTAAAACCTTGTTGGGTGCAAGTAGGCAAAATTAACTCCGTTTCATAATTATGTTCGCAAATCGGCGTTGACGGAGGTTCGCCTTCCGCTCCGTCGTTATTCGGCTTAATATATAAAAAATAAAACAATAGAATACACGATGCTATAAAAATTGCAGAAATACAAGAAAGCAAAGCAATCAGGCGCTTATGGGTTTTTCGTTTTTCAACGGCAGTGGGAACTGCAATATTAACGACGGCGAAATACAACTTCGAAGGCTGAATTTGTAAGTATGCGGAAAGTTTCAAGAACGTATCTTTATCGGGACAAACAAGTCCCCGCTCCCACTTCGATACGGTATTTGCGGAAACATTCAGTTTGGCAGCCAATTCTTCCTGACTTTTGCCGAGCCTTTTACGTTCAAGAGAAATTACGCTTCCGATATTAATCATATCGAAACTGCCGTCTAACTTTTCCTGCGGCGGCTGTAATCCCCATAACTCTTCCAAAGAAATGCCGAGCGTCCGCGCGATAAAGCCGTAAAAACCAAAATCGGGTTCACACACGTCCCGTTCCCATTTTGAAACGGTGCGCTCGTGAATATTCAATTTTTCTGCAAGTTGCTGTTGGGTCAAACCTTTCGATTTACGCAACTCTTTAAGTCGTGTGCCAAAAGTATTCTGCATATTATTTTTCTCTTGTTAACAAAACAAGTATAACACATACCGTTTCAATTTACCAATGTTTTTTTAGCATCAAAAAATAAACGAAAACCGATAGTATTAATTATAAATTTTTAATGCTATCAATTAATTCATAAATAACGGCGGTTGTTTAACAACCGCCGTTATTATCCATTTTGTATCAATGCGCATTCTACCTTGTCGCAAAAATTCCCATTATAATCTACATTAATAAAATTCACAAATTCCTTCACCAAAGATTCCAAACGCCACGGCTCTTTATCAAACAAATCTTGTTTATCAGATAACGGAGTAAAAAGAACAAAATAGTCATAATTATTATTGTCATAATAACAAACTTTTATATCGTATTCCCACTCTTGCTTTTGCGCGATTAAAACATTTTTGTTATTTGTTGCTTTTTGAAACTGCCCAAAATATTGCCAATTATAATTTTGCAAATTTTTCTCAAACATTTCTCTTGAAGTACCGTTCAGTTTAATTATTAACTGCATTTTATTTCCTCCCAAAATTTTTTATTACAACTATTTTAACAAATGGATATATCAGAAATTGATAATGTCACAAAAAATTTTGAATAATAAAAATCCACCCGCATAGCGGGTGGTATTTCATTTTCGGGCATAACCCTAATCATTACCGGCTGCGCACAAGTGCGCCGGAGAATTGACCTGCCAGTCTTGCATCTTTTACTTGCTACCCTTAAAAGGGTCGTTTGGGTCGAACACGCTTAATTGGTCTGCTTCTTTATCTTGCTTTAATTGGTTTGCTATGTACTCTTTTATTGCAGTAGTATTTTTACCTACTGTATCTACATAGTACCCCTTACACCAAATTTCACGGTTGCGGTATGCAAATTTCATATTGCCCCACTTTTGGTATATCATTAGACTGC
>CAMXOH010000097.1 GCA_947245485.1 uncultured Clostridia bacterium | reverse complement strand
AACGCTTCCGCTTCTTTTTTGCCTCCCGCATAGCGGGAGGTTGTCTTTTAGCAAAACATAAACCCCGAAAAACTTTGCAAAGTTTTTCGGGGTTTCCATATCAACCGATACTTATTTTCTTTTTATTTTTAATTGTTTTATATATGAAAAACGCAAGGTAAGTCGCCGCGGTAACTGCGAGCATTACGGCGTAATTTACAAACCACATATAATTCATAGGTATGCCTAAATTCCAATACCAGATTATAAACGCGTCAATGCCGCCGAATACAACGAGCGCCGCCGCCGAATAAGCTATATTCAACGGGTTTGCAAAACAGTCCTCGCTTTCGAGGAAATATAAAACGGCAAGAGTGAGCGCAAGTCCGCACTCCGTCATAAAACAGCCTTTGCAAAGCGCGCCCGCCGCTACGTCAAGCGGGTTTATATAACTTTGCGGGAAGAATACGGCGTAAACTACGGGCGTTAATACCGTAAGCGAAAATATCGCGCGCAGCGTGTTTTTTGCGAATTTACCGTTAATGAAAGTAGCGAACAGCGCAACCGCGCATAAAACCGTAATTAACCCGTACTTTATATCGGATTTGGGCGTCGCCGCATTTTCGTAAAGCGAGGCGTTGACGAAAAACCTTAAAAGCTCCAAGCCGAGAAAAGCAAGCGTCAACCCCTTTAAAAGTTTTTTCGTGCTTTCGGGTTTATATATTTTTACGCCCGTCATAACTACTGCGGGTACGCACAGCATTACCAATACTAAAAACAATATATCAATCATTGCCGTTCATCTCTCCTTCCGTCGTATGCGCGGCTTTTTTAAGCATACGTTTATGCCCCGCGCGCGAGCATAATTCTATAATTCCGTAAACTGCGAAGTAAGCGAAAAATACCGCAAATACGAGAATTAAAATTCCCGGCATAAATCCCGCAGCGTTATACAGGAACGCGAGATAGGGGTCTTTCGGTCCGAATACGGAAATCGCGCCGCCTATTAAAAGGCTTATAAAACTTGCCGAGAGAAAGTAGATTCCCACCGTTAAAGCCTGCGCGTAGAACTTTTTGAATTTGAATACGTAGAGTTTGGAAGCGATAAGATAAACAGCTACTCCGAGCATTGAACCGTGATAAATATAGCTGTGCACCTGCATTAAGCTCATATCATACTTCCACTGTATCGCGGCAAAGAAAATAAAAGCTATAATGCCGGGGATTATGGAAAATCCCTTTGCTATATCGCTGAATCTGTTATTTTTAAAACAGAATACGGGGTATGCGTACATCGACATAGAACAAAATACTATGGGGAAGCGGTTGGCAAAGTAATAATCGTCCCTGCCGATTAAATAAACAATTTTCGCAATTTCCAAAACCACGAGCATAATGAACACTATTCTTACGGGTAAAAGGCGCTTATGCTCGTTCTCATTCTTCAAAAACACTACCGACAGCGATACGTAAATCGCTATGCAGACAAATGTTATGAACATAGGTATGAGCCAATTAATAAAAAACAAAATTACAACCTTCTTTAATTTTTCTTAACGTTAAACCGTAACCGTTAGATATTAAGCACATTCTATCCTAACGTTCATTAAAAGTAAAGCGTAAACCTTTGTCATATAAAATTGTTACAAAATAACGAAAAGCGGACGTTTACCGTCCGCTTTGTAATTATTTTCATTGAGCTTTGTTTTTAACTTTCATAAGTCTGATAACTGCCGCGCGTTCGTTTTCGTCAAGTTTGCTCTTTATATACTTGATTGTCTCTTCGAGTTGTGGAATCATTACGTATTCGAGAGCGTTTACCCTGCGTTTATTACGCTCGATTTCGTCCGCGAGCAGGCGCACCGTTTTTTCCGTTTCCGCAAGCGCAAGCATCTTAGGCAACAGCGCGGCGGCTTTTGAAACCGAATAGTCGGCTTCGCTTGTAATTTCCGTATAAGCGTAAGGCAGTCCGTCCGAATGTTTTTCGTTTACGAGTTCCACTTTCGGAACTTCTACGCCCATTACGCTTGCTACGCCGCATTCGGCTTTAACTGCTATCGACGGCATTGAAAACGCCGTTTCCGCGCGGTATGCAGGCGTAACCGAACGCGCTACGGAGAATTGCCTGAGCGTTTCGGAAAGCTCTTTCTCGACTTCTTCGCGCAGACGCTTGTTTTCCCTTATTATCAGCGAAAAGCGGCGCACCATTTCATCGGATTTATCCTTTAAAAGTTTGTGTCCCCTTACCGCCGTGTTTAGCCGCGTTTTCAGCTTTTTAAGCTCCATACGCGTGGGGTTTACGTTTAAACGTGCCATAATACCTCTTAATTATAATTAGTCGGGAAATTCAAAAAGCAGTTGCGTTTTATTTCAAATACTTATCTATAAATTCCTGACGGATACGCTTCAATTCGGTTACGGGCAGAATTTTAAGAAGCTGCCAACCGATATCCAGCGTTTCTTCGATAGTTCTGTCGGCGTTGAAACCTTGATTGATATAGACTTTTTCAAATTCTTCCGCGAACTTTGCATAGAGTTTGTCTGTGTCCGAAAGCGCGGCTTCGCCCAAAATCGCGGCAAGTTCCTTGCTCTCCTTTCCGCTTGCGTATGCGGCGAAAAGCTGATTGAGTGTGGGCGCGTGGTCTTCGCGCGTCTTGCCCTTGCCTATACCCTTGTCTTTGAGACGGGAAAGCGACGGCAGAACGTCGATAGGCGGGTTGATGCCTTTTTTATACAAATCACGCGAAAGCATTATCTGCCCTTCGGTAATATAACCCGTAAGGTCGGGTATGGGGTGAGTCTTATCGTCTTCCGGCATTGTCAGAATGGGTATCTGCGTTATCGAACCTTCGCAACCGCGGATTCTTCCCGCGCGTTCATACATTGTCGCAAGGTCGGTATAGAGATAACCGGGATAGCCGCGCCTGCCGGGAACTTCTCGGCGCGCCGCCGAAACTTCGCGCAATGCTTCCGCATAGTTTGTAATATCTGTTATTATTACGAGCACGTGCATACCGCAGGTGAACGCAAGATATTCCGCGCATGTGAGCGCCATACGCGGAGTAGCGATACGCTCTACGGCGGGGTCGTTTGCAAGGTTGGTGAAGAGAACCGTTCTCTCTATTGCGCCCGTCTTTTTGAAGTCGTCGACGAAATACTGCGCTTCTTCGAACGTTATGCCGACGGCGGCGAACACGACGGCGAATTTGCTGTCCGTTCCCCTTACTTTTGCCTGACGCGCGATTTGCGCGGCAAGCTCGGCGTGGGGCAAACCGCTCATCGAGAACACGGGCAATTTCTGCCCCCTTACAAGAGTGTTCAAGCCGTCTATTGCCGAAATGCCTGTCTGAATAAATTCGTCGGGATAATCGCGCGCGGCGGGATTAATCGGTTCGCCGTTTATATCGAGAATTTTATCGGGTATTACGGGCGCGCCGCCGTCGCGGGGGTTGCCCATACCGTCGAACACTCTGCCGAGCATATCGCGCGAACACGCGAGCTGTTGGCTGTGTCCCATAAAACGCGCTTTTGCAGAGGAAATCTGCAAACCCTGCGAATTTTCAAAAAGCTGAACTACCGCCTTGTCGCGGTTCACTTCGAGCACTTTGCCGCAGCGTATATCGCCGTCCGAACAAACTATATCTACGAGTTCGTTATAGGTTACGCCCTCGACGCCCTCGACGAGCATAAGAGGTCCGACGACTTCGCGGATAGTCTTATATTCTTTAAACATCTTCCTCTCCTCCCTGACATATTGCTTTCATTTCCGTGCCGAGCAGTTTGAGAATTTCGTCGAACTCGGAGAGATTGTCTTCCGGAATAAACTTTGCGCGTCCTATTTTCTCCTTTGCCGAACAGCCGAGTATATCGTTTAAAGAGGCGAAAGAAGCGACTGCTTCCCTTGCGCGCGAATCAAATTCATAAATAAGTTTAAGCATTAAGAACTGCTTTTTCATCGAAGTATAGGTATCCACGTCGTCGAATGCGTTCTGATGCAGATAGTCTTCCCTTATGATTTTAGCCGTTTCCATCGTTAGTCTGTCTTTGGAAGAGAGCGCGTCCATACCGACGAGCCTTACTATTTCGTCGAGCGCGGCTTCTTCCTGCAATACCGTCATAATGAACTGTCTGTAAGCGACAAAATCCGCGCTTACGTTTTCGCCGTACCAATCGCGCATTTTATCCGCGTAAAGAGAATAGCTGATGAGCCAGTCTATCGCGGGGAAATGCCTCTTGTAAGCGAGCGACGCGCTGAGTCCCCAGAACACTTTTACTATACGCAAAGTAGCCTGCGAAACGGGTTCGGAAAGGTCGCCGCCGGGAGGAGATACCGCGCCGATTGCAGTTACGGAACCTGTCCTGTCCTGCGAACCGAGCAATTTTACTATACCCGCCCTTTCGTAAAACTCCGCAAGGCGGCTTGAAAGGTATGCGGGATAACCCTCGTCGCCGGGCATTTCTTCGAGACGTCCGCTCATTTCGCGCAACGCTTCCGCCCAACGCGAAGTGGAGTCCGCCATTATGGCGACGTTATAACCCATATCGCGGAAATACTCCGCAATGGTAATACCCGTATAAATAGACGCTTCTCGCGCGGCAACGGGCATATCCGAAGTATTTGCGATAAGCACGGTACGCTTCATTATGGGTTCGCCCGTCTTCGGGTCGGTAAGTTCGGGGAACTCGTTGAGAACGTCCGTCATTTCGTTTCCGCGTTCGCCGCATCCGACGTAAACTATTATGTCCGCGTCCGCCCACTTTGCAAGCTGATGCTGAACAACGGTTTTACCGCTTCCGAAAGGTCCGGGAACGGCGGCGACGCCGCCGCGCGCAACGGGGAAAAGAGTATCTATAACTCTCTGTCCCGTTACCATAGGCTTATCGGGCGAAAGTTTTTCCCTGTACGGTCTGCCCTTTCTTACGGGCCATTTACGGAGCATGCTTATGGGTTTTTTGCCCGTATTCGTCTGTATTACGGCAACCGTGGCTTCTATCGTAAAATCCCCTTCTTCGACGGAAACGACTTTGCCGCTCACGCCGTTGGGAACTAAAATTCTATGTTCGATAATCTCCGTTTCCTGCACCACGCCCAGTACGTCGCCTTCGGATACGGCGTCGCCCGATTTTACACGGGGCGAAAAATGCCATTTCTTTTCCCTGTCGAGGTTGTTTACCGAAACGCCCCTTGAAATACGCGAACCGTATTTAAAAAACAGAGTCGTCAAAGGACGCTGTATACCGTCGAATATACCGGAAAGAAGTCCGGGCGCAAGTTCTACCGAGAGAGGTTCACCCGTGGAAACAACCTCTTCGCCCGGTCCCAAACCCGAAGTTTCTTCGTAAACCTGCACGGAGGCTTTATCGCCGCGCAACTCGATTACTTCGCCGATAAGTCCCTTATCCGATACGCGGACAACGTCGTACATTTTACAATCCGCCATTCCCTCGGCGATAATAAGAGGTCCGGAAATTTTGACTGTTTTACCCATAAAATAATATCTCCTAAAACGGAAGTCCTATGCGGCTTGCAAGAACGTCCGTAAATTCGGGGCATTTCCCCTTAACGTTTAATTATTGAAAAGAATATCCACGCCGAGGGCGCGTTCCATTGCGCTTTTGAGCTGTTCGACGCCGTAACCCGTACTGCCGTTTTTGGACGGTATGCTTAAAACCACGGGATAAGGTTGTTCGTCAAATCTCTTTAAAAACTCGGTAAGATTTTTCGCAAGTTCTTCCGTCAGAAAAATTATCTGATAATCCTTTGCGATTGAACGCAACACGTCGCGCGCCTTTGCCTCGCTTTCCGCTGGAAAAGTCGCAACGCCCGCCGCTTTAAATACCATTATGCTGTCGCCGTCGCCGACTATTGCAAGTTTACCGTTCATTTGATTGACCTGTTTAATAAATTTATAATTACTTTCTATTAGCCTGCAAATATGCAAGAGCGCGCATTTGCCGAGGGCGCGTACACGGAAGTACGCAACCGAGGTAAAGCGTAAACGCGACATAGCATTGCGAAGTATATTTTCTTTACCTAAGACTTCGGAGATACGAGCAAGACGAGGAGCGCGCGCATTTGCCGAGGGCGCGTACACGGAAGTACGCAACCGAGGTAAAGCGTAA
>CAMXOH010000096.1 GCA_947245485.1 uncultured Clostridia bacterium | reverse complement strand
GACCAGAAATGTTCGCGGAGAATCAGACGGAATACAACTTCCACGACGATATTACTCCCGAACTTTCCGTAGACATAATCCGTTCGCACGCCCGCAACGGCGCGTCGCTTATCAAAAAAAGCCGCCTGCCCGAATTTTTCGCGGACGTGGCTATTCAGCACCACGGCACAATGCCCATTAAGTACTTTTACTACAAGGCGTTGAAAATGAGCGACGGCGAACTCAATATAGAAAACTATTCGTATTCGGGACCCACGCCCGAATCCAAGATAGCCGCTATAATTATGATAGCGGACTCTTCGGAGGCGGCTACGCGTACGCTTCCCGACCGTTCTCCCCAAAAGGTAGAGGAGTTCGTAAGAACGCTTATAGAGGAAAGGCTCGATATGGGGCAGTTTGATAACTGCAATATAACGATGCGCGAACTTACGATTATAAAAAGCACCATTGTAAACCAGCTTACGGGCGTATACCATTCGCGCGTGGCTTATCCCAAACTTACCGTTTCAAAGAAGAAGTAATATGAACGATTTGGTTATTTACGGCGAGGACTTCGATTTTTCAAGACTTGCCCAAGCGTTTGCGGGCGAATTCGAAAGCGACTGCACGCTTGCCGCGGAAATCGTAGCGGCGGACGAAGGCGAAATAAGGCGGCTCAATAACGAGTTGCGTTCAACCGATGCGGTTACGGACGTTCTCAGTTTTCCCTCGCTCGACTGCGTTTGCGGAAAAAAACTTTTAAAAGCCGAACACCTTGCCGACTGCGACGAGAACGGCAATCTCGTAATAGGTTGCATAGCTATTTGCATAGAGCGCGCAAAGGAACAGGCGGCTGAGTACGGACATAGTTTGGAGCGGGAGTTGCATTATCTTGCCGCGCACGGAATATGCCATTTGCTCGGCTATGACCATATGACGGAAGAGGACAAGCGCGTTATGCGCGCAAAAGAAGAAAAAGTATTGAGTAAAATAGGAATAACAAGATAGTGAAAAGCGGATTTATAGGCGTAATAGGCAAAGCCAACGCGGGTAAAAGCACGCTCATTAACGTGCTTGTGGGCGAAAAAGTAGCGATAGTTTCCCCTAAACCCCAGACCACGCGCGACGCGATAATGGGCGTTCTTACCAAAAGCGACTATCAGCTTGTGTTCGTGGACACGCCGGGTTTTTATAAGGCGAAAAACAGACTTTCCGATATGATGTATAAGACGGCTGAAACGGCGGCGAAGGACGTTGATTTTTTACTGTTCGTACACGACGGGCACGGCGGAATTTCAGACGACGACATTTGCGTTATGAAAAAATATCTTTCGGGCAAAATCCCTATGGCGATTGCTTATACGAAAATAGATATTATGCAGAAAGAAAACATTCCCGCCGACGTTAAAAAGCTGTACGAAAACGGTATCGACTGCGATATTCTGCCCGTTTCCGCGCGTAAATACACGAATATCGGTAAGCTCGAAGCCTATCTAGCGGACAAGGTGCCCGAAGGCGAAAAAGTAATCGCAGATGATATAGTTTCGGACAAGAGCGAGCGCTTTATGGTTTCCGAAATAATGCGTGAAAAAATTCTTTTGAAATTTGGACAGGAAGTGCCGCACGGCATAGCAATCGCTGTGAACGTGTTCGAAAAACAGGATAACGGCGTTTTTGAAGTCAACCTCGATATTATCTGCGAAAAAGCCAACCATAAATCGATTTTAATCGGAAAGCAGGGCGCGGCGATAAAGGAAGTTTCCTCTTTCGCGCGCAAGGATATGGAAAAGTTTCTCGGCGCGAAAGTGTTTTTGACTACGTACGTAAAAGTCAAAGAGGATTGGAGAAACAGACCCAATTTGTTGCGCGATTTCGGTTATAACGAATAAAAGTTTTTGCGCGCCGCCGCAATTTGTAATTTTTGATTTCAGTAATATTTTTTAAATTTTTGCGCATTCTGTTTTTAAGAGGTGCGGTATGAAAAACAGAGATAAAGACGCTGCGGAACTTGCCTGGAAAATGTTCGAGAAAACGGGTAACGTGAGCTACTATATGCTGTTCAAACGGCTTGACGGCAACGAATGATGAAATGCGCTTACTGCGCTTTAATTTTTACCGATATGGAACTGATTGTAAACGCGCTTATGTTAAGGGCGGCGGACTACAAGGAAAACGATAAAATACTTACTTTACTGACCGCCGAAAGGGGTAAAATTTCCGCGGGCATAAAGGGCGTTAAAAAGGCGGCGGCAAAACTTAAATTTGCCGCTCAGCCTTTTTGTTTTGCGGAATACGTTCTGTCAAACCGCGGCGGAAAGTATACGGTAATAAACGCTTCCGAAAACGAGAGCTTTTACGATTTGCGCACGGATATTAACAAATTTTATGCGGCGTCAGCCGCGTCGGAGGCGGCGAACGCGCTTACATACGAGGGCGACGAATGCCGTCCGATATTTTACGGTTGCGTCAAAGCGCTTTCGGAAATGTGCGTCGGGGGAGAGAGTTCTGCGCTTATACGTTTTCTCCTTTCCGCGTTAAAACAGTCGGGTTACGGCATAAACGCCGAAAACTGCGTGCATTGCGGCGCGCCGCTTTTCAGAGAGGACAGGCTTCGCTTCGATATGGACGCGGGTTCTTTTACCTGCGGCGATTGCGGCAACGGCTTGGGCGCGAGCAGGGTAACTTATAACGTTATACGTAAACTCGAAGGCAAATCATACGAAGAAGATTTCATCACCGCGGACGGCGAAAAACGCGCGTTGCGCCTTATCCGAGAGTACTTTTCATATAAACTTAACGCGTCGTTTAAAAGTCTTTCGGAATATATAAGACTTATTTGATATTCTTCGGGTAAAAGTTGACAATGACTGTGAATTGATTTATACTTGTAATATAAAATTATAACAAAAAAACGTAAGCAGAATTTATTAATGAAAGAAACAATGGAAAAGTTTAAAAACAACGCGTTGGTAAACGGGTTTAAATATTTTCTCGGCTCCGCGTATTTTCCGTTTTTAAGCGCCGCGGTTGCTTTGTTGTGTTATTATACGGGATTAGACGTAGTGCTTATGTGCTATCTCGGCATAACGGCGGCGGCAATTTTATTGTTGCTTGAAGATATAAGTCCTGTACTAAACGTTTTACTGTATTTGAGGGTGTGTCTTTCGCTTGAAAAATCGCCGCTGTATTCGGATTCTGCGCTCGCAAAATGGGGGTTACTAATTCCAGCTATAATTATAGCCGCCGCAGCCATAATAATTCTCATATACAGAATAGTCAGAATGTGTAAAAGCAAAAGTTTTAAACTTACGCCCGTTCTGTACGGTATGTTTGCTTTTTCGGCAGTAATTATGTTGGGCGGAATAGGGGCGGAAGATTACAGTCCGCAGAACCTTATGTTCGGCGCGTTTATGTTTCTTGCGCTCGTCGGCATATTCGTTCTCGTGAAAGACAACGTCCGTTGCGATACAAAATCTTTTGAACAAATGTCGTACGCGCTTGTCGCGTTCAGCTTTCTGCTCGTTGTCGAACTCGCCGTAAACTATTTAACGGTTGACGGAATTATAGTTGACGGCAAAATCGTCAGAAGTGAAATTAAATTCGGCTGGGGACCTTACACGTCTTACGGCGTACTGTCCGTAATGACGCTTCCGGCAATACTGTACCTTGCAGGCAAACTCAAATACGGATTTTTGTTGACTGCTTATTCTGCGGCTGTTGTTGCGGCAAGCATACTATGCTGTTCGAGGCAGGGTATAGTCGCTTTGGCTGTTATTTATCCCGCGTCGCTTTTAATGCTTCTCATTAAAGGCAAAAACAAGGTTGTCAACGGTTGCGTTATCGGCTTGATTCTCGTAGTCTGCGCCGTTCTTTGCGGAGTTTACTTCGAACAAATTCTCGACTTTTTCAAAAGATTGTTTGCGAACGTGTTCGAGGACGGACAGCTCAACGGCAGCGGAAGAATGAAGTTATGGAAACAGGCTTTAAAAAACTACCTGCGTTATCCGATAATGGGAATAGGCTTTTATACGGACACCCTTTACGAATACGAAAAATTCCGCTTTTTGCCCTATGTATGTCACAATACGATTTTGCAGATGATGAGCGCTTGCGGAACGGTAGGTATAGCCGCGTATGCCGTGCACAGGGTGCAGACGGTGATAAGTTTCTTTAAAAATATTACTACCGAGCGCGTGTTAATAGTTCTCTGCGCGTCAAGCATACTCATTACAAGTCTTTTAGACGTGCACATATTCGGAATACTGCTCACTATGGTCTATTCGTTTTTCGTCGCCGTTCTCGTCAAAAGCGAGAAGAAGCAGGACGTTGCTATCGAATAAAATACTTAAAGCTCCTTAACGGTGTATTTCATAGGGATTAAAGCAAGGACGAAAATCAGTCCTTGCTTTTTTAGTGCGTTTTTGCTATAATGAAATTACTATAAACAGTAATTTAAAGTTTGTATTGTCTTGGCGCGATATTATGTCCGAACCGTCATTGCGAGCCGTAGGCGAAGCAATCCGGAAGTGAATGTTCGGAAAGAGCGGAATAGTTAGGATTGCCGCGGTCGCGTTGCTCCCTCGCAATGACGGGTATTCAGCTAAATTGCAGTTTATCTTTAAATCTTTTATAAAGTATATTAAAGTATATTTAAAGTATATCGCACTATACTTCGCAAGCGAAAATAGTGCGATATTTCTTTGCCCACAAGGAAATCCCTTACCCTTAACGGGAGCATTTTTAATGTTGTTTCAAAATGAACATAAACACAACGCGCCGATAAAACTTATCGGCGCGTTGTGTTTTTTGGATAGTTCGTTGCAAAAACAACTGGTATAGACTGTTTGTATACGTTTAGTATAGTATCGTATTTACGATATGTCAAGTAAAATATCGTATTTTCGATATAATAATTTTGTGGATATAGAGTTCAGACAAATTTTAAAAGAATTTTTGGCGGAAAATAATTTGTCGCAAGTGGAGTTCGCAAGGCGAGTGGGGGTGCGGCAAGGGCAGGTGAGCGAATGGCTCGGCGGCAGGTCGAAACCCGCGTACGAAGCGTTGAAACGCATTGCGCTCGCGTTCGGCATTTCCGCCGACTATCTGCTCGGAATAACGGAAACTTACTGAAAATGCTTTGAATATTTGCGTGCCGTCGGATTGTTACGACGGCATTTTTGCTTTTCTTTAACCAAAACCGAAAATTGTTGGACTAATTCACTTCCAAACACTTGCTAAAATTTACCGTTTATATTAAAATATTATAGTTAATAATAATAAACGAAATTGGAGGAATTATTCAATGGCAAAGAAGTATTGCTATCTCTTCACCGAAGGCGACGCAAGCATGCGCGAACTTTTGGGCGGTAAGGGCGCAAACCTCGCAGAAATGACAAAAATCGGTCTTCCCGTACCTCAGGGTTTCACTATTTCAACGGAAGCCTGCACGCAGTACTATGAAGACGGACGCAAAATCAACGACGGTATACAGAAAGAAATAATGACGTATATCGACAAAATGGAAAAGGTATGCGGTAAAAAATTCGGCGACAAGGTAAATCCTTTGCTTGTTTCCGTGCGTTCGGGCGCAAGAGCGTCTATGCCCGGTATGATGGATACAATCCTTAACCTCGGACTTAACGAAGACGTTGTAAACACCATTGCGGCAAAATCCAACAATCCCCGTTGGGCTTGGGACTGTTACAGAAGATTTATCCAGATGTTCTCGGACGTCGTTATGGAAGTCGGTAAGAAATATTTCGAAAAGCTCATCGACGAAATGAAAGAGAAGAAGGGTATCGTCTATGACGTAGACCTTTCCGCCGACGACTTGAAAGAACTTGCTTACCAGTTCAAAGCAGAATACAAAAAACAGCTCGGCAAAGATTTCCCCGACGACCCTAAGGAACAGCTCTTCGAAGCAGTCAAAGCTGTATTCCGTTCGTGGGACAACCCCCGTGCGAACATCTACCGTATGGACCACGATATCCCTTACAGCTGGGGTACCGCTGTAAACGTTCAGATGATGGCGTTCGGCAACCTCGGCAATACCTCGGGTACGGGCGTTGCGTTCACGCGTAACCCTGCAACCGGCGAAAAGGGACTTATGGGTGAATTCCTCGTCAACGCTCAGGGCGAAGACGTAGTTGCTGGCGTACGTACTCCCATGCCCATCGAACAGATGAAAGACGTATTCCCCGAAGCATACGCACAGTTCCAGAAAGTCTGCAAGACTCTCGAAAACCACTACCGCGATATGCAGGATATGGAATTTACCATCGAAGACAACAAACTCTATATGCTTCAAACGCGTAACGGTAAACGTACCGCGGCTGCGGCTAT
>CAMXOH010000095.1 GCA_947245485.1 uncultured Clostridia bacterium | reverse complement strand
AAATTGCGCCGAGGCGTTTTGGTTGAGCAAGAAAAGGAGAAGCAGTTTGTAAGCAAACCGCCCCGTCGCATCGAAGTCCGCAGGACTTACTCGTCCACACTTACGTTAAAAACGCACGGGAAACCTAAAACGGTTGCCCGTGCGTTTTTTGTTTGCGTGTGATGAAAGTACTTTTCCCAATTAAAATTCTGAAATATATGCTTGAATATAATTGACGGAAATTTTAACCATATTATTTATTTAAAATAAATGAAAATAACTAAAAAAATAGTTTACAACTGAAAAAATTTATATTATAATACTGTCGAAATAAAACATAATATGTTTGATATAAACAGAAAAGTGTTTGTTATCTACTAACAAACAGGGAGGGAGCCTAACGGCTCCCTCCCCATAAAAACATTTATCAGTTTTGAACGGCAAAGCCGTTTAAATAAATTTAATTTTTTTGGGAGGAAAAAAAGAACAGCATGAAAAAGAAGCCAATACTCTTTTTCTTACTTGCGGCGGTGTCCACTTTGAGTGTATCGGCAGCCGCCTGCAAACACACGCACAAGTACGACGGATACGGCTCGGACAGTACGGGGCACTGGCAACAGTGTACTAAATGCGACGAAAAAACGGAGACGGAAGCGCACGTAGACGCAGATAAAAACAACAAATGCGACGTTTGCGATTGGGATATGCCCGTAATCAACGTACCCGTGACAGGCGTTACGCTCAATAAAAATGCGCTAACGCTCGAAGTCGGGGGAGAAGAAACTCTTACGGCAACCGTCGCGCCCGAAGGCGCAACCGATAAAACGGTAGTTTGGTCTTCGTCGGACGAATTGGTTGCAACCGTAGCAAACGGAAAAGTAACCGCTCTCAAAGCAGGCACGGCGACTATTAAAGCCGCTTGCGGCGGGAAAGAAGCGCTCTGCGAATTAACCGTAACCGCCGCCGCTACATATACCGTTACGTTCGATATGAAGGGACACGGCGAGCCTATCGAAAGCATCGAAACCGTAAAAGGCACTATAACCGAACCCGCACAGCCGACGGCGGGCGGATATGTGTTCGGCGGTTGGTACACGGATGAAAACTGTACTACGCCTTTCGATTTCGAAACCGTTATCGAGCAGGATTTAACCCTTTACGCAAAATGGAGCGAGCATACCCATGATTACGATAAGGCGAATTGGGCGTTCGATTCCAAAGTTCATTATCATGCATGTAAGTTGGACGGCTGTTCTGCACGAACCGACGAAGCGGAACACAGCTTAAACGAAAATTTGGTTTGTACGGTTTGCGGCGTACAGCTCAAAGACGCTACTTTTGAGCTTCAACCCAGCGAACTCGAAGCTAAAACTTATGCGCAGGAATTTAAAGTAGGTATATTCTCGCTTCTGCCCGATACAACTATACGTAACCGCGCGCGCGAAAATCAGCAGGTATTCGACCTCGAAGGCAACGTGGTGGCAGAAGGTTTCACGGCTTCCAAGTCCGTACAGTATAACGGAACAAAGCGCGGCATAAGCGTTTACGCGCCCGCGGCAGGCAAGCTCACGCTCTATCTCGACAACGGTTCGAGCGGACTTACCGAAGACCAGTTCCAGAAAATAATATTGACGAAACCCGACGGAACGGAACAGGAAATTTCCTATCCCGCAAAGAAATTGCGCCGCGTAGAGCTTCAATTCGAAACAGAGGGACAATATAAAATTACCCGCGGCTCTAACGGAACAACCGATATTTACTACGCTAAATTCGAAGCGCGCGTTCCCGTAACGCCCATCGAAGATATACAGATTTCAGACCCCGGTAAGGTAGAATATCTCATCGGACAGGAATTCGACGCAAGCACGTTGCAGGTTCAGCTCGTTTATTCCATAACGCAAATGGTTGAACCCGTTCTCGTGAACGATTCTCACCTCAAAATTGATTATTCCGCTTTCGATAATACCAAAGCGGGTAATTACGTAATCAAAGTTACTTATACGGACGACGAAAATAACGTATTCGAAGCTGCATACGACGTTTCGGTTTACGACGTCGAAGCTATTGAGCTCGGCTTCAATAAAATAGTGCAGGGCAACGACGGATATAACGGCATTTACGTTAACAAATCTGTACGGCAGCTCTATTTCGTCGGCGATGCGTTGAACTTTGACGGACTAACCGTTAAAACGGTATTCAACGGCGGCAAACAAAAGAATATAGTTACCGAAGGTTACTCCATTCTCACCGACGACGTGGATATGAGTACGGCGGGATTGAAGAAAGTTACCGTAAGATGGGGCGAAAGCACGACTATTGTAGCGGAATTCAATATTTACGTAATGCTCAAACCCGTTGAAGCGGGCGAAACGCTCACCGTTAACGTAAGCGCGGCATACGACGACGCGCAAATAGGAACGGTAGTCGAAGGCGCGTACCTTTTCGGCACAATCAAGCAGGCGCTTGACTTTATCGAAGGTTTGGAGCTCGACCAGAACGTTAAAAAGGTTATTAACCTTGCCGAAGGCACTTACGCGGAAAAGGTTGAAATCAACGTTCCCAACCTCACGATAAAAGGCAGTGCGGACGCAAAGAAAACTATAATCGAATGGGATGCGCTCTACGGCGAAGTAGACGAATCGGGATTCACGCATACGACCGACTCAACTTCTACGCTGAACGTAAGAAGAGACGCGACAGGCTTTACCATCGAAGGCGTTACAATCTCCAACAAGTGGAATTCGACGGAATATTTCGACGAACAGAAGGGACCTAAGTTCAACGAACACCGCGCTCTCGCGCTTCTGGTACAGGCAGACAAAGTAGTTATAGACAACTGCCGCCTTCTCGGCTATCAGGATACGGTTGAGTTCTTCACGGGACGCCAGTACGTTAAAAACTCCTACATTCAGGGCAGAACGGACTTCATATTCGGTACGAACAACACCACGTATTTTGAAAACTGTGAAATACGCAGTATAGTTGCGACCGGTTACATAACCGCATTCAAGGGAATGAACACGGAAGGCAGCGACGTGCTCTACGGCGCAATCTTCGATAAATGCCGTTTCACCGCTCCCGACGACGTAACTGCGGCAAAGGATACCGCAATAGGCAGACCTTGGGGCGCATACGCGGCGGTTGCGGTTATTAATAGCGAACTCGGCGGACATATTTCCGTAACGGAATATTCCGGCAAAGCGGCTGGCGAAAGATACGTTACGATGAACAACTGTAAGCCTACCGACGCAACCGTCAAATTCGTTGAATACAACAATACGGGCGCAGGCGCGATTACGACCCAGCAAAAGGGTATGACTATGCTCGACGCGGCTACTGCGGTAAACTATTCCGATATTTCCAAGATATTCGGCAAACAAAACGGAAAGGTAACTTATACTTCCGATTGGGACGGTAGCAAGGGCGTAACCATTACCGAATTTAATTACAAATTCGGCGACTATTACACCGCAAACGACGGATATACTTATCACGAAACACCCGCAGAGGGCGAAGAATTTTTCGGCGAATTGGCTACGGTTAAGGGACAGTGGGGACACGAACTCAATCAGGGAAAAAATCAGGCTAAATTTGCCGTCGGGGCGACGATACGTTTCAATGTAGAGGGTGAAGTTACTATCACGGCGTACGGCGGAGATTACGGCAAACCCGAAAACTTCAAAATAAACTACATAAACGGAAAAGCGGTTATAACGGTAGTTGCAACAGAAACAAGTCCCGTAAAAAACGGCGCATATATCACGCTTATAACCCTCGATAAATCCAAACAGGGCGAGCATAGGCACGAGTACGGCGAGTGGCAAATCACCGCGCCCACGCAGACGGCAAAGGGTTCTGCGGAAAGAGTATGTCTTGACTGCGAGCTTGCTTCTCCCGATAAGAATACGGTTACTCTGCCCGAACTTTCGGAAGATAACTATGTAATTTCGGCAGGCTCTGCCGCAGGTAAATCGGTATATACTTACACCGACGCAACCTACGGTAAAATCGTTTTCGAGACAGACTCCCTTGCGGGACTTCACGTTCACGATTACGGCGCATGGGTTGTCACCGCAACTTTGGAAGCGGCGGGTACGGCAACCAAAACGTGCAACGGCACGGAGGGCGAATGCGATTTGCCTACGGTTACAAAAAATATTCCCGCATTGACGGACGCGGCTTACACCGTAACGAACAACACGGCACAACTCGATGTTGCGGGCGAAGGCGACTATTCCATAACGGTAGACGGCGAAGAAATTACTTTCCACGCAGAGACCGCGGCTTTGACGCTTACAAGAATCACGGAAGATTTCGAATACGTTTACGGCGGTTCGGGTGACCCCGTCAGCACGGACAAAATTCTCTTTACGAACTGCGGCAATTCGGGCGGCTGGGTGCTTTACGGTAAAAACGGCACTATAACGCTTAATCTTCCCGAAGGCGCTACCTTAACTTTTAAGCGTTCTCCCTATGAAAACGCAGAAAAAGTTGCGATAAACGGAGAACTTCAAGAAGGCGGAAAAGAGGCTCAAATTACCTACCTCGTAAAAGTTCCCGGATACGTGGTTATTTCCGCGGATAACAGCGCTTATCTTAAATCAGTTTCGGTTGAAGTCGACCCCAACTATCAGCATAAACACACATTCGGTGACTGGGATATAACCGCAGTTCCTTCAACAGAAGCAGAAGGTTCGGCTACAAGAGCTTGCCGCGTGCACGATTGCGGAGTGGACGGAGCGGTTCAGAACGTTACGCTTCCGGTGCTTTCAGTAGAAAACTATACGATTAAAGCAAGTCAGAACGAAGGCAAATCCGTCTACACTTTAAAATCGGAAGAATATGAAAACCTTTCGTTCGAAGCAGATTCTCTGCCCGACGTACACGTTCACGATTACGGCGAATGGCAAGTAACCAAACCCGAAGCGGATACAGAAGGCTTGGCGGTTAAACATTGCGGCGGCGCAGGAACTTGTCCCGACGGAGACATACAAGTTACATTGCCCGCGCTTTCAAGCGATAAGTACGTTATAACTGGCAATACAGCAACTTTGGAAGCGGCAGGCGAAGGCACTTATACCTACACGGACGAAACCCACGGCGCAATTTCCTTTACGGCGGCAACTCCGAAATATGAACCTGCTCTGATTGACTCAAACAGTGCAATAAATATAGGTTCTATTAAAGAACAAATAGAAGGTTCTATTTACAACTTTAACGGAGTAATAATTGATGCGCGTAATGGAAAAGTTAGACCTAATAATGGAAGCGTTCAGCTCAATGTCGGTACGATAATTGTATTAAAAGTGGCAGACGGGGCGGAAATAGGCTTTACTTGGTATGGAGATGCGAAGTACGGTACCGACGCAAATGCCAATGTAGTCATACAGGACGGTATCGCAACGATAACTATCCAAGAAGACCCTTTGGGTGTCGGTGGAAGTTCGGGTATTTATCTGAAATCTATTTCAGTTAAATATGGAATAAAAGAAATAACCGAAAGCGGTATTTATTATAATCATTCAACTGATAAAGCCAACAGCAATAGTTATATTTTAATAGAGGGCGATTGTTATGATAACGGTAGTTATCTTTGCTTCACAAATGGAACTATTACTTTAAAAGTAGCGGCAGGCGCAACAATTAAAGTTTCCGGCGGATATTATAATGATGAGCAGGGTTGGGGACTTTATTCAGCTTATGAAGAGGGTAGCGATACTCCTTTGACCGATACTTTGGCAGATAACGGTTCTTCCTTTACGGTTCAGAACGGAGGTACAATTATAATTAAAAAAGCAGATACGGCATCTAAGTCATCTTTGACAACAATCGAAGTTACTTTCCCCGTTGAAGCATAAAATTTAATTTGCTCATTCATAAAAACAACGGCGGAGCGTGAAGCTCCGCCGTTGTTGCTTTTTGCGGCACGCATTAAAAGCTCTGCGGTTATAATAACTTGACAATAAATATATTAAATGATATATTTAAAAAGCCGATTTGCGGCAGACAGTTCGTGACAATCCTGTCTAAAACAAAACTACGGAGTGACGGGCGCAGTGCGCTCTTTTTGTTTGCCGCTTTTTACGGCATACTAATTACTTATGTTAAAAAATAAAATCAAAAAAGAATGGCGCGAATTTTGCGCGCTTTTGAAAAGTGCTCCGACGCTCGTTACCGTGCTTTTTGTTTGCTCGGTATTTTCTATGAATCTGCTTGCAAATAAAAGCATAAATCTTCCCGTTGACTGGCTCGCGTTCGATTGTGGAATTATCGTTTCCTGGTTTGCGTTTTTTGCAATGGATATTTTAACAAAGCATTTCGGACCAAAAGCCGCCACACAGCTTACGGTTTTTGCAATAGCGGTAAATCTTTTGTTATGTTTATTGATGTTCACTGCAAGCGTTATCGGCGGAACATGGAGCTATTCGTATGTAGACGGCAGTGAAGATATAATAAACGGCGCATTGGACGCGACTTTCGGCAGTACATGGTACGTGGTTGCGGGTAGTACCGCGGCGTTTTTGGTTTCTTCCGTTGTAAATAATTTTCTTAACTTCGGCGTAGGAAAGTTATTCAAACGCAAACCCGA
>CAMXOH010000094.1 GCA_947245485.1 uncultured Clostridia bacterium | reverse complement strand
GTTTTGGAGACCGCGACTCTACCGTTGAGCTACGCCCCTAAATTGCTCACAGCGATATAAATTATATAATAACATTTTAATTAAGTCAACTATTTTCGGAGCTGTTATGAAAAAACAATTTAAACTCGGTGTGATAGGGTGCGGCTTCTCCGCTCAATCAATTTTAAAGGGAGTCGTGCTATCGGATTTTATACATGAGAAAAAAATCATCGTAAGCGAAGATATTGACGAGGCTTTTGGGAACGTCGAGTTTCTCGGCGTAAGGCGCGCGCCCGATAACAGATTTGTTATTGAAAACAGCGAATACGTGCTCTTGGACGTTAAGGCACAGAAAATTGACGAAGCGTTAAAAAGTTTCGGCGGAATTGCGCCGTCCAAACTAATTTCCGTTGTCAGCGGCGTACGTAAAAACGTTTTGAAAAATGCGCTTGGAACGGGTGCGGTAAACGTGGCGAGGTGTTTGCCTAACTTGCCTTGCTCAATCGGTAGCGGCGTTATAGGAATAGATATGTCGGATTTCAATAACAATACCGATGATATAGAGTTTATAAGCAATGTTTTTAATTGCGTGGGAACGGTTTTAAGCGTAGACGAAAGTAAAATGGATGCAGTTTCTGGACTCGGATACAGCGGTCCCGTCTATGCGCTTATGTTCATAGACAGTTTAACCGATGCGGGAGTTGAGAACGGTCTTTCTAAAAACGAGGCGAAGATTCTTGCAGTGCAAACTTTAATGGGCGTTGCCGAAATGGTTGAACGCGACGAACAAACGCTTTTCGAACTAGTAAAACTTGCCTGCACGCACGGCGGAACGGCGATAGAGGCGGTAAAGGTTTTTGAAGACAAAAATTTCAGAGGCATTATAGGCGAAGCGGTTTCTGCTTGCGTTAAGCGTTCAAAAGAATTATCCGATAAATGAAAAAAGTTATATTGTACACCGACGGCGCGTGTTCGGGAAATCCCGGCGTAGGAGGTTGGGGCGCTGTGCTCATATATATGGGACACGAAAAAAGAATTTCTGCCGCGGCGGAATCAACAACGAATAACAGAATGGAAGTAACCGCCGTAATAGAGGGGTTAAAATGCCTTAAAGAAAGTTGCGAAGTGGAAGTGTACAGTGATTCGGCTTATACGGTTAACGCATTTAACCAAGGTTGGATTTTCGGTTGGGCAAAGTTAAATTGGAAAAAGGCGGATAATAAACCGCTTTTAAACAGCGATTTATGGCAAGAGCTTTATGCATTGTCTAAGATTCATAAACTTACTTTTAATAAAGTGAAAGGGCATGCGGATAACGAATATAATAATATTTGCGATAAACTTGCAACCGATGCAATAAAAAATTTCAAAAGCGGATTATAATTTGGCACGTATTTATATATAATAAATATAAAGGCGTGTAAAAATGTTTGATATAAAAGAAGTTATAAAGCATACGGTAAACATTTTGGCAACGGTACTTTTCAGTGCGGTTGCCTTTGTTTTTTTTGCGTACGGATTGAGATATAAAAGTCTGCCGTTCATAAGCGAACATTTTATGGTTCTTATTTCCGTCGCATTTGCTGTATGTTCTTTGCTTGCCATAGCTTTTCTGATTTTCTATCTATTAAAAAATCAGCCTTTATACAGGTTAATAACTTGTATCCTGATATTTCTCGTCGTTTGCGCGGTTATATTTTTTGCCATATGCGCAACGGGATTGATTAATAAAATAAACAGTATTCAGGCTTTGCGGGATTATATAGCAGATTTCGGCAATATGGCGGTATTTTTGTTCATACTGTTTTGTTTTCTGCAAGTTGTCGTGTTGCCTGTTCCGGGTTCGGTAACTGTCGCCGCGGGCGTTGCGCTTTTCGGTCCTTTTAAATGCGCGATTTACAGTTTTATAGGAATTGTTTTCGGTTCGGTAGTGGCGTTTGCAATCGGCAGATGGGTGGGTTATAAAGCCGTAAAATGGATTGTCGGTAAAGAATCGCTCGATAAATGGCTCGAAAAGCTCAAAGGCAAAGATTATCTTATTCTTTCAATAATGTTTTTATTGCCGCTCTTTCCTGACGATATTTTGTGCTTCGTTGCGGGATTGTCGTCGATGACTTGGATATATTTCCTTGTAATGATTTTTGTAACGCGCTTGATTTCCGTTTTTACCACTTCGTATTCAATCGGACTGATACCGTTTAATACTTGGTGGGGTATTATAATATGGATAGCGATTGGAATAGGAATAGGTATTTCATTCTGGTTGATTTGCAAAAATTCCGATAGAATAGACGGATTTATAAAGAATAAATTAAAATTGAAAAAATGAACAAAAAGACGGCTTTTCAGCCGCCTTTTTATGTTTATTTAAAACAAAAAAGAAAATTGATAATTAAATAGCGGTTTGGTTTGCATTTGTAAAAAATTGTGATAAAATGATATATGTAGGAAATTTGGCGTTCAGGAGATTTATATGGATAAAATACAATTATTGCAGTCTCGGAGGAAACAAATTTTGCAGGCGGGGAAGGATATCCGCAAAGATATTCAGTCGCTGTGCGATGAGGACAGCTTGGTTGAACTGTCGTCTTACAGTTTCTCGAAGAACGAATTTTACGGCGAAGAAGTGGAAGGTGAAGGCGTTGTAACGGGTTTTGCGACAATTCAGGCGCATCCGTTTTATGTTGTGGCGCAAAACAGCGCAGTTCTCGACGGCGGCGTAAGTAAGGCAAATTGCACTAAAATTGCAAAATGTCTTGAACAGGCGGAAAAAACGTCTACGCCCGTAATTTATCTTTTGTCGTCGCTTGGCGTGCAGACGGGGGAAGGCGTCAATGTGCTCGAAGGTCTTGCTTCGCTTATTTTGAAGGCTTCACAGTTGAAAGGAACGGTTCAGCAGTACCTTATAGTAAACGGCGAAGTTTACGGGCAAACGGCATTACTTGCGGGATTGTGCGATTTTACTTTCTTTATTGCGCAAAAAAGCGCGCTTGCCGCAAACAGTCCGTTGGTTATTTCGGCTAAAAGCGGAGCTAATTTGAATAAATTCGAAGTCGGCGGCGCAAACGCATTGGATAAAGCGAATATCGTTTCTTTTACCGTTCAGAATATTGAAGAAGTAAAAGCAAAGATAATTAGTTTGAACGAATTGATTTCCAATCCCGTTATCGCTTACGAAAACTTAAACGAAACGCTTTCCGCTTTGGATAAAAAATGCGATTTAAATAATTTAATGAAAGTGTTCGACAAGGACAGCGTAGTCGAAATAGGCAGCTCGTATTCTCCCGAAATTAAATGCGTATTGGGGCGCGTAGGCGGAATTTCCGTTGCTTCCGTTATTTTTGAAAGCGGCGACGGCGTTGAACTCAATGCGGCGAACGTAAGAAAGATTTTAGATTTTGCCGAGTTTGCTTGTTGCTATGAATTGCCCTTAGTTACTTTTGTAAACGCTTTGGGCATTAAGGCTGATATGACAGTAAATAACAGCCTTGTTTTAAAGGAATTGGGCGAATACGTATCCATTCTCGACTGTATCGCTTCACCGAAAATTTCAGTAGTATACGGAAAAGCAATAGGACTCGGCTATACCGTGTTTGCGTCTAAGAATATCGGTTACGACTATACGTATGCCTTTGCCACGGCGAAAATAGCGTTGTTTGACAGCGTTCAGGGCGCGGAAATCGAATTTGTGCATGACAAAAAGGCGGATAAGGACGCGCTTGCTTCAAGATACGCGGAAGACAATTCAGACCCGATAAATGCGGCGAGGGGCGGTTATATAGATAATATTATACAGCCTGCCTTTGTAAAACAATATCTAATAGCGTCTTTACAGATGCTGTTAAAGTGAGGGATAAATGACTGCTAATTTATTGGCTTTGATTAATCAGCAGGGAAGTCTAAGTTTCGGCGAAGCATGTATCTATGCACTGATTGGCTTTTTAATAGTATTTTCGGGAATAACGCTTATAATCTGTATAATATGGATAATCGGCTTTATTCTCAGAAAAACTAACAATTTGGAGTTTTTAACCAAAATCGGCAAGAAGAAAGTTAAAAGCGTCGAACCGCCGGAAATCATACCGGAAGGCGACAGCGATATTCCCGATGAGGTTAAGGCGGCGATTATTGCGGCGATTATGACTTATTACAGCGACGAGAAACCCCAATGCGAATTCAGGGTTAAAAGAATAAAAAGAATTTAAGGAGAAAATATGATGCGTAATTTTATTGTAACTATCGACGGAAAAAGTTATTCGGTAGGCGTTGAAGAAGTGGGCGAGAACGAAAGCCTGACGGAAACACGAACGGTTGCGCCCGTTCAGACGGCGGCGCCCAAAATTGCGCCCAAAGCTGTTGCTTCGGGAGAGAAGATTTTATCGCCGTTCCCCGGTTTAATTAAAAATATTTTGGTGGCAGACGGTACTGCGGTTAAAAAGGACCAACCTGTAATCGTTCTCGAAGCTATGAAAATGGATAATGAAATTACGGCGCCTTGCGACGGTACCGTGACTTTTAATGTGGCAAAGGGCGCCAACGTTGAAACCAATGCCGTGCTTGCCGTAATCGGTTAAACGGAGGAACTATGTATCAAAGTTTACTTGTAAACTTTGGCGAGATATTCGGTAATTTGTACAAAGATATGGGATTTGTGCAGGGGAATTGGCAAAATTACGTTATGTTGCTGATTTCATTCATACTTATGTATCTTGCCGTAGTTAAAAAATTCGAGCCGATGCTGCTTTTGCCTATTGCTTTCGGTATGTTTCTTATCAATATTCCGGGAGCGGAAGAGGTATTGTGGGGAAAATATGAAACGCCCGATACATCCTTTAAATTAGGCGTGGACGGCAACGTCGAATACGTAGCCGCTTACGTTTACGGAAATGCGCGCATTTACGTTAAAGAAGGCTTTTTAAACGGTGAAGTTGTAACGTATTTTTCTTCTATAAGTAATTTAAACGAAGGTATTTCCTCTACGATGTCCGCAAGCAGTTTTAATGCTTATTATTCGCTCGGAGGATATATTCAAGGCGAAATTACCGAAGGGGTTGCTAAGTTTACCGATTCAATTATTATGAATCATTCTTATGATTCTGTAACGGACAGAGGGTTGTTGTGGTATCTGTATTTCGGCGTGGATAAAGTAATATATCCGCCGCTTATATTCCTCGGCATAGGCGCAATGACGGATTTCGGACCGTTAATCGCAAATCCTAAGAGTATGTTAATCGGCGCAGGCGCACAGCTTGGAATTTTCGTTGCATTCGTTTTAGCTTCCGTCATCGGTTTTTCTGCCGCGGCAGCCGCGGCTATCGCTATTATCGGCGGCGCGGACGGACCTACTGCAATAATGGTTGCATCAAAACTGTCGCCGGATTTAATACCGGCAATAGCTATCGCGGCATATTCCTATATGGCGCTTATACCGATAATTCAAAAACCTTTGATGCGCGCCCTCACAACCAAGAAAGAGAGGGCAATCAAAATGAAACCTCTCCGTCAGGTAAGTAAACTTGAAAAAATATTATTCCCTTTAATAGTTACTTTGGTTGTGGGTATAATTCTTCCGCAGTCAATTACGCTTTTAGGAATGTTGATGCTCGGTAATCTTTTTAAAGAATCTGGAGTTGTCGACAGACTTTCTACTCAGGCGCAGAACGGATTAATGAATACAATTACGATATTCCTCGGCATATCCGTCGGTTGCAAAGCGAAAGGCGAATTGTTTTTAAGCGTTGATACGCTTGCGATTATAGCGTTGGGATTATTTGCGTTTGTAATGGGAACAATCGGCGGTTTGCTTGTGGCAAAAATAATGTGCAAGATTACGAAAGGACAGATAAATCCTTTAATCGGCTCGGCTGGCGTGTCGGCTGTTCCTATGGCGGCGAGAATTTCGGAAGACGTAGGGCGTGAATATGACCCTCAGAACCATTTGTTAATGCACGCAATGGGACCCAATGTTGCTGGTGTAATAGGTTCTGCGATTGCCGCTGGCGTAATGCTTGCATGTTTCCTGTAACGGCATTTAATTGATTTGATTAATAATTATGGTGATTAAATATGGAAAGTAAAAAACTTTTGATTACGGATACGATTTTGCGCGACGCGCATCAATCTCATGCGGCAACCCGTATGAGGTTCGATGAAATGGAAGAGGTACTTCCGCTTTTAGACGAGATAGGATATTATTCATTGGAAGCCTGGGGCGGAGCAACTTTCGATTCCTGTTTAAGATTTTTAAACGAAGACCCTTGGGAACGATTGAGAAATCTTAAAAAATATCTTAAAAAGACGCCGATACAAATGTTGTTGCGCGGACAGAACCTTTTGGGTTACAGGCATTACGCCGACGACGTTGTGGAAAGATTTGTAGATAAATCAATCGAGAACGGTATAGGCGTAATAAGGGTTTTTGACGCTCTTAACGACCCTCGCAACCTTGAAACTTCGATTAAAGCAATTAAAAAATACGGCGCGGGCAATAAATGCGTTTGCGAAGCGGCAATTTCTTATACAACAAGTCCCGTTCATACTACCGAATATTTTGTAGAACTTGCAAAACGGCTTGAAGGTATGGGTGCAGACAATATATGTATAAAAGATATGGCAAATCTTTTGTTGCCGTTTACTGCTTATGACGTTGTAAGCAAACTTAAAAAGGCTTTAAAACCCGAAACGAAAGTACATTTGCACACGCATAATACGTCTGGAACGGGCGATATGATTAACCTTATGGCTATTCAAGCGGGCGTCGATATTGTAGACTGCGCTTTATCGCCTCTCGGAAACGGTACTTCAAACCCTGCAACCGAACCGCTTGTAGCAACTTTGAAGGGAACGGAATTTGATACGGGCATAGATATTCAGAAATTATTACCGCTTGTCAAACATTTCAATAAAGTTGCCGAGCGTCTTGAAAAAGACGGATTCCTTAATCCTAAG
>CAMXOH010000093.1 GCA_947245485.1 uncultured Clostridia bacterium | reverse complement strand
TGCTTGTTTCAGACTTTAAATCAACTACTTCGCCATTCGAGGACGAGCCGATAGTACCGCCCGTAAAAATTACGCAAATTCTGTTTTTCATATGTTTTCGCAGATTATAAACTTCCTACCGTTCTGGGATATAAAAGGGTATCCCTGATATTCTGTACCCCTGTTATATACATAAGCATACGCTCGAAACCGAGTCCGAAACCGCTGTGCGGTACGCTTCCGTACTTACGGGTATCGAGATATTCGGAATATGATTCGAGCGGCATTCCGCGTTTGAGCATAGCGGCTTTGAGTTTTTCCAAATCGGCTTCCCTCTCGCTGCAACCGATAATTTCGCCTATTCCCGGAACAAGTAAGTCGGTAGCCGCAACCGTCTTGCCGTCGGCATTGAGCTTCATATAGAACGCCTTTATATCCGCGGGATAATCGGTAACGAAAACAGGCTTTTTGAAGTATTCTTCGGTCAGATATCTCTCGTGTTCGGTCTGCAAATCGCAACCCCATTCCACGGGATATTTAAACTCTTTACCCGATTTTTTAAGCACTTCAACCGCTTCTGTATAAGTTATTTTACCGAAATCGCTCTCCGTTACGTGGTTGAGTTTTTCTATAAGTCCCTTTTCGATACGTTCGTTGAAATATGCAAGTTCTTCGGGACACGACGAGAGAACATCCTTTATTATGCTCTTTATGAAATCTTCGCCGATTTCGATTATATCGTGCAAATCACAGAAGCAGACTTCGGGTTCGATTTGCCAAAACTCTGCGGCGTGGCGCGTCGTATTGCTGTGCTCGGCGCGGAACGTAGGTCCGAACGTATAAATTTTGCCGAGTCCCATTGCCGCTACTTCGCCTTCGAGCTGTCCCGAAACGGTGAGCCCCGCTTTTGCTCCGAAGAAATCAGCCGCGTAATACTCCTGCTCGTTCTTACAGTCGGTTTTCCAAGGTTGCGTAGTCACGCGGAACATCTCGCCAGCCCCCTCGCAGTCGCTTCCCGTAATTATGGGGGTATGAACGTACTTATAGCCGTGCGCGTTAAAATATTTGTGTATAGCAAACGACAACGCGTTCCTTACTGCGAAAACCGCTTCGAAATACTTCGTACGCGGTCTTAAATGCGGAATAGTCCTTAAAAATTCAAGCGTATGATGCTTTTTCTGCAAGGGATAATCCTGCGGGCAACCGCCTAAAACCGTTATAGTCTGAACAGAAAGTTCAAAACCGTTTCTTTCCGACGGAATAAATGTGCCGACGACTTGCAGGGCGCAACCTACGACGAGCGCAGGTTTAACCATACTCTCTTCCGTTTTGTCTTTCTCTATTACGAGCTGTAAATTTTTGAGCGAAGTTCCGTCGTTAAGTTCGATAAACGCGATGCTCTTCGAATCGCGCCACGTTCTTACCCAACCGCAGACTGTTACGCTTGCGTTAAGAAATTTTGCGGAATCTTCGAATAAAACTTTTATATCGGTATGTTTCATATTTTACTCCGTTATTATGAAATACGCTGACTGCCGTGAGGCAGTCAGCGCAAGCATTAATCTTTTTTAGCGTCCTGCGGGATTACCTCTACTTTATCGTAGTAGCCGCAATTACCGCATACCCTGTGAGCCTGCATTTTAGTATGACAATGAGGGCACTCCACGAGAGTGGGAGCCGTTGCCTTATAATTTGCAAATCTGCTGTTAGTTCTCTTTTTAGACTGTTTTGCCTTGGGTACTGCCATCTTTACACCTCTTTTTACTTAATTGTTTACGTCAATACCCGTACAGTCTTCTTTGCACAATATAATATTCGGCTGACTGAATAGTATTGCATCGTTAACGGCGGTAGTCAAATCTATTGATACTCCGTCGTAAGAATAGTTGTCGGGGTCATCTTCGGTAACGAAAAGAATTTCAAAGCTCTTTTCGATGTTCTTTACCGCGTCTTTAAGGCAATACGAACACTGCCCCGCCAAGCGGTAATACACCGTGAAATTCACGCCTACGCTGTCGTCGTCGTATATTTCGTATTCTCCCTTTACCCTGACTTTTCCGTCTATTTTACAAAGCGGTATTAGGCAGGAGTCTGCGGACGGCTCGGTTTCGAATTCAAAATCGCCTGAATACTTTTTAAGCGCGTTTAGCCTTTTTATTTCTAATTTCATACCTTAGTTGACTGTAAAATTATATTATAGGTAAAAATCTTTGTCAACTTTTTTTATAGCCGCGCAAAGAAATTTTTATAAAAGTTCGGCTGTTTCCCTTGCAATAACAAGCTCTTCGTTAGTGGGTATTATAAGAACTTTCACTTTTGAATCTTTTGCCGAAATTTCCTGTATCGTGCCGTCGCTCTTGCCGCCGTTCACATAGTTTGCTTCGCGGTTGAACTTTACGCCGAGAAATTCAAGTCCCGTGCATACGTCCTCGCGCACCGTAGGCGTATTTTCGCCTATACCAGCGGTAAATACAATACAGTCGAGTCCGCCCATTACAGCCGCGTACGCGCCGACAAATCTCTTTGTCTGATACGCAAACATATCGAGCGCGAGCGTGCATCTTTCATTCCCCTGCTCCTGTCCCGCGATTAAATCGCGGAAGTCGCTTGAAACACCCGAAATTCCCGCAACGCCGCATTTTTTATTTAAATAGTTGACTGTTTCCGAATGGGTAAGTCCCTTTTTCCTTGCAAGAAATTCTACTGCCGAAGCGTCTATATCGCCCGAGCGCGTTCCCATAAGAACGCCCGCAAGCGGCGTGAAACCCATTGAAGTATCGACGCACTTTCCTCCGTCAACCGCGGTTATGGACGAACCGTTGCCGAGATGGCAAGTGACGATTTTAAGTTGTTCGGGTTTTTTACCGAGATATTTTGCGGCTTCCGCGGAAACGAACTTATGGCTCGTACCGTGCGCGCCGTATTTTCTTACGCCGTAAGCCTTATAATCGTCGTAATTTATTCCGTAGAGATATGCTTTTTCGGGCATAGTCGCATGGAACGAAGAGTCGAATACAAGCGCCATCGGAGTTTTGGGCATTACTTCCATACATGCCCTTACGCCCGTTGCCGCCGCGGGATTGTGGAGGGGCGCAAGCTCGAAAGTTTTTTCTTCAAGCGTTTTTAAAACTTCGGGCGTAACAAGCGTAGTCTTTTTGAAATATTCGCCGCTGGCAACGACGCGGTGTCCGACTGCGCCTATTTCATCCATGCTTTTTATTACGCCTATTGCGTCGTCGGTGAGCGCGTGGAGCACAAGCTCTATCGCCACTTTATGGTTGGGCATATCTTTTTCGTAAATCTTTTCGCTTCCGTTGCCCTTTGCTTTTAAAACCGAACCGTCTATTCCTATTCTTTCACAACCGCCTTTTGCAAGAACTTTTTCATTTTCCATATCTATAAGCTGATATTTGAGCGACGAACTGCCGGCGTTAACTACTAAAATTTTCATTTCTTCACCTTTCATATTTTTTCTTATCCTGATATCAGGCGCAATATGCGCGCCGAGACTATTCTGCCTGTAAAGCCGTTACCGCAACCGTGGCGACTATATCTTCGACGTTGCATCCGCGCGACAAATCATTAAGAGGTTTAGCAAAACCCTGACAAACGGGTCCTATCGCCATATATCCGCCGTAACGCTGAGCGATTTTATAACCTATATTGCCCGCGTTGATATTGGGGAAGACAAAAACGTTGGCGTGTCCCGCAACTTTCGAATCGGGTGCTTTAAGCTGTCCCACTTCGGGAGCGACAGCCGCGTCGAACTGGAATTCGCCGTCAAGCGCAATTTCGGGCGCCATTGCTTTTGCAAGTTCGGTAGCCTTTTGAACTCTGGGCACCGTCTGCGTGAATTTATCGTCGTTGCCGCTACCCTTTGTGGAGAACGAAAGCATTGCCACTCTCGGCTCTATTCCCGCAATCGCCTTTGCCGTCTTTGCAGATGAAACCGCGATGTCAGCAAGCTGTTCCGCGGTAGGTTCTATATTTATAGCGCAATCTGCAAATACCGCCACTCCGTCTGGATTATATTCGTGCTTGGAGGGCGCTATCATTATGAAACAGCTTGAAACCGTTTTTATTCCGGGCGCGGTTTTTACAACCTGCAAACCGGGACGGAGCGTATTAGCCGTTGAATGGCAAGCGCCCGAAACATAACCGTCTACGTCGCCAGCTTTAAGCATAAGCGCGCCGAACATTGTCCTGTCCTTTGCCTGAGCGTGCGCCTGCTCTTCCGTCATTCCCTTCGCTTTTCTCGCTTCGTAGAGCATATTGGCATAAGTTTCTGTTTTATCGGAAGTTAAAGGGTCAATAAGCGTAATACCCGTAAGGTCAACGTCGGGCGCAACTCTTTTGCACTCCGCTTCGTTTCCTATCAGAACTATTTTCGCAATTCCCTCTTTGGTAATCTGTGCGGCAGCCTGCACTACGCGCTTATCCTCGCCCTCGCAAAGAACTATCGTCTTTTTGAGCGAAGCCGCTTTTGCTTTAATTTCATCAAGTAACGACATATCAATTCTCCTCAAAATGCTTTATTTATCCGCGGATTTAGTTTATAATTATTTCCGACGGAGTTCATCCATCAATAATTATATACCAATTATTTACAGTTGTAAAGTTTAAAATGAAAATTTGTGCGATAATTTGCGAGTTTAATCCTTTTCATAACGGACACAGATATATAATCGAACAGGCAAAAAAACTGTCCGGTTGCGACGCTGCACTATGCATAATGAGCGGCGATTTTACCCAACGCGGCGAAGCGTGCATATTCGACAAGTACCAACGCGCGGAACATGCCGTCCGCGGCGGCGCCGATTGCGTAATACAACTGCCCGCGGCTTTTGCCGTCGCGCCCGCCGAAATATTCGCAAAAGGCGCGCTGAAAATTTTATCCGCTATACCCGAAGTATGCGCGCTCGCTTTCGGCGCGGAAAACGGAAGCGCGGAAGAATTTATCGATTCGGCTAAATTAACTTTCGATGAGAGCGAGAAGTTCAAAAGCGTGCTGAACGCGGCGCTTGCAAGCGGAGAAAGCTATATCAAAAGCTATACGGCGGCATTTAAGGCTTGCGGAGGCAAAGAAAGTCTTGTACGCGAACCGAACAACGTACTCGCGCTCGAATACACAAAAGCCATATTGCGTACGGGAAAAGATATAAAAATATTCCCCGTAAAGCGCATAGGCGCGGCGTACAACGACGGCGCTCTTAAAGATAACTTCTCTTCCGCAAGCGCAATCAGAAACGAGCCGAACGGCGAAAAAGTCAAAGACAACGTTCCCGATTTTGTTTATCCCGATTTAAAAAACGCCGTTGACTGTTCGGCATTCGATAATTATTTCAGGCACTGCCTTTTTACGAGCGACGCCGAAACCTTAAAAAGCGTTTACGGCGGCGGCGAAGGACTTGAAAACAAACTTAAAAGCCTTGAAAATTTACCGTTAGAAAGCATAGTCGAAAAAGCCACTTCCAAGCGTTACCCCTCTTCGAGAATTAGGCGTATGCTTTGCGCAAACGCGCTCGGACTTTTCCGCGCCGACTGTGAAAGATTCTTAAACGCTAATCTATACATTAAACCCCTTGCCGTCAAAAAAACTTGCGCGGACGAAATGCTTGCCGCGCTTTCCAAATCCGAATTTCCCGTAATTACGGGACCTTACGGAGAAAAGCTCGCGCACGGCGCAAGAGATTGCTTCGAGAAAGATATATTCGAATTCCGCCTTTATAACCACATCAGCGGACGAAACAAAAAAGATTATATGGTTTTGATTTAAAGCAGTTTAAAAAGCGTTTTGCATTCCTGCAAAACGCTTTTTTTATTTTAATTTACTTTTATGTTTTCTGACGGAAGTGCGGTGCTCTTCTCCAGCGACAAGTTTAAATAAATTTTTGTGATGGGCGGACCACGTTAAAACGTTAATCATAAGCAATAACGCGAATAAAAGCATTACCCAGATTTCGGAAAGTTTGTCCGTATACCTGATAAAGAAAATTACCGCCTGCCAAACCGTGAACAGCGCGACGCCCGACAGTGAACCCATAGAACCCCATTCGGTTACGCTTATATAAATAAATACGCAAACAAGGAGCGCAAGCGCAATAAAAATAAACCACCACTGCTCGCAGGGAAGCGAAAAGACGAAAAGTCCCATTGTCGCCGCAATTCCCTTGCCGCCTTTGAATTTAAGAGTGACGGGGAAAACGTGTCCTATCACTACGAAAATACCGAAGAAATAGCGTGCAAAGTCAGCAACGAGCACCTCGGTACCCGCAAAGTAATAATCCTTAAAGAGAAAATAACCCGTAAGCGCTGGAACGCCGCCTTTCATAAGTTCGCAGAAAAAATTCACAACGCCTATTTTGAGTCCGAAAGTACGCGCCATATTCATAGTTCCCGGATTGCCGCTACCTTCGCCGCGAATATCTTTTGCTTTTATACGGGATATCAATATTGCGAAATTGAAGCAACCGATTAAATAACAGGCGATTGCGGCAATCAAGAACCAATACCAGTTTTCGGTAAAGAACAATTCTTTCATATTAATCGTTCTTCTTCTCCCTCGTTAAAATTTTTATAGGAGTACCGGAAAAGTTAAACGACTTGCGCAAAGTGTTTTCAAGAAACCTTTCGTAAGAGAAATGTAAAAGTTCGCAACTGTTTACGAAAAGAACTATTGTGGGGGGCGCGACGGAAACCTGAGAAGCGTAATAAACTTTAAGCCTTCTGCCGTTGTACGAAGGCGGTTCGTTTGCGCGTACCGCGTCCGAGATAACGTCGTTAAGCGTACCCGTGGGTATTCTTAATTTAGAATGCGCGCACACCTCGTCAACGAGCGAAAGAATTTTTTCAGTACGCTGTCCCGTCTTTGCGGAGATATAGATTGACTTGAAGTAGTCCATAAACTTCAAATCTTCTTTGAGCTTGTTTTCAAACTTGTTTATGGTATTTGTATCCTTTTCAATCAAATCCCATTTATTCATTACGATTACGGAAGGTTT